>CALLZN010000029.1 GCA_937858895.1 uncultured bacterium | reverse complement strand
GCCAAGGCTTCGTTGTCGTCACCTACGACGTGCGAGGTCAAGCGGACGCGCGTGCGCTCAATCCTGGCAAGCCGAGCAAGCTCTGGTCGCTCGACGAGTGGATCGACATGGCGGAGATCATCGAGTGGGCTGGCGCGACCTATGTCGGGCGTGTCGACCTCGACCGCGTGGCGGTCTTCGGGGACAGCCAAGGGGCGGTTCACGCCTGGGCTGCGGCCGCTTGGTCGGGAAAGGCGCTTCCATCGAATGCGCGCCGGACCAAAGTCTTCCCGCAGATCGACTGCGTCGTGCCGCGCTACTTCGACCCACACGTCGTCGATGCCTTCGTGCCCGGCGGCAAGGCCTTCCTTTACTACCTCGCTGGCTTCGGCTTCCAAAGTCCGAACCCGATCGTCGACCTGGATGCGGCCATGCGCGCTCAGATCACGAGCGCGATCAACAGCAACGACGCTTCGAATCTGGCGGGCTACTTGCGATCGGTCCCTGGCTTCGACTTCGTGTCGCTGCTGGAGCAAACGACTGTGCCGATCCTCGCTTGCGTCGGGTGGCAAGACACCTGGAGTGATCCGCGCGGCGTCCTCGAGCTCTTCGACAAGTTGCCTGCCTCGACGCCGCGTCGCTGCTACATGACGACGGGCCCGCACGGCATGCCGTTGAACGCGAATCAGGTCGCGCGGCAGATCTTCTTGACCGAGGCTTGGATGAAGCGCTGGCTCAAAGGGGCGGTCGAGCCGGTTGAGAAGGGCCCGACCATCGAGGTCGCGCAGATGCCGTCTGTCGACGCTGAGTACGCTTCGCCCATTTCGTTGTGGCGCCATCGCTCGTACTCGGCTTGGCCGCCGAGTGGCGTGACGAGCGAAAAGCTCTACTTCCGTGCGTCGGGCGGACTCGATGCCGAACAGCCGACGCTGAGCGAAGGTCAGTCAAAGGTCGACAACGTCGTCCTCGCGAACTACGCGCCGGTCGACTTCGTCGGTGATGGTGGTGAGATCACCAAGGTCGAGGCCAAGATCCCACGATCCACGATCGTCTTCACCACGAGCGCTTTCGCGAAGGATGTCGAGTACGCCTGCATCCCGAAACTCTCGCTCTATGTCGAGAGCCTGAGTTCGAACATCGTGCTGGGGGCGCGCCTGGTCGTTGTCGATGGCACGAGCGAACGCGTCCTCGCGAGCGGGGGCACCGCCGTGGATTTTCAAAGCGTGCCGGCGAGCCGCCGCATCGAAGTCACGCTCTCACCACTCGCGAGCATCGTGAAGGCGGGACAGAAGCTTCGCATCGAGGTCAGCAACTACGATGTCCAGACCCCGGACCGCAGCGGCGGATCGGTCTTTCGGCGCATCCCGTGCTTCGAGTCCTTCACGGTCAACGTTCGACACAATGCCCTGCACCAGTCGTGGCTGGAGCTCGCCAGTCTGAGCATGGTGCCACCGAGTCTCGAGTCGGCCGAGACGACGATTTCGGTCACGAGTCCTGCGGCCAAGACCTTCACGATCCGCAGCTCGAACGACTGGAAGGATGCGCTCTACGTCGTCCTGCTCGGCTTCAGCGGCGAAGGGCCGGCGAAGGTCTTCCCGGATGGCTCGGAGCTCTGGTTCGAGCCCGATGAAGGTACCTACGCCTTCGTCACCGCGATCAACTTGCCGGTCTGTGCGAACTTTGCTGGAGTCCTGGATGCAAACGGCGAAGCGAGCATCACCCTCAACCTCGGTCTCTTGAACGGGCAGATACCGCCTAGCCTCGTCGGCTCGAGTATCACGGTGGCGCCGACCTTCTTCACGTTCACGCGCGGCTTCCAGGGCGGCATGACCGCCCGCTTGCGCTGGCGCTGATTCTCGAGAGCGTGATGAAACAGTCGTCATTGGCCGTGCTAGGCGCCTGCCTTGCCGGTCTGATTCTGGCGCGCTCCGGGCCAGCGCAGCATGTGGTCGTCGAAGGTGAGATCGCCGTCACGCATGGTGACGCTTACCGGACGACCGCCCGCGTGTCCTATCCCGGTGGGCCGCCGCCCTTGCAGGGCTGGCCCCTCGTCGTGGTCGTGCCTGGCCTCGGGTCGTCACACTTGTCCTTCGCACCCGAGGCTGATGCGATCGCGGGTGCCGGTTACTTCGTCGTCACCTATGACGTGCGGGGGCAGGCGTCCGCCAAGGCGCTCAATCCAGGTCGGGGATCGCGTCTCTGGGCCCTTGATGAGTGGATCGATCTCGCCGAGGTCATCGAATGGGCGACTCAGAGCTGGCCCGACGCTGTCGACGCGACGCGCATCGGTGTCGTCGGTGACAGCCAGGGCGGGGTCCACGCTTGGGCCGCAGCGGCTTACTCGGGCAAGGTCCTGCCGTCCAATCCTCGCCGGTCGACACCCTTCCCGGTCATCCGCGCGGTCATTCCTCGCATCATGGCGCCGCAAACCGTCGATGTCCTCGTGCCGCACGGCACGGGCTTCCACGAGCTCTTCGGTTCGTGGCTCGACGACGCAAAAGAAGAGATCGTTCGCTTCGACCCTGAGTTTCGGCGTCGGGCGAGCGAGTTCTTCGAGAATGACGACCCGGCGGGGTTGGCGGCCTGGATGAAGGCCGAGGCGGGCCGAGACTTCGTCGGCGAGCTTGCAACGAGTCGCGTGCCGGTTCTCTGCATGATGACTTGGCTCGACGAGTTCTTGTCACCTGACCTCGCGATCGCCGCCCTCGACATGCTGCCGAAGGAGACGCCGCGACGCTTGTTCGTGTCGACGGGCTTCCACAGCACGCCGCTCAACACCTACCAGGTCATCTTGAGGCAGCGTCTTGGCCTACGCTGGCTCAATTGGTTCTTGCGGGATGACAACAAAGTCGGCGACGGCGGACCTCCGGTCATCACGGCCGCCATCCCTGGCGACCCGCTTCAGTATTCACTCGTGCAGAGCATTTGGCGGCTACGCGAGGACGGGCGCTACCCCTCGCTCGACGCGCAAGCGCTGCGCTTCGATCTCGATGCGTTCTTGCGTTTGCGCGGCGCGAACGAGGACGTCTTCGTCGGCCAAAGACGGCTCGTCAACGCGCTCAACGTCGACTACGACTGGCGTGACTTCGCCCGCGATCGTTCGCAGATGGGGCGGGTCGTGGCGGCGCTGCCGCGTGACAAGCTCGACTTCGTCGGGCCCGTGTTGCCAGGTGGGATCGAGCTCGTAGGCGACGGCGTGCTCTACTTGCGCCTGAAGCCCAATCGTCCCGACTTCCAGCTCGGGGTGCGGCTCTTCTCGCAGCTCAGCGACGGATCGCGGCAGGTGCTGGCTGTCGGTGGCCAGACCTGGAGAAACGCCAGCGCGGCGTCGGGGGTGTATCGCATTCCGCTCGGTTGTTCGACGGCGGTCCTGCCCGTTGGGTCGCGACTCGTGCTCGAGGTCTCGAATCAGGTCGTTCAGCGACCTGGGACCGAGGATCGCTTTCGCCTCCAGCCGCTCATGCAGAGCTTTCATGTCGACTTGGACTTCGATGCGACGCGCATGGCCAGGCTCGAGTTGCCGCTGCGCGGCTCGCCGCGTCCTGACCTCGGGACCGGCATCTTCGACATCGAGGTCGACCGTCCGCTCGCGGCCGACATGTTCTTGCAGTCGTCAGTCTCGCGGGCGGGTGTGCCGTACTTGGTCCTGCTCTCGCTGACGCCGCCGACCTACAACGCCGTCAGCGGCGGTCGTGACTTCTGGTTCGCGCGTGACAACTTCACCGACTTTGCTTTCCAGTTCGCGGCTTCACCGCTCTTCCCTGGCTTCGTCGGCTTGACCGACGCGAGTGGCGTGGCTCGCCCTTCGCTGCGCTTCGATCGCCTGCAGCAGCTCCCGCCGGAGCTACGAGGTCTCGACATGTGGGCGCTGCCGATCCTCCTGCCAGGGCCGGTCATCGAAGCCGGCGCTTCTGTCGTCGTTCGCTTTCGCTGATCCTCAGCGGCCGACGACGGCGGCGGTGCGGCGCTTGGTCACGACTTCGAGCGACTTGAAGCGCTGGGGCTCGTCGCTGCTTTCGCTGTGGATGGCCTTGGTCGTGGTCATTTGCCAGGACTGCTTGGACATCGCAAGCACCGTCGATAGCTCGGTCGTCGTCTTGGTCATCGGATCTTCGTCTTTGGCGTCGAAGACGATGCTGTTCTTCGGCGCGATCCACTTGCCGCTGCCTTCGATGTGCCAGGTCGTCGCGGAGTCGAGCGTGAGTTGTGTGTAGCGTCCCTGGCGTGCGTCGTAGCCGAAGAAGTTCACGCTCTCATGGAGGCGATCGCCGATCTTCCACGTCGTCGCCATGCGCAGGTAGCGGCCGCCGAGGATCGAGGTGTTGTGCACGATGCCTGTCATGATGGCCGGCTGCGGTTGCCCGGGAACGCGCCACTCGCGGCGTTCGATTTCCCAAGAGCCGAGGATGTCGAGGAGGCGCTGGTGCTCAGGGCCGCAGTCACGAGCCGCGACGATGCGTGCCATGTTGTCCTGGCTAGGCGCAGCCGTTCCAGGATCCTGGTTTTCCTGGGTGCCGGCGATCGCCGTCGCAGCGACGATGCAGAGTGCGAACATTGGAATGGATGTGGACATGCTTGCCTTGCAGCTCGGATGGGTGCGCGAAGTACCTTACTTGCTCTACTTTTCGACAGGATGCCCGAGGGCTCCTGAGTGAAAACCAAAGCACCCGGTGAAGTGGCTATCTGGGGCCACCTCGCCCTCGTCATCGTGCAGTTCTGTTTCGGGCTCTTCCCGATCATTGGCAAAGAAGCCTTCGTCGCCTTCTCGCCGCGATCGATCGTGGCTTGGCGCCTCTTGGTCGCGGCGGGCTTCTTTGTGGTCGTGGCGCTCTGCGTGCACGGGCGGAAGCTGCTCTTGCCGTGGCGGACCGTGTTGCACATCCAGTTCTGCTCGCTGATCGGCGTGGCCCTCAACCAGCTCTTCTTCCTCGAGGGGCTGCGCTTGTCGACGGCGACGCACGCAGGGCTCTTGATGGCTTCGATCCCGGTCATGACGTCACTCGTCGCGATTCTCTTGCGGCGCGAGCCGCTCTTGCCTCGTCGGCTGCTGGGCATCGGGATCGCGTTCTCGGGGACGGTGGTCTTGATCGTGGCGGACGGTCTCGATTTCGGTCGCGACACGCTGCGCGGCGACTTGTTGATGTTCTGCAACGTCTTGCTCTACTCGATCTATCTCGTGTTGATGCGCAATGTGTTGCAGTCGACGAGCTCCTTGGTCGTCGTCGCATGGGTCTTCATGACGAGCGCTTGGACGGTGCCGCTCTTCGCGCTCGACGAGGTCTTCGTTCCGGCAGACGCGACGACGGGGGCCTGGCTTGCGCTGGTGGCCATCCTCGTCTTTCCGACCATCGTCGCGTATCTGCTCAATCTCTTTGCACTCGCGCGCGTCGGCTCTTCGACCGTGGCGAGCTACATCTTCTTGCAGCCGGTCATCGCCGCGTGTGCAGCGTGGATCATCTATGGCGAAGCGATGACGCCGGGAGCCTGGTTGGCGGGCATCGCGATCCTGGTCGGGCTCTCTTTGGTCGTCACGCGCCCGGTTGTTCGTCGAGTCGAAAGAAGCGGCGGGCCGTCGCCGTCGTCGCGCGCGCCGTGACCTCTGCATCCTCGCCGCGCGCGGCGGCGAGGACGCGCACGACTTCTGGCAGGAAGGCCGGCTCGTTGCGCCTGTCCTTGGGCTTCGTCACCAAGGTGCGCGGCAAGAGCCATGGAGCATCGGTTTCGACCATGAGGCGGTCGGCGGGGATCTCTGCGGCGAGCTCGTAGAGGCCCGTTCCTCGTCTCTCGTCGCAGATCCAGCCGGTGATGCCGATGTGGAGGTCGAGGGCGAGGTAGCGAAGGAGCTCCTCGTGGGTGCCGGTGAAGCAGTGGATGACGATTGCCCCGAGCGCGGGCCGCATGGGCTCGAGGACTTCGAGCATGGCTTCGTGGGCGCAGCGCTCGTGCAAGAAGAGCGGCAGCCCCGTGTCGCGAGCGATCTCGAGCTGCTCACGAAACGCGAAGAGCTGCGCTTCGGGCGGCGAGTAGTTGCGGTCGAAGTCGAGTCCGCACTCGCCGATCGCGACGACTCGTGGCGTTCGAGCGAGGTCGCGAAGAGCGTCGCTGCTCGCGCCATGCCAGTCCTTCGCGTCGTGCGGGTGCACGCCTGCGGTCGTAAAGACGTCGAACTCGTTCGCGAGCTCGAGGGCCTGGCGACTGGCGTCGAGGCTCGTGCCCGTGATGACGAACGTCTCGATGCCGGACTTGCGCGCTCGCTCGACGACCGCGCTCCGGTCGCCGTGAAACTTCGAGCTCGTGAGATTGACGCCGATGTCGATCATGAGACCACTATCTAACGCACGTCGTCGAGCGAGGAAACGAAGTCGCGAGAATGCACGATTGCATCGGGCGGATCTGAGGCGACTGTGAGGTAGAGTTCCCGCGCATGCCGCTGGATGCGCAACAACGTCGGCTTGTCTCGCTCGTCGCCTTGGTCCTCACGAATGTCGGGGTCTTGATCGCGGTCGTCTTCGAGAAGATCGCCGTGCAAGACGTGCTCCTGCTCTACTGGTCCGAGAGCGCTGTCATCGGCTTCTTCACGGTGCTGAAGATCCTGACTGCTGCCGATGGTCGTGCCGAGCGGGAGATCGAAGCGCGCCGTCGAGAGACAGGCAGCGATTGGGAGCTCGTCTTGGATGTCGCTCGCCGCGTCTTCATGTCTGCGTTCTTTTGTGTGCACTTCGGCGGCTTCATGTTCGTGCACTTTCTCTTCTTGGGCATGTTGCTTCCAAATGAAGGTGCACCGAGCATCGTTGATCCCAGGTCAGCGACGATCCTCTCTGGCTTGCGGCCCGTCTTGCTTGGGATCGTCGGTCTCTTCCTGAGTCACGGCGTGTCCTTCTTCGCGCACTGGCTCTTCGGTGGTGAGCGGCGGACTGCGCTCGTGGCCCATGTCTTCACGGCGCCTTATGCGCGCATCTTCGTGATGCACATCACGATCCTCTTGGGCGCAGCCGTGGTCTTTCAGTTGAGGTCGGCCATCTTCCCTGTCGCGGTCTTGATCGTGCTCAAGACGGCGATCGACGGCGTGGCGCATTGGCGCGAGCACCGAGAACCGCGCGCCGACTCGGCGGCCGGATCAGCGGACGGGTGACCCGCCGGTGCTGAGCGTGGTGAGGGTATAGAGCTTGCTCGCGAGCCTCACCCTTTGGGCAAGGATGACCTCACCCGACAAAATGCGGAGGGCATAATTGATCGCTTCATCGGCGCCCAGGGCCGTTTCGATCGTGGCAGCGAGGATGCCGTCGGCGACGAATTTCATCCCGGCCTCCTGAAGGCCGCCGACACCGAGAATGACGATGTCACGGTCGCGATCTGAGGCCACCGCAGCTTCGTATGCGCCGTAGGCGATCTCGTCGCTGTGTGCGAAGACGGCGTCGATCTTGCTGTTCGCGATGAGGGCATCGCGCATCGCGCGTTGCGCGCCGGCGCGCGTGCCGTCACATTCGGACTCGTAAACGAGACTCACAGGATCGTTTGCAGTGCTCGCATTTTTGGACTTCACCCGTCGCGTCAAGCCTTGAAGAAAGCCACGTTGTCGTTCCTGGCTCTGTCGACTCGTCATGCTGCCCTTCAAGGCCACGACGTTGCCTCCGTCGGCGAGAGTCTTGACGACCCAGTCGGCCGCAGCACGACCGATCGCGATGTCGTCCGGCAAGAACGCGGCGTTGAACGAATCATGGCCGATGTCTTGCCGCAAAGTAAGCACTGGGAGGCCGAGCGCGTGAAGGTCATGGATGACCCGGTCCAGTTGCGCGCTGCGGTCGGGCACGACGATGACGAGATCACCAAGCCCGTCGCGATCGCTGAGTGCGCGCACCTGTGCATCGACGAGTCCGTTGAAGTCGTCGATGCGGAGCTCGATCCGGGAGTCGCGCTGCGCAGCGCGTTCGAGTTCTTCACGGATCGCCGTCATCGTCGGCGTCTTGATGGCCGTGAAGCTCGCCACGATCTTCCACTTGTTTGCCTCGGTCCTGGTGCACGAGGCTGCCATGAACGGGACCGTGACCAGGATTGCGAGCAGCGTCGCTGAGAGTCGTGCTTTGTACATCAGTCGCATCGCTTCCTTCCTGCGACCACCGCCCGACGATCGCCCACTTCTCCATCGGCCCGACCAGGCCGTGGGGTTGAGCCCGGCTGCGCGGATGGCCGCAGGTGCGTGGCTTCTTGTGTTCTTTATGCCGAATGGACTCGCCAATGCACTTTGGCGCTGCAGGATTTCATCCATGCGCAGCGCGACCCTGGCCTCGATCCTCTCCCTAGCCGCCCTGACTGTCTTGCCTGTTCGCTCGCCGAGCCAGGTCACGCGGCATGTCCACACGAATCGAAGCGACGCGCGCGTCCTGCCGCTCGCGCGCGAAGAAGGCGTCTTCCACTTCGTGATCTACGGCGACCGGACAGGTGGGCCGAAGGAGGGCATTCGCGTCCTCGAGCAGGCGGTCGCCGATACCAAGCTCCTCGATCCCGACCTCGTGATGACCGTCGGCGACCTGGTCCAGGGCTACAACTCGCTCGAGCCGTGGCTCGAAGAGATGCGCGAGTTCAAGGGTGTCATGGACAAACTGCCCTGTGCTTGGTTTCCGGTTGCCGGCAACCACGATGTCTACTGGCGTGGGCCGAAGCCGCCGGTTGGCGAACACGAGCGTGACTATGAGACCCACTTCGGACCGCTCTGGTATTGGTTCGAGCACAAGAACGCGGCGTTCTTCGTTCTTTACACCGACGAAGGTGACCCGAAGGACGGAAGCAAAGGCATCGGTCAGTCGCGTCATCAACAGATGAGTCCAGAGCAGATCGCTTGGCTGCGTGCCGAGCTCGCCAAGGTCAAGGACAAGCGACATGTCTTCGTCTTTTGTCACCACCCTCGGTGGATCGACAGTCGGTACCCGGAGAACAATTGGTGGAAGGACGTGCACACGCTGCTGGCAGCAGCGGGCAATGTCACTGCCGTCTTTGGCGGTCACATCCACCGCATCGTCTACACGGGCAAGCGTGACGGCATCGAGTACCACGCTCTTGCGACGACCGGTGGGCACTTGAACGAGGAGAACGCGCCGCAGTTGGGCTATGTGCATCACCTCCACGTCGTGACTGTGCGCGAGGGTGGGATCCAGGTGGCGACCTTACCGGTCGGCGCGGTCTTCGACCCCAAGCAGTTGACCGAAGAACGCCTGCGCGAACTCGACGAGCTACGCTCCATGAGCTTCGCGGCGAGTGATGGTCCGATCGAGGTCGCTAGCGACGGTTCGGCGCTCGGCATTTACGCGACGCGCATCGAGAACACGACCAGCCATCCGATCGAGGTGACCTTGACACCGCAGCTCGACGCTGGTCGCTGGAGCTTCGGTCCGGACCACGTGCACGCGGTCATCGCGCCGGGAACCGAGCGCCGCCTCGCCTTTGCCGTCGCGCGACAGGCTCGTGGCTTCGAGGACTTCACCGTGCCCGAAGCCCTCGTCCACGTCGACTGGCTCGCCGACGCTGGCCGAGTCAGTCTCCCCGAACGACGCCTGGTCTTGCCGCTCAGCTTCGTCGGCGTCGAGGATCGTCCCTTCGACCCCGGGCGGAGTGGCGCGCTGTCCTTCGCGGGTGGGGCCTCGGCGGTCACCGTCGACTCGAAGAAGCTCGCGCTTCCGGACGGCCCCTTCACGGTCGAGTGCTGGGTGCGGCCAACGAGCTTGGATGGTCGGCGGGGACTGATTGGGCAAGCCGACCAGTCGGAGTTCGGCCTTTTCGCGAGCGACGCTACCCTCGATTTCTCGGTGCACCTCGATGGTCAATACAAGCGTGTGAAGACAGACCCTGGCACCCTGTCGCTCGGAGCTTGGCAGCACGTCGCGGGCGTCTTCGACGGGCACGAGTTGCGGCTCTACCTGAACGGCTTGCTCCTTGGACGGACTGCAGCGACCGGGAAACGCAGCCGCAATGCGCTCCCGTTCGTGATCGGCGCTGACACCGGCAGGCGCGGGCCGAACAGCGGCATCGAAGGCCTAGTGGACGAGGTTCGTGTGTCGACTGGCGCGCGCTACGAAGACGCCGACTTCGAAGCTCCGCGCCGCCTCACAGCCGACGACAAGACTGTCTTGCTGCTGCATTGCGACGAGCATTACGGTCCCTACGTCCTCGACGTGTCGGGGCGCGCCGCGCACGGGCAACTCAGATCCGGGGCGAAGATCGATCGAGTGCGCTTCGTGGACGCACGCTGAGGACGCGCGAACCGTTCTCAGAATCGTGCAACTTCTCGGCTTCGACGGCGGTAGGACGGCGACTTCCGCTTCTTGACGACATCCGAGCATCGAACCGGCCTTCGAAGACCTGTTGATGGCAGCCGCTCCGCGGACCCTCGCCTTCCTACGCCGGCTCACAGGCTTGGATCTCGACTCCGACGACGCATGGCAGGAATGCTGTGCTCGTGCCCTGCGCTCGCGATCGAGTTTCGATCCGCAGCGAGGGGCGTTCGACTCCTGGATCATGCGCATCGCCTTCCACAGCTACCTCGATCAGCGCGCCGCGCAGCAGCGCGCGCCACAGCTCCTTGGCGGCGAGGATGCGACGATCGGAGGCGCGCGGTTCGACGTGCCTGCGACCGAGGAACGCGAAGAGCTCGAAGCCCTGCTCCGAAGGCTGAAACCCATCGAGCGTGAAGTGCTGCTGCGCTTCCATCGCGACGAAGCATCCGTCGAAGAGATCGCGCGGCAGCTGGCGATGCCAGCCGGTACCGTCAAGTCGCACCTTCATCGTGCTCGTGCGCGCTTGCGAACGGCCAAGCGGTCGAGGTAGACGACTGATGCGCCAGTCGAGAAGCGACGCCGCCGTGAACGAGTTCTGGGAGCGCGTCGATGCCTGCCTCGACCAACGTCGAGATCCACTCGACGACGCTTGGATTTGCGAT
>CALLZN010000028.1 GCA_937858895.1 uncultured bacterium | reverse complement strand
ATTGTCGAACTCGGCGGCTCGATTGGAATTCAATCGCAGTCGGGGGTCGGCATGACGATCACGATCCGCCTACCCTTGACGCTGGCGATTCTGGACGGCCAGACGATTCGGGTCGGCAGCGAGAAGTAGATACTGCCGCTGGGTTCGATTCTCGAGACGGTTCAGGTTCAAGCGAAGAACGTGGATCGTCTGGCGGGTGACGCCGAGGTCATCCGCCTCCGGGACGAGAGGCTCCGCATCATTCGCTTGGGGTCGATCCTCGACGTAGAAGGTGCCGAGACTGGCCTCGACGGCGGTCTGATCGTCGTTGTCGAAGGCGGTCGCGAAAAAGTCGGCCTGTTCGTCGATGAACTGCTAGGTCAACAACAAATCGTCATCAAAAGTTTGGAGACGAACTTCGAGAAGATCGAAGGGGTCTCAGGAGCGACGATTCTTGGCGATGGCCGAGTTGCGTTGATTCTCGATGTAGCCGGTGTGATTCGCGTCTGGCTCACGCGTCAAGCTCGAGCAGAGCGCCGTGACTACGCATCGAAGTGCCTGGAGGAGGAGTAAGAGGTGGAGACTGCAAACTCAAGTACAGTTCAGTCGGTGACTGCTGACACCAGCGAGGTCCTGACGTTCGTCGTCGATGGTCAACATTACGGCGTAGATATTCTACGCGTGCAGGAGATCCGTTGCTGGGAGTCGGTTACGCGGGTGCCCAACACTCCCGATCACATTCGAGGCGTACTCAACCTACGCGGCGCGATCGTTCCTATCATCGATCTGCGCATCCGGCTTGGCCTGAAGCAAGTCGAGTACGAACCAACAACCGTGATCGTCGTGCTCCAAGTGCGTTCGGAACACGGGTCGAGGACAATGGGCATCGTCGTTGACGCCGTTTCTGACGTGTGCTCGGTCAAGTCAAGCGACGTCCAAGAGACTCCCGACTTTGGTGTCAATGTTGATACGCGCTATATGCGCGGCATCACATGCGTGAGCGATCCGATGGTGATCATCCTCGACGCCGATCGTCTTCTGAGTTCCGACGCAATGAGCGTAACGGCCATCTGACCAGTAAGCTATCATGGCTCTCACGACAGCGGGAATGACGCTTTCGACTGCCGACTTCGAGTTCGTGCGTGACTTTGCACGAAAGAACGTCGGAATCAACCTCAATGACGAGAAGCGAGCCATGGTTCGTGGACGGCTGTCGAAGCGAGCGCGCGCCTTGGGGCTCTCGTCGATCAGCGAGTATCTGGATATCGTCCGGAGCCCCGACACCTCAGAGCTAATCGAGTTCACTAATGCGATAACGACAAACTTGACGTCGTTCTTTCGGGAGCAGCATCACTTCGAAGAGTTGAGAGGCATCATTGCGGCCAAGGAGGAAGCTCGGCAACGAAGGCTTCGGATCTGGTCGGCCGCATGCTCGACTGGGCAAGAGCCATACTCGATTGCCGTCACGATTCTCGACAGTCCCGCAGCCGACGGTTGGGACGTCAAGGTCTTGGCTACGGACGTGGACTCCAACGTGCTCGCCAAAGCCGAGCGCGGTGAGTATGCGGCCGGCGACGTAGCAACAATGTCAAAGTCGCAACTAGCTCGCTTCGAGGTGAGCCCAGACGCGAAGGTCGTTCGCGCGGGCAGCGCCATGCGCAGCATGATTCGATTCCGGAGACTGAACCTCTTGGATCCATGGCCGGTACGCGGCCCATTCGACGTGATCTTCTGTCGAAATGTGTTGATCTACTTCGATCGTGCTTTGCAAGCCCGACTCGTCGATCGTTTCGTATCGCTTCTAAGCCCGGGAGGCGTGCTCTTCCTCGGCCACTCGGAGTCCCTGTGTGGCGTGCATAGTGAACTTTCCTCGTGCGGCAAGACGATGTTTCGTCGGAGGTCGCGATGAGTATGTCCGACCTCCCATCGTGTTTCCCTGGCTTTGAAGCGATTCATCGATACATGGATCGACGCGATGACGAAGTCGTCGCCGAGTTGCGACCTGGAGACTTTTACGTGACGAAGCGTGGCGAGCGCATCATCACGATCCTTGGTTCGTGTGTTGCGGCGTGCGTGCGCGATGTTAAAGTCGGAGTGGGAGGGATGAATCATTTCTTGCTTCCGAACGTTTCGCGCAGTGCTCCAGGAAGCTGGTCGGATGCTGCGCGCTACGGCAGCTATGCAATGGAGACGCTGATCAATGAAGTGCTCAAGCGTGGCGGAGCAAAGAACCGGCTCGAGATCAAGATCTTCGGCGGTGCTCGGATCATAGAAGGTCTGAGCGATGTTGGAGCCAAGAACGTCGACTTCGTCACGCGCTACTTGGATCTAGAGCAGCTGTCTGTTGAGTCGAAGGACGTTGGAGGAGAGCAAGCACGCGTTGTCCATTACTGGCCTGTGACAGGTCGCGTTCGAGTCAAGAAGATCAAGGGAGCGGCCAAGCTCGCTGCGACCGAGGTCAGCTACGGCGCCCGGATCTCCGATGCTGTGCCGTGCGGGGATGTCGAACTCTTCTGATGTTCAGGGTTTAGCAGTGATACGTGTACTCATCGTAGACGACTCGCCGTTCTTGCGGGCGGTCCTCAAGCAGGTACTCGATCAGGAGCCCGAGATCGATGTCGTTGGGACGGCTGCAGATCCGTACGAGGCGCGTAGTCTTGTCAAGTCTCTGAATCCTGATGTCCTCACTCTGGACATCGAGATGCCACGCATGAATGGGTTGACGTTCCTGCAGAATCTCATGCGGCTACGCCCGACGCCCGTCGTCATGGTCTCGAGTCTGACGGCACGTGGGGCAGCCGAGTCGCTCGAGGCCTTGGAGCTGGGTGCGGTGGCCTGCGTGGCCAAGCCATCCACGGCTGAAGGAGAGCTGCTCGATGATATCGCCGATGAGATTCGAGCAAGTGTCAAGCTTGCTCACCAAGCTCGGCTGCGGGTCACGCGGGATCGTGGGGCGATCCCACGCGCTCCCGCGCCGTTAGCCTCTATGATGCACGTGCTTGCCATTGGTGCGAGCACGGGGGGGACGGAGGCCATTCGACAAGTCCTGGAGGCTCTGCCGAGCCCATGTCCGCCGACGCTCATCGTTCAGCACCTCCACGCAGCGTTCCACGAAGCCTTCGCTGCCAGGCTCGATGCTGCCTGCGCGAACCGGGTGCGACTTGCCGCTGAAGGAGACGCACTCGATGTCGGCAATGTCTACATCGCACCGCCTGGCGCGCACATGAAGGTCGCGTTGCGCGATGGGATGCCGAGGCTGCGCTTGTCGAGTGACCCGTTGCGTGAGGGCTTTCGCCCCTCGGTCGACATCCTGTTCGAGTCGCTTGCAGAGACCTTTGCGTGGCGTGCGCAGGGGGTCCTCCTTACCGGCATGGGGCGGGATGGTGCGGCCGGGCTCTTGCGCATGCGTGAGGCCGGTGCTGGCACGATTGCGCAAGACGAAGCCAGCTCTGTTGTTTGGGGTATGCCTGGCGAAGCGGTGCGCTTGGGCGCCGCTGAACGTGTCCTGCCACTCGAACGGATCGCCGATGCGATGATTGAGTGGACTCCGCGGCGCCGCGTCGGAGTCGGAGCATGAGCGCGCTCAAGACGACGCGATTCGTGCTCTCTGTGTTGCTGACGTGCGGCGTTCTCGCCGTCATCGCCAACAGCCGCCTCGTCACGGCAGCCGCCTTCGCAATTGTGGGATTGTCCTTGTCGCATCGGGCGCGCGACAGAGAGCATGATTCCGCCGATGCTGCTGACGGCCATGACCCGAGCGCCACCGTGAAGGACGCGCTTCGTTCGCTCGCCACATCGGCTGCCGCGATCGTTGCTGGCCGGCAGAGCGCAAGCAAGAGCGGCGTTGGTCAAGTGCAGGCGATTCTGGATGACGCCGCTGGAAAGCTACAGGCTTCTTTCGCGAGCTTGCACGAGCATGTCACGACGGAGTCGCGCTTCATCGAGCAACTCGTCGAGCGTGTGGAGATGCAGGTTTCGGACGAGGAGCCGTCGAGTCTCGTCAATGTCGCCAAAGAGCTGAAGCGCTTGCTCGAACACAGCATCGCGAAGTTGCACGAGATGGCGAGTCAGTGCTCCGTCCTGTTGCCTCGCTTCGACACGATGGCGAGCAATGGCGACGCCATGCTCGGGTTGCTCGAGCAGGCAGACGAGATTCGACGCGAGACTGTCGTCTTGGCTCTCAACGCTGCTATCGAGGCGGCTCGAGCGGGCGAGCACGGACGAGCATTTGCCCAGGTCGCAGCGAGTGTGCGCGAGTTGTCGAAGAAGGCACAGAGCTTCGACTCCGAGTTGGCGATTCGAACACGCGAGATGATCGCTTCGATGCAAGACACGCGCTCGACCGTGACACGGCTCAGCGCATGTGATCTTGCCACGGCGACCGATTCCGTTGCGCACGTTGGTGATGTCCTCGTGCGCCTCCGCGCCGACAACGAGAGCATGGAAGACGAAGTTCGGCGACTCATGGCTGCGCAGGAGCGTGTCAATTCAGATGTGGCCCGAGCCGTCACCGCCCTGCAGTTCGAAGACCTTGCACGCCAGCGTCTCGACAGCATCGTGCACGACATCGAGTCGACGGAGCGGTCGATGCAGTCGTTGACCGATGCTGTGGTGAGTGAGATCGCCGTTACCGAAGACGCGGCGCACGGGTTGTTGGAAGATCGCCTTGTTGAGCTGCGCGATCGCTTGGTGAGCGCGGGTCGAGATCAAGAAGCTCCATCGCGTGTCACCGTGCAGCAGGTGGACATGGAGGCTGGTGATGTCGAGTTGTTTTGAACAGGGACCAACATTGAATATCCAACATTTCGACTTGCCGTCTGAGATGACGATCGAATGTGCGACTCGCGTCTATGCGGACTTTGACGTCATAATCAATCGAGGCCACAAGAAGCTTGTTATTGACGCATCCGAGATCGGTCGCGTCGATGCCGCAGGAATTCAGATTCTGATGGCGATGCACGCCCATCTCGGCAGAAGGGACGTTCAGAGTGAATGGTTGTTGTCACGTGCCGTGTCTGCGGCGTTTGATGATATTGGATCAGACTCCAGGTTGCTCCTTGGGTCAGTCGGGGAGAGCTCTAGGCAGAGCTATTCATGAACATCAGGTGCGACGGTACGAAGGACGAGTACTTCGCAACATAGGAACGGCAGTCAGTTCTTACTGAAAGAGGAGGTTGAAGTGGTGAAGGCTACAGAGAAGAAACCGGTCAACAAGGCCGGGGACCAGCGCATTCGGTCCATGGTTGCTGCGATTGATCGCGTGCAGGCGATCATCGAGTTCGATATCGACGGTACGATTGTGCGTGCTAACGACAACTTCTTGTCCGCGCTCGACTACAAGCCGGAAGACATTGTCGGCAAGCACCATCGCATGTTCGTCGACGCTGAGTATGCGCGCAGCGCTGCTTACGCCGATTTCTGGTCGAACCTCGCGCGCGGTGAGTTCCAAGCCGGTGAGTTCCAGCGTTATGGCCGGAACGGCCGCGAGGTCTGGATTCAGGCCTCCTACAACCCGATCTTCGATAGCCGCGGCAAGGTTGTCGGCGTCGTCAAGTTCGCCACGGACATCACGGCCACGAAGCGCGAGAGTGCTGACTTCGAAGGTCAAATTCGGGCGATCGACAAGTCGCAAGCTGTCATCGAGTTCGATCTCGATGGCACGATTCGGACGGCGAACCAGAACTTCCTTCACGCGGTCGGCTACACGATCGATGAGATCCGTGGCCAGCACCACAGCATGTTCGTTGAAGCAAGCTATGCGCAGAGTGCAGAGTATCGTGACTTCTGGCTTCGACTGGGCCGTGGCATCTTTGACGCGGGTGATTACAAGCGTATCGGCAAGGGCGGCAAGGAGATCTGGATCCAAGCCGCGTACAACCCGATCTTCGATATGAACGGCAAGCCGTTCAAAGTCGTCAAGTACGCCACCGATGTGACGGCGCGGAAGGTCGCGATCTCGGAGTCCGCTCGGGTTGCCGGGGCGCTCGCTGCAGGTGACTTGACGCAGCACGTGAGCGGCGACTTCGATGGGGACGGCGAAGTCCTGAAGTCAGCGATCAACGGCACAGTCGACCAGCTCGGCTCCATGGTCGGGAGTATCCTCGGCGCTGCTGCTCAGATCACGCGAGGAGCTGGGGAGATCGCCGTCGGCAACGAGGACCTGTCTCGTCGCAGTCAGGCGCAAGCATCCGCGCTCGAGGAGACCGCAGCAGCCGTCGAGGAGTTGACGAGCACTGTGCGGCAGAACGCCGACAACGCCGCGCAGGCGCGTCAGCTCGCGTCGCAAGCACGCGAGCTCGCTGAGCAGGGTGGAAGTGTCATGAACAACGCCGTGACCGCCATGGGCGAGATCAACGCGAGCAGTCGTCGGATCTCGGACATCATCGGCGTCATCGATGAGATCGCGTTCCAAACCAACTTGTTGGCATTGAACGCTGCCGTCGAGGCCGCGCGCGCTGGCGAGCAGGGCCGTGGATTTGCGGTCGTCGCGACCGAAGTGCGCAATCTGGCACAGCGCTCGGCCGAGGCTGCCAAGGAGATCAAGCGCCTGATCAGCGACAGTGTCGAACGGGTGAGCGACGGTACGAGCCTCGTCAACCGGTCCGGTGAGACGCTCAAGCAGATCGTCGAGTCGGTCAAGACCGTCAACGAGATCATCACCGACATTGCTTCCGCGAGCGAGGAGCAGGCAACGGGCATCGAGATGGTCAATAAGGCCGTGACTGAGATGGACAGCACCGTTCAGCAGAACGCTTCGGTCGTCCAGCAGGCTGCCGAGGCCAGCGCTGCGATGGAGCAGGAGGCGCAGGCCCTGGTCGAGCTCGTCGGGTTCTTCAAGGTCGGCGATGCTGCAGCCCTGACCGGCGAGCCCCGGACGCCAGCGCGACCGAGGCAGCGAGCAACTGCACAGCCTGCTCTGCGGAGCGTCGGCAAGCCGGCGCGCTCCGGTGACGACGAGGATTGGGAAGACTTCTGAGCCGCAGATGGATCGCTCCTTCGATTCGAGCCTCCAGCTCCTTCTCTGGGCTAGCTCGAGTCTGGTGAGTTTGTTGGAAGCTACGCGACCGTCGGTCCAGGGCCGGCTATGATGCCGGCCATGGATCAGGTCCGTGGCAGCGACGTGCGGCCGCTCGGCGCGTTGAGGGATGGCGTATGACCGCGCTGCGGGCTTTGCTCCTTTTCGTCGTGGTCGCCACCGTCGTGACCGCACAGGCGACCCCCAAATGCGAAGAGCGTTGTGATGTCAGCGCTGCGCTCTCGCGCGCGCGTCCGCGTGCGGACGAAGAGCGTTGGCGGCTCATCCCGTTCGGCGACTCCCTGGTCGAAGCTCTCGCGATTGCCAAACGGGAACGCCGGCCTGTCTTCTTCTTCGGTTACGACGGCATCCTCGACAACGGTTATTGTTGAGCTGGCGGAGTGGCAGTGAGAGCCGGGTCGCTCTCTGATGCGCGCGTCGTCGCCCTCTTGCGCAAGTATTTCGTCTGTGCGCGCCTGCCCGAACTCAGCACGAAGGACCTGATTCGCGATCCGCGCGACGTCGCGCTGCTCGAACGGCTGCACGCCGAGGCGATGGCCGGGCCGTACCCGCGTCGGCCTGGCTTCTTCGGCGGCGAGCGGGAGGCTTTCTTCACGCCGGACGGCGAGGTGCTCGATGTCTTCTTGAGCCTCGGCACGCAGGGCCGCGCCGACAGTCAGTTCTTGGTCGAGCAGCGCGCGCGGCCGGAGGCGATGGTGCAGCGCTTCTTCGAGCGAGCGTCTAGCGCGCTGCGCGCGGTGCACGGCGCGCTGCCCGACGACTTCGAAGCGCTCTGTGACGGCAGCGCGGCCGCAGTCGCTGAGGTCGCGGCGAGCGTCGTGCCGCAGCCTCGCTTCGCTAGCGACGGACCCGCCCTGCGCGTCAGCGTGCGCAACGATCGTGTCATGTACACCGAGCTTTGCGGCCAAGACCTGATTGCTTGGAAAGACGCTGAGCTTGCGCAGCTCCTGCCCGACTGCTCGGTGGGCGAGCGTGCGCGCAAGTGGCCCCGCGCAGCCTTCCTTCGCATTGCGCACGCGAGTTACCCGCGCGGCGCCGTCCTGCCCCGGCTTCGAGACGAATCGATACACGGCGAGCTGCGCATGCTCGTCGACGAGGTCACGCATGCCGCCGTGCGTGGGCGGATCGAAGGGCGGCTCGAGCTGCGTCCGACCACCGGCGAGGAGGTCGGAGCTCGCAAGGAAGCGCGCATGCCCTTCGAGCTCACGATGGAGCTCACCGGGGATTTCAAGTTCGATCGTGTGGCGGGTCACTTCACAGCGCTGCGCATCGTGAGTCGCGCGAGCGAGCTAACACACGTTTACGGCGGTCGCAAGACCCGCGACCGTTACTGGCTCGGGGTTGAACTCGCCCGGCCGAGGGCGGGCACGGCGCGCTGAGCAACCGAGATCATGACCGTCTCCTTTGCCCAGTAGGCGCCGGCCATGGCGGTCGGTATGGTGAGCGTGAGAACCCTAAGCCATCGACGAGCAGCGTCGATGGTTCTCCATCCAATCGCCTGATCTTTCGTTGAGGCATTTCCCATGACCGGACGCTTCGCGTGTCTTTCTTCGTTTCGCAGATCTACTACCTTGCTTCGGGCCGGTCCTCCAAAGGCCTTGCTACCGGCCATCTTGTTGGCGGGCGTCGGCGCGGCGCTACCGGCGCAGGTCAAGCACTTCGCTGAATTCGGCCAGATACCCGTGGTCAGCGACACCACCTATTCGGTGGCACTCGGCGACGTCGACGGCGACGGCTACCTCGACATGGTTGTCGGCAACTTCCTCGGGCAGAACAAGCTCTACTTGAACGACGGCACGGGCACCTTCACCGATGCGACCTCGAGCCGGATGCCGGCGGACAAAGACAACACCGGGGCGGTGGCGCTCTGTGACGTCGATCGCGACGGCGACCTCGACATGGTCCTCGCGAACCAGGGACAGAATCGGCTCTACCTGAACGACGGCACGGGCACGTTCACCGACGCCACCGCGAGTCGCATGCCGGCCGACAGCGACTGGACCGCGGCCATGGCGATCGGCGACGTCGAGGGTGCGGGCCACATCGCCCTGGTGATGGGTACGGGGAGGTACCCGCAGGGCGTGCAAAACCGCCTCTATGTGAACGACGGCACGGGCACATTCAGTGATCTGACTGCGAGCCGGATGCCGGCCATGAGTGATCTCACCTGGTCGCTGGCGCTTGGCGATGTCGACGGTGACGGCGACCTCGACCTCGTGACCGGTAACGAGGGCCAACCTCGTCTCAGCTTGAACAACGGCAAGGGCACCTTCACCGACGGCACGGCAGGTCGGATGCCACTCGACTGGTTCTATGCTGCGTCCTTAGCTCTCGGCGACGTCGACGGCGATGGCGACCGCGACCTGATCATCGCGAACTTCACTGTCGGCGGCGTGAACAAGCTCTACCTGAACAACGGCACGGGCACGTTCACCGATGTGTCGGCGACCCAATTGCCCGTGATGACCTTCTTGGAGCCCACATTTTTTGCGCTCGGCCACATCGACGTTGATGGGGCCCGCCACTTCGGGACCGACACCCCCGGGTTTGGCCAGGCCCGCCTCTACCTCAACGATGCTACTGGCATGTTCATCGATGTGACGGACCGGATGCCGGTAGCCCAAGACTTCACGAATGCGGTCGCGCTTGGTGATGTCGACGGCGACGGTGACCTCGACCTTGCGATCGGGAACGCGGGTCATGGCAGGAACCGGCTCTATGTCAACTTGCTGCGCCAGCTCAACACCACTGGCGTACTCCAAGTCGGTCAACCCAGTAGCATCGACATTTACGCACGCAATGGCCCGTCGACTCAGTACGTGGCGGTCCCATTTCTCTCCACGACGCGCGTCTCTGTCCCCGTCCCGCCCTTCGGCGTCCTCCGCGTGGTGCCTTTGGTGCAAATGCCGGCTGTCGTGATCCCGCAGCCCGCCGGCGTCGGCACCTTGACCTGGAGCTTGCCCAACGACCCGGCTCTCGCCGGAATCGACGTCTTCGCCCAGGCGCTCGTCGTGCGCGGATCCATCGATGCACGCCTGACCAACGTCACTGCTGACCGCATCTTGCCTTGAGTGGGCAGGTGGCCGGCCTTCGGCTCGCCGCCGCATTCATGTCGGCGCGGTGGCACCGCCTCCGCGCTGCTCATGAGCGCGTCGTAGCTCCGCCAGCGCGATCGCAGCTGCGGCGACGACGTTGAGCGAGTTCTTGTGTCCGAAGAGCGCTATGCGCGCGGTCGCGTCGCAGCGCTCGAGGAAGCTCGGCGCGAGCCCATGGCGTTCGTTGCCGACGAAGAGCGCGCAAGGCCAGCGCAGCTCGATCGTGTCCAGGGGTGGGTGCAGGGCTTCACTCTCGAGGGCCAAGCAGAAGCGCCCTTCGCCACGGCAGCGAAGAAGCGCGTCTTCGACGCGGCGCGCGCGTGACCAAGGGACAAAGGCGTCGGCGCCGAGCGCCGCCTTCTTGACCCGTGCGTCGGAGGGGTCGGCGCTGTAGCCACAGAGGATGAGCTCTTCGATCGCGAAGCAGTCGCCGCTACGAAAAAGTCCGCCGACGTTGAACGACGAGCGCAGGCTGTCGGCGACCAAGACGAGCGGCATCGTCACGACGGCCTTCGCGCTGTCGTCGCGATGGAGCAAGAAGTCTTCGTCGCGCAGCTTCTTGTCGAGGCTGCGCTCCACGCCGACGAGCATCGCGGTCACCGTGCGGTCGTCGGGGTCGCCTCGCAGCATGGAGACCAGCGAGGCGAGGTAGGGGAGGTTGGCTGCCGTTTCGGTCGCTTGCAGCTCCCCGCAGATCGCGAGCGCCTCGCTGCAGGCCATTGCACGCGCCGACGGCGAGCGCGCGGTCTCGAGCAAGCGCAGCGCCTCGTAGAGGCGCAGCAGCGGCTTCACCGCACTTCGCGCAGAGGCACGCGGCAGCCCTCGGCGGCAGAGATCGACGCGGCTTCGAGGACGCGTTGCACCTCGTAGGCGTCGTCGAAGTCGGGCAGCGGGAGCTCGGGTTCTTGGCCACCGAGGACGCGCAGGATGTCGGCAGCCATGTTCGTGAAGCCGTGTTCGTAGCCGATCACGTGCGCCGAAGGCCACCAGTTGCCGGCGTAAGGATGCACGTCCGCGCTCGTGCACATGATGCGGCGCCAGCCGCGCGTCGCGGCGTCGACGTCGGCGTCGAAGAACTCGAGCACGTTCATGTCCTCGAAGTCGAAGCGCAGCGAGCCCTTCTCGCCGTTCAGCTCGATCGTGTTGCGGTTCTCGTGCCCGTGCGCGCAACGCGTCGCCTCGAAGCTCGCGATGGCGCCGCCCGAAAAGCGCGCGAAGAAGAGCAGCGCGTCGTCGACGCTGCTGCGCCCCGTTGTCTTGCTCTTGCCTTTGCCCGCGCCGCTGCCCTTGCCGCTACCCTTACCACCCAGCAGCGTTGCCTCACCGACGAGCGGCCGCTCCTTGTAGAAGGTCTCGGCCATCGAACCTTCGACCGACACGAAGTCCTCGCCGGTCAAGAAGCGCGCGAGGTCGATCGAGTGAGCGTTGAGGTCGCCGTGCGCGCCCGAGCCCGCGTGCTTCTTTTGGAAGCGCCAGAGCAAGGGCGTGTCCGCGAAGCCCCAGCTCTGCAGGTACTTCGCGCGCACATGCAGGAGGCGGCCGAGGCGGCCTTCGCGCACGAGTCGGTAGGCGAGCCCGATGGCCGGGCAGCGGCGGTAGTTGAACCAGACGAAGGTGCGGCACTTCTTGCGCGCCTTCTTCGCTGCGTCGCGCATCGCGCGCGCGTCGTCGAGCGTGCCGGCGAGCGGCTTCTCGCAGGCGACGTGCTTGCCCGCCTCGAGCATGAGAATCGCCTGCTCGCGATGCACGTCGTTCGGCGTGCCGATGTCCACGAGGTCGATCTCCGGGTCTTCGGCGAGGTCTTGCCAGCGCGTGGTCCAGTTCGTCCAGCCCCACCGCTTCGCGAAGGCCTCGAGGCTCTCGCTCCCGCGTCCGGCGATGGTGTGGAGGAAGGGATGCAGCGGCGGGTCGAAGAAGGGCGCGACCTGGCGCCAAGCGTTGCTGTGGGCGCGGCCCATGAAGCGCTGGCCGATCAGGGCGACATCGAGGGTGCCTGTCATGGGGCATCGGGATAACGGCAGCGGCCCTGCGGCGCGAGCTTGCAAGTTCGCATTTCGTAACTCGGCGATTCGCAAGCGATTGCGACAAGATCTGCCGGCGGATGGTCTGCTCGTGTTCTCCGGTCAGCCTCCGACTTTTCCACAGTTTGTGGAAAACGTGTTCATAAGTCCTTATTTTGACGGTAGCTAGCCTCTGTCATGAACTTTGGCGCGACAGCTTGACTCGCCAGGGCCAGGGGGTAGAGTTGGCGGGGTGGAGCTGAAGAGCAGGTCGCGAACAGGTGTGGAGCAGGTCGCGAACATGTTGCTTCAGCCCCCTCCACCAGTCCTCGAGTGATGCATGGAAGCCTTCGGAACCAAAGAGGTGAAAGTCGACCCCAAGGGGCGCGCCTTCTTTCCGAAGCAATTCCTCGAGGAGCGCGAGGACGGCGAGGGCTACACGCGGACGCTCAACTCGTTCTGGATCACGCCTGGCGCCGACGGCTGCCTCTGGCTCCTCGACGAGGCCGAGTGGCGGCGCCAACAGCGCATTCTCAAAGTCTCGGAGAAGGTCGACGCCAAGACGCGCGCGGTGCAGCGCTGGTTCTTCGGCCTCTCCGAGCGGATCAAGCTCGATGCCCAAGGCCGCATCGCGATCCCGGATCGCCTGCGCGAGTTCGCGAAGATCGGCGACAGCCTGACCTGTGTCGGCGTGCTGCGGCGGATCGAGCTCTGGGCGAGCGAAGTGCACAAGGCCTACGAGGCCAAGACAGCGAATTGGCAGGAGGATCTGGAAGCCATCCTCAGCGGAGAAGAGGGCCCGATGTGATGTCGACCACGCGCTGCATCGAACGCAAGGTCGACGGCCATGTCGACATCGACATCGATCTTCTCCGGGGGGGAGAGGGCTCGGGGCCCTCTTCCCCTTCCTGGCCCGGCTCGCGAACACGAGCTGCAGTCAGGGCCGCGGTGTGACGGAGACGCCACCGCCCGAGCACTCGGGGTTACCGCCCCACGTATCTGTTCTTTCAAAGGAAGTCATCGAAGCCCTCGCTCTCGTGGAGGGGCTGGTCGTCGTGGACGCGACGATCGGCATGGGTGGCCACGCGAGGGGCATCGCCGAACGCATCGGTTCGGGTGGAACGTTGATCGGTCTCGACCGCGATCGTTCCGCCCTCCGATGCGCCGGCGCCAACCTCACGGGGGTCGCCCCGAGAGTGGAGCTTCGACATGCGAGCTACGCCGACTTGGACGAGGTTCTGCGTGAACTCGGCATCGACTCCGTCGACCGGGTTTTCGCAGACCTAGGCTTCGGCTCGCATCAGATGGATGACCCCGGGAGGGGGTTGTCCTTCCGTTCTTCGACCTCTCTCGATATGCGCTACGACCAGACCACTGGACCGACTGCCTACGACTTGCTCCGGATCACACCGGAGCAAGAACTGGGTCGTTGGTTCCGTGAGTACGGGGAAGAGCGCTTCTGGAGACGGATCGCGCGCGCGATCTGCGAAGAGCGGCAACGTCAGATGCTCCCCACGACTGGTGAGGAGCTGGCCGAGTTGGTGGTTCGAGCGGTGCCACCCTCGGCGTCTACGGGACGTATTCACCCGGCGACGCGCGTCTTCCAGGCTTTACGAATCGCGACCAATAGAGAGCTGGAGATCCTCGAAGCGGGGCTCGCGGCGGCATGCCGCGCGCTCCGAGTCGGGGGTCGCCTGGTCGTGATCTCGTTCCATAGCCTCGAGGACCGTCTGGTGAAGACGTTCTTGCGAGAACGCATGCAGCCCCTCGTCAAGAAGCCCGTTACGGCGGGTGTCGAGGAGCTGCATGCCAATCCTCGCAGTCGGAGCGCCAAGCTCCGAGTGGCCGTGAAGACGGTCGATTCCGATCCCCAGGTGGGTCGCCAGGGGGCAGCGCGGTGAGGTGGGGAGGCGCGTTCGTCGCGCTCTTCTTCTGTCTTGCCGCCTGCCTCCTGGTGGTCGCCCTTCGGATTCGGACCGTGCAGCTGCGAGCGCGCTTGAGCGCGTTGCAGAGCGACGCGAGCTACCTCGCGGCCGAGCGTGCGCGCTGCGAGCGCAGGCTCGCTTGGTTGCAGCGAACCGAAGTGCTCCAAGCGTCGTCGCCGGCTGGCGAGCGCAGCAAGTCACGAGACTGAGTTCTCTCGATGGCGCGTCCTTCACCTTCTCACGTCGACGAGATCGCACGGCCGGCCTTCACCTGGATCGTCGTTGCGGTCGCCTGCATGCTCGTGATCGCGACGTGGCGTGTTTTCGTCGCCCACGCCGACGGCCGGCGCGCGCCGCCGCCAGGCCGTCAGCACGGCCAGCGCGTCGTGCGCCATGATGCGCCGCGCGGCATGCTCGTCGACCGCGCTGGTCGCGTGCTCGCTTCGTCGTCGCTCGCCTACGACATCGAGATCGAGTGCTACGGCAACGCGGACCTTCCGCGCGAGCTCGCCGCGCGCATCGTCGCGAGCTTGGAGCTCGGCCAACACGTGAGCACGGCCCAGCGTGAAGAAGTGCGCATCGCGCTCGAGCTGCCGAGCGAAGAGCGTCGACGGGACCTCTGGCAGCGCGCCGACGCGCGCGGGACGCCGCGCGGTCCTTGGCAGTTCTATTGGAAGCGCGTCTTCGCGCGCGATGTCGGATCGACCGAAGTCCTGCGTGCCCTCGAGGCCCTCGGCCGCGAACGCTTCGACGCTTGCCGTTTCCGCTTTCGCTTCGAGTCGGTCTGGAACCGGGTCTATCCGCTCGGTCGGGCCGCCGCCCACGTCGTCGGCACCATCGTCGGCGAAGCCGACGGCGCGAGCCGAGCGATCGGCCTCGAAGCCCTCGACGACCTCGACGCTGGCAAGCCGCGCCTCGTGCGCGAGTCGCGCAACGCACGCGGTAAGACCTACCTGCGCGACCTCGAGGTCACGCCCTTCGCCGACGAGTTCGAGGTCGGACGCGTCGTCACGACGCTCGATGCGCGTGTGCAAGAGGTCGCCTTCGAGGCGATCGAACGCGCCGTGCGCGCGGCCGAGGCGGAGTGGGGGCTCCTCTTCCTGATCGACTTGCACTCGGGTGACGTTCTTGCCTTGGCCGGCGCGCCGACCTTTGACCCTGAGTTTCGAGTCGAAGGCGATTCCGACTGGCCGATGACGCATTGGGCGCGCGTCGAGCCCGGTTCGGTCATCAAGCCCCTGATCCTCGGGCTCGCGATGGAGCGCGGCCTCGTTCGACCCGGACAGAGCTTCGTCTGCGGCGATAACGGAGAGAAGACCTGGCGCATGCAGCCACGCCACGCTCGCGGCCGCCGCGTCATCACCGACGATCACTACGTCGGTGAGTGCCGAGTCGAAGACATCCTGATCCAGTCGAGCAACATCGGCGCGGTCAAGGTCGGCATGCTCGGTGGGGCGGCCTTTCACCGTGAGATGCTCGAGCTCTTTCGGTTGGCCGAGGCCCCGGACCTCGGGCTCCCGTTGCCGCGCGCCAAGAACGGCGAAGCGCGGCGCGGTCGCGTGCCAACGGCGAGGAACTTCGAGTACTTGCCCGACTACGAGCTCTACACCGGGCCGTCGCTGAGCTTCGGCTATCAGCTCGAGATCTACCCGCTGAGTTTCGCGCGCGCCTTCGCGAGCTTGATCACCGGCCATGACTTCCGCTTGCGTCTCATCGTGGATGCAAAGAGCCAGGGTGAGAAGGCGGGCAGGGGGCGGCGGCTCTTCTCGGATCGAACCGTGGAGTGGGTGCGCGAAACGCTCGTGCGCGTCGTGACCGATCCGCGTGGCACGGCCCGGGATCTCAGTGACGCCGAGACGGACTCTTGGTTGGCCGGCAAGACCGGCACGACCGTCAACAGGATCACGCAGACATCGAACGCGAGCTTCATCGGCTTCGCGCCCGCCTCGGACCCGAGGTGGCTGTCGATGGCCCTGCTCATGAAGCGCAAAGTGCGCAGTTTTTACGGTGGGAAGTACGCGGCGCCGGCGGTGAAGGAGCTCTTGTCCTTCGTCCGGCAGCGTGAGGTCGTCCAAAAGTCGCATGCCCTCGTCGGGCGCTAGGGGAGAGCCATGGTCGGTTTCGGTAAGTTGTCTGGTCTGCGCGCCTGGGTTCGTCGCCACAAGACGGAGGGCGCGGAGCGCGTTGAAGAGCGAGTACCTGCAGCGATGTCGACCAAGGACCAAGACGGAGAACCAGCCTTCGACCGGACCATGCCGTCCGGGCGTCGGCTCCGCGTCCAGCCGATCGACAGCTCGGCGTTGACCGCGTCGGCAGGCGCTGAGGTCGACCGTGTCGCGCGCGTCGGAGCCTTGCTCCCCGACCTCGAAGCCTTGAAGACCCTGCTCGCCTCTGCAGGTGCGCTCGAGGTCGTGCGCTACCGCAACGAACCTGTGTCGGGGCTCTGCGACCATTCGGGGCGGGTCGGAGTCGGCTCGATCTTCTTTGCGATCCCGGGTCATGAGGCGGATGGAGCGCGCTTTGCGATCGAAGCCGTCGGGCGCGGCGCGGTCGCGGTCGTCGCCGAGCGCGTCCTGCCGGTGCCCGTGCCCTGCTTCGTCGTCGAAGACGTGCGCCGGGCCTCTGGCCTCGTCGCGGCGCGCTTCTACGGCGACCCATCGGCGCACTTGGCGGTCATCGGCGTGACGGGCACGAATGGCAAGACGACCGTCACCGACCTCTTACGGCTCTGTCTCGAAGACGACGGTCGACCCGTCGGCTCGCTTGGCACGATCGAATACCGGCTCGGAACGAAGCTCAACGGTCGCGAGCACGTCGAGGCAGCCACGAACACGACGCCGGGTGCGATCGATGTGCAGCGCTACTTGCGCGCGATGCTCGACCGCGGCTGCAAGCACGCTGTCGTCGAGGTCAGCTCGCACGCTCTTGACCAGGGGCGGGTCGACGCCGTGCGCTTCGCGGCGGCTTTGTTCACGAACTTGTCGCGTGACCACCTCGACTACCACGGCACGATGCAGGCCTACGCGCGCTCCAAGGCCCGGCTCTTCGAACAGCTCGGTCCCGGGAAGCTCGCGGTCGTGCCGGTCGATGACAAGAGCGCGTTGCCGATCCGGCAAGTGCTGGGGGGTCACGACAACGTCACGTCTTGGGCGCTCGGCAGCACACGCCCCGACAGCTTGCCGCCGCAGGGCACACACGTGCGCGGCGAGATCCTGCGCGAGACGACACTCGGCACGCGCATGCGCATCCGCACGCGTGACGGCTGCGTCGACGTCGACCTGCCCTTGATCGGGATCCACAACGCGCGCAACGCCCTCGCCGCCATGGCGGCGGCGATCGCCCTCGGCGTCGGACCGCTGCGGGTTGGCGCGGCGATGGCGCGGGCGCGGCCCGTGAAGGGGCGCATGGAAGCGGTGCCTGGCTTCGACGCCTTCCGCGTCTTCGTCGACTATGCACACACACCGGATGCGCTCGAGCAGGTGCTGCGTGCACTGCGCCCGATGACGCGCGGCCGCTTGCGCGTCGTCTTCGGTTGTGGCGGCGAGCGCGACCGCGGCAAGCGTGGCCGCATGGGGCAGATCGCGGCGACGCTCGCCGACCACGTCGTCGTTACCCATGACAACCCGCGCCGCGAGGACCCAGAAGGGATTCTCAGCGACATCTTGGCCGGCGTGGCCGAACTACCCGAAGCGCACGCGCGCGTCGAGGTGAGTGCAGATCGTCGGCAGGCGATCTATCACGTGCTCGATTCGGCCGACGCGTCCGATACGATTCTGATCGCCGGCAAGGGGCATGAGAGTGGGCAGCTCATTGGAACGACCTTGCACAGCTTCGATGATCGCGAGGTCGCTCTAGAATGGTTGCATCGCTAACCCGGGCCACGGGCTTTACGGCAGAGTTCGTAGCGCACGCTTGCGGGGGTGAACTCCACGGCAGCGGCTTCGCCAAGGCCGTCACGACCGACAGTCGTGGCGCTGTGGTCACGACGCTGTTCTTTGCGCTGCGCGGCGCAACGCACGATGGCCACGACCATGTCGAGGCCGCGCTGCGAGGTGGCGCTGCGGGTGTCGTCGTCGAGCGGCTCGATGACAACGTCGACCTCGGCGGCGCCTTCGCGGTCGTCGTCGCTGATACGCGCAAGGCCTTGGGCGACCTCGCCCGTGCACACCGCGCGCGCCTTGGCGCCAAGGTCGTCGGCATCACCGGCAGCGTCGGCAAGACAACGGTCAAGGAGATGGCGGCTGTCGCTTTCAGCGAGCGCAGCGTCGTCGCGAGCGAGAAGTCCTTCAACAACGACATCGGTGTGCCGATGACGCTGCTGCGTGCCGACGACACGACCGAAGTCGTGCTCTGTGAGATCGGCACCAACGCGGTCGGAGAGATCGCCGCGCTCACCGACATCGCCGACCCTGATGTCGTGGTCGTCACCTTCGTGGGTCGCGGGCACTTGGCCGGTCTCGGCGACCTCGCCGGTGTCCTTCGTGAGAAGAGCGCGATCATCACCCACGCGCGCCCCGAGGCGGTGGTCGTGCTCAACGCCGACGATGCCCACTTCAAGCAGCTGCGCGAGATCGCGGCCGGCCGTCGCGTCGTGAGCTTCGGCCTCACGCACCGCGCTACGGTCCAAGCCTCGTCGCTGCGCATGACGACGAAGGACGCGGCGCTCGCTGTCTCCTTCGACGTCGACATCGAAGGGAAGCACTACGGTGGCGCGTCGTTGCGACGGCCCGGGATGCACGACGTGCGCAACTTCCTCGCGGTCCTGGGAATCGCAGTGGCGACCTTCGGTCCGACGCCCGAGTGGATCGCCGGCTGCGTCGACGCGGCGAAGCGCATCGAAGTCACGCCGCGCCGCCTCGAGTCGAAGCTCTGCGCGAACGGCGTCCGCGTCCTCGACGATACCTACAACGCGAACCCCGAGTCGTTGCTCGCCGCCTTGGCCGTCCTCGATCGCATCCGCGACGCCAAGCGGCGCGTGCTCGTGCTCGGTGACATGCTCGAGCTCGGTACCGAAGCCGAGACGCTCCACGATGAGCTCGGGGCGGCGGCGGCTGGTCGCGTCGACCTCTTGGTCGCCGTCGGCCCCCTGGCCGCGCGCGCGGGTCGCGCCTTTCGCGAAGAGAGCGCCAAGCTCGTCCTCGACTTCGCCGACGTCGACGCCTTGCTGCCGGAGCTGCCGCTGCTCTTCGGGCCGGGTGACTTCGTCCTCTTCAAGGGGTCGCGCGGCGTCGCGCTCGACCGGGCGGTCGACGCGCTCTGCGGCGCGCCGAGCTGACCTCGTCGTCGCGCGATGCTGTACGAGCTCTTCCGCTACCTGAACGAGGCGCACGGCTTCCCGTACTTGGTCCGCTACCCGTCGTTTCGCATGGTGGCGGCCTTCTTGACGGCCTTCTTGTTCTGCCTCGCCTTTGGCCCAGCTTTCTTGCGCGCCTTGGGGCGCCGCAAGCTCGGGGAGAACGTCGACAAGATGGGCGAAGCGCGGCGCAAGGTCGTCGCCGCCGGCAAGGCCGGGACGCCGACGATGGGCGGCATCCTGACCTTTGCGGCGATCAGCGTCGCGGCCCTGCTCTGGACCAAGCTCGACACGCCGCTCGTTTGGGTCGGGCTCGTGCTCTTCTGGGGGGCGACCGCGATCGGCTTCCTCGACGACCACGTCAAGCAACACCATGCGACCAAGCACGGTATCAGCGGCCGCCTCAAGCTCGGGCTGCTGTCGCTGCTCGTCGTTGCGGCCGCGCTCTTCCTGCGACAGGGTATTTGGTCCGAGGGGTCGCTGCACGGCGACGATGCCCTCGAAGTGCTCATCCTTCCGTTCGCCAAGGATTTGGTCCTGCCGCTCGGCGCGGTCGCCTTCGTCGCTCTGGCGTGGGGGGTCATCTGCGGAAGCGCGAACGCGGTCAATCTCAGCGACGGCATGGACGGCCTCGCGGCGGGCTGTCTCGCGATCACCGGGCTCGCCCTCGTCGTCGCCTGCAACGTCGTCGGCACTGAGGACCTCGCGGCGCGCTTTTTTGTGCGCCACGTGCCGGGCTGCCTCGAGATCGCGGTTGTCCTCGCGGGCCTCGTCGGCGCTGCGCTCGGCTTCCTCTGGTTCAACGCGGCGCCCGCGCTGGTCTTCATGGGGGACGTCGGTAGCCTTGGCTTCGGCACGCTGCTCGGTTTCGCCGCGTTCGCGAGTCGCATGGAGGTTCTGCTGGTCGTTGCTGGGGCGGTCTTCGTGGCCGAGGCTGGCAGTGTCATCGTCCAGGTCGCGAGCTACAAGCTCTTCAAGAAGCGCGTCTTTCGCTGCACGCCGATCCACCATGCCTTCCAACTCGCGGGCATGCCGGAGACGCGCATCGTGGCGCGCTTTTGGGTCGTCGCCGTGCTCTGCGCGGTGCTCTCCCTGGCTCTGTTCAAGGTGCGTTGATGGAAGGAGAAGCCAGCTTGGGCGAAGCGCAGCGGCGACGGTTCTGGCGTGAAGCGCTGCTCTTCGCGGTCTTCGGGCTCGTCTGTTTCGGCGTGTTGATGAGCGCGACGATCGACGGTCCGAGCGTGGGCTTCGTAGCTGCGCTGCGCGGGCGCGCCCTGCGCATCCTGATCGGTCTCGTCGCCCTGCTCGTTTGCTTCCGCGTGCGGCTCGACGCGGCGCGTAAGTTCGTGCTGCCGCTCTACGTGACCGCTGTCTTCCTCTGTCTCGTGCCACACGTCCTCGGCGGCGTGACCAAGGGGGCGAGTCGTTGGATCGAAATCGGCGCCCTGCGCTTTCAGCCGGCCGAGTTGATCAAGGTCCTCGTCGTGCTCGCGACGGCCGAGATGATCGAGCGGCGGCGCGCGCTGCGCGACAGCTTCGTGCGCGGCGTCTTGCCGGTCATCGCCGTTCCGCTCGTCGGTTCGCTCGCCCTCTTGACGCAGCCCGACATCGGCCATGCCTTCTTCTTGGTCGCGATCGCGGCCATCCTCGTGCTTTGCGCCGGCATCAGGGCGCGGCATGTCCTTGTCCTCGGCGGTGGGGCGACGCTTGCCCTCATCTTCGTGGTGCAGCACTTTGGTCATTCGCGCAGCCGCATGGCGGAGTTCTCATCGGGGCAGCCGGGCTTTCAGATCGGCCGTGGCCTCGAGTCCTTCGCCGAAGGCGCGCTCGGCGGCGTGGGCATCGGTGCGGGGTGGATGAAGATGGGTTGGCTGCCCGAGGCGCGGAACGACTTCGTGCTCGCGATCGTCGGCAACGAACTCGGCCTCGTCGGTTCGCTGCTCGTCTTGGCGCTCTTCGCGCTCTTCTTCGTCGCGACGGTCGAGATCGCGCGCTCTGCGTCGTCGTCGTGGCGCTTCCTCGTCGCGGTCGGACTCGGCTTGACGATCGTGTTGCAGGCCTGCATCAACGTCTTGGGTGTGACCTTCACGGTGCCTGAGAAGGGGATCGACCTACCATTCTTGTCGTCGGGCGGAACGAATCTCGTGTTCGCGCTCGCATCGGTCGGTATCCTCCTCAACATTGCTCGAAACCATACGAGGCCCTTGCGCAGGCGGTGCGCAGAGGACCTCGTGGCGCACGGTTGAAGTTGCGCCGACTGGAGTCCGTGGAACGAGTCGTCGTGCGCACGCGCGACGCAGCAGAATGGGAGGGTTCAACATGGGTAACGTCGAACGCTATGGGCTCTTGGCCCTGTTCGTCCTCTGTGCGCTCATCGTGGGCGTCGGCATCTTCGGCAAGGACGGGACCACCGTGCCCGACTTCGAACGCGCGAAGCTCGAGCGTCAAGTGCAGCCGGTGCCGCCGGAGGTCCTCGCCAAGTCCAATCCTCGCGATGGGTGGGAGGACACAACGAACAGGAAGGGATCGGTCGATCTCAACGAAGGCGATGACTTGAGGCCCGTGCGCGAGGATCCCGCCTTCGACAACGTACGTGGTTCGTCGTCGATCGGGGAAGATCACAGTGGGCGCAAGGCCAGCTTCGTGCCCCTCGATGTGCCGGCCAAGGACACACCGAATAAGATCGATACGCCGCTCAACGTCAAGACCGCGACCCGCGAGTATGTCGTCAAGGCCGGCGAGAGTTACTGGGTCATCGCCAAGAACGAGCTCGGGTCGCCGTCGGCAAAGAACATCGAGCTCTTGCGCCGCCTCAACCCGCAGTATGGCGAGACGTTGCCGCGCAACGCCAAGCTGGTCTTGCCGGCCACTGCTGCTCTCACCGTGTCGGGAGGCGACACGCCTCAGAAGCAGCAAGACAAGCCTGCCGCAGCCGGCACGGTCGAGTACCGTGTGCAAAAAGGCGACAGCCTCTGGAAAATCGCGCAGAAGCAACTCGGCTCCGGCACCAAAGAGAACATCGATCGCATTCGTCGCGCGAACCCGTCGCTGGTCGGTGACCGCGTCGATGCCGGCATGGCGATCCTGCTCCCGCTGTCGTCACGCTGACTTCGGTGCGCGTCCTCGTCAGTGGCGGCGGGACCGGCGGGCATCTCGTTCCTGGCCTCAATCTCCTGCGCGAGCTGCGGGCCGAAGGGAACGATCTGCACCTCGTGAGGCCGGGCCGCAAGGTCGAAGAGCACTTCCTCGCTGGGCTCCACGGGGTCACGACCCATGAGTTGTCGCTGCCGCGATCGCGGCTCGCGTTGCCCTTCGCGCTCACGAAGAGCCTCTTGCCGGCGCGTCGCATTCTCGCCCAGTCTCGCATCGACATCGTGGTCGGGCTCGGCGGAGCGGGGTCGGTGCCGAGTTGCCTCGCGGCCTACTCGCAGCGGATTCCCTTCGTGCTGCTCGAGCAGAATGTCGTGCCTGGGCGTGTGGTCAAGCTGCTAGCGCGGCTCGCGCGACGCGTCTACACGAGCTTCCCCGAGACGGTGCCTCTCCTCGGTCGGGCCTCGGCGATCGCCACCGGTATGCCGCTGCGGCGCGGGCTCGGGCATGGCGCGGACCCTGCGCTGCGACGAGCCTTGCTCGGTGACGCGGCTTGTCTCGTCCTCGTCGTCGGTGGTTCCCAAGGCGCCGAAGCGCTCAATAGGTCGCTGCCCCGGCTCTTCGCCCAGTTGCCGGCCGCCAAGTCCGGTCGCGTCGCCTTCCTGCACATCGCAGGACCCGACAAGGAGGCGAGCGCTCGCTCCGCGTACGCCGACCATGGCTTGCGCGCGACTGTGCGGACGTTCACGCAGGACATGAGTGGGCTCTATGCGGCGGCCGACCTCGTCGTCTGTCGTGGTGGTGGCACGACACTCGTCGAAGTCGCCGCCGCGAGTCGACCTGCGGTCGTGATTCCCTATCCGTGGCACAAGGATCGTCAGCAGTTCCACAACGCCGCTTGGTTCGAGCGTCGCGGCGCCATGGTCGTCCTCGAGCAATCCCGCATCGAAGCTGGCATGGGGCGCGCCGAGCTCGAAGCCCTCCTCGAGGACTCCGAGAAGCGTCGAGCGATGGGGGAACGCGGCCGCCTCGCCGTGCCGATCGATGCTGGTCCGCGCATCGCGCGAGATCTCTACCGCGTCGCGCGTGAGTCGAACGTCGCGCTGGCCCTCGAGGGTGGTTTCACTGCGCTGGACCAGGGCAGCTCGGAGGAAGAACTGTGAATCCGCGTACGACGATCCCGATTCGACGGGCCCACCTCGTCGGCATCGGCGGCAGTGGCATGTCGGGCTTGGCGCGCATGCTGACCGGCCTCGGCGTCGCCGTGACGGGCTCCGATGCCTTCGATTCGCCAAACGTTCGCGCGCTGCGGGCCCTCGGCCTGCGCATCGATGTAGGCCACCGCAGCGAAGTGCCGCCGCTCGATGACGGGTGGCTCGTGCGCTCGGCGGCGATCCCGGACGACAATCCCGAGCTGCTCGAGGCGCGGCGCAAGCGCATCCCGTGTCTCTACTATGCGGAGGCGATCGGCACGCTGTCGACCGGGCGTCGCACGATCGCGGTTGCCGGTACGCACGGCAAGACCTCCACGACGGCGATGTGCGTCGCGGCCCTGCATGCTTCGAAGATCGACTGCAGCTACCTCGTCGGCGGCGAGTTGATCGGCGAGGGCATCGGCAACGGGCACGGCGGGCAGTCGGACCTCTTCGTCGTCGAGGCCTGCGAGTTCAATCGCAGCTTCCACCAGCTGCGGCCGACCTTCGGTGCCATCCTCAACCTCGATTCCGACCACTTCGACTGCTACCCGGACCTCGAGGCGCTCGAAGAGTCGTTTGCCGCCTACGCCGGCAACCTACGTCACGGTGGCAAGCTCTACGTCCACGAGTCGGTGCCCGACACGGTCTTCCGTCGCCTGCCGAAGGACGTGACCGTGATGAAGATCGGGTCCCAGCTCTTCGCCGATGTGCGGGCGCTCGACGTGACGGACGAGTTGGGGCGCTTCTCGTTCACGCCGAGTTATCGCAAGCGGCGCCTGCCGCGCGTCACGCTGCAAGCGCTCGGCAAGTTCCAGGTCTTCAACGCGCTCTTCGCCCTCGCGATGGCGGTCGACGCTGGCGCTGATCCGGAGGGTGCTTGCCGCGGGCTCAGTGAATACCGCGGCGTCGCGCGGCGCTTCCAGATCTGGAATGGCGAGTCGGGGCGACGGCAAGTCGTCGACGACTACGCGCACCACCCGCGCGAGATCGAGGCGGTCTTGTCGACGGTGCGTCGGGTCTATCCGGGGAGACCCATCCTCGTCGCCTTCCAGCCCCATCAGCACTCGCGCACGAAGAACTTGCTCGCCGAGTTCGGCGCTTCGCTCGCGCTCGCGGATGCCTGCCTCGTGGCCGACATCTATGCTGCGCGTGAGGATCCGAACCTCGACCACGGGGTCGCGGCAAGCGATGTCGTCGAAGCCGTGCGCGAGGCCGGTGGCCGCGCCATGGTAGGGGGGCCGCTTTCCACGTTGGGAGGCCGTATCTTGCACGAACTCGAGGCCACGGCGATTCCCGTCGTGCTGGGAGCAGGAGAGCTGGATGGAGTGGTCCAAGAGGTGGTTCGAGGGCTTTAAGGGCGTCATTCGCGAAGGCGTTCCACTCGCGCCCAAGTCGCACATCCGCATCGGCGGACCGGCGCGTGTCTACGTCGAGCCCTGGGCAGAGGAGGACGCGGCCCTCGTCCTGCGCGTCTGCAGCGAGCAAGGACTGCCGTGGGTGGTCCTTGGTGGCGGCAGCAACCTCCTCATTTCTGACGAGGGCGTCGACGCCGTCGTCATCGCGATCGAGGCTTGGCAACGCGTCGTCAAGGATGGCAACAAGCTCGTCGCGGCCGCCGGCGCGAGCCTGCCCTCGCTGCTGCGCCACGCGAAGGACGCGCAGCTCGCGGGGCTCGAGTGTCTGATCGGCATCCCGGCTCAAGTCGGTGGCGCGGTCGCGATGAACGCCGGCACGGCGACGGGCGAGACCTTCGACCGGATCACTTCGCTACGCGTCGTCGACGCCTCTGGTGCGCTGCACACCCTCGAGCGCGACCAGCTCGCGCCGACCTACCGCAACGGCCAGCTCGGCGATGTCCTCGTGACGACCGCGACCTTCGAGCTCGAGAGCGGCAAGAGCGCCCAAGCGATCCAAGACGCAATGAAGGAACAGCTCCAGAAGCGCAACGCCACCCAGCCGGTGACCGAGAAGAGCGTCGGTTGCATCTTCAAGAACCCGCCCGGTGACGCAGCGGGTCGCCTCATCCAAGCGGCAGGGCTCAAGGGCGAAGCCATTGGTCCGATCGAGGTCTCGACCAAGCACGCGAACTACTTCGTCAACAAGGGCGGCGGCACGGCGGCCCAGGTCCTCGAGCTCATCGACCGCGTGCGCGGCCGCGTGCGGGAAGACTCCGGCATCGACCTGGAGCTCGAGGTCAAGCTCTGGGGTTACTGAGCCGCACTTTTCCCGATCTTTGACTGCACGATCGTGCAGATCAGGGTGGTTTTCAGGTCGGAGCAGGCCTCGATTCGCGTTGATATGCACAATCGTGCAGATAGGTTGACTCTAGGCGATCTCGAAGCCGATGATGAGATCGATATGCACGATCGATCATTTGGCTCTGCTGTGCGGGCGCAGCGGGAGGCGCTCGGCCTCAAGCAAGTCGAACTCGCCGAACTCGCCGCTTGCTCGACTCGCTTCGTCCACAGTGTCGAGGCGGACAAGGCGACGTTGCGACTCGACAAGCTCGTCGACCTGCTCGAAGTCCTCGGTCTCGGGCTTCGACTCGTCCGCATGCCGGGTCTTGGAGTCGCTAGCGACCTCGAAGCCGATCTCGAAGGGGTCGACCGCGTTGCTTCGGAGACGGACCGTTGAGGCTCGCGGACCTCAAACGGGTCGAGGCGGCCACCGTCTGGAAGTCGGGACGCGAAGCGGCACGCCTCGAGCGCGAGCACGACGGCCTCGTGTTTCGCTATCTCGACGAGTATGCGGGTCCACCCGTGGCATGGACGCTGCCGCGCGAGGGTGCCGCGCTTCGAAGCCGAGGTGGTGCGTTACCACCATTCTTTTCCGGCCTGCTCCCCGAAGGTCGTCGCCTGACGGCGCTTCGCAGCGCCATCAAGACTTCTGCCGACGACGAGCTGAGTCTCCTCCTGGCGATCGGACGCGACACGATCGGCGATGTGGTCGTGCTGCCCGAGGGGCTGCGCTACGACGAAGAGCAGAGCAGCGCTGCTTCGAAACCGATCGAGGAGAGTGACTTCGAGGAAGTCTTCGCTCGTGTCCTCGCCCCGAACCCGGCCGATCGCGTCGGCTTGCCCGGCGTGCAGGACAAGGTCTCGGGGCGCATGCTCTCCTTGCCGCTCGCCCGCGCCGACTCGGCGTGGATCCTGAAGCTGAACCCGCCCGAGTACCCGCACCTCGTTGCCAATGAAGCCTTCTTTCTTGCGGCCGCCCGCGCGTCCGGCATCGAAAGCGCTGACTACGAGGTCGTGCACGACCGCCGCGGCCGACAAGGCCTCCTCGTGCGCCGCTTCGATCGCGTTTCGCAAGGCGGTCGCTTGCTTGCGCTAGCGCAAGAGGACGCGTGCCAGGTGCTCGGCCGCTACCCCGCAGACAAGTATCGCGTGAGTGCCGAAGAAGTCGTGCAAGCTCTCGCCGAACGCACGATGGCCCGGGTCGTCGCTGCTCGAAGTCTGATTCAGCAGCTTGCGTTCGCATACTTGACTTGCAACGGAGATGCTCACGCGAAGAACTTCTCGATCGTGCAGAACCGGCAGTGGCGGCCCGCGCTTGCCTACGACATTCCGACTACGCATCCGTACGGCGACACGACGATGGCTCTGCAGATTCAGGGGCGTGATCGCGAGGACATCGGGCGCAAGGACTTCCTCGCGCTCGGCGAAGCGTGCGGTGTGCGCGCCAAGGCTGTCGAGCGCGTGCTCGACGAACTCGTCGGCAAGATGCCGACCTGGCACGATCGCCTCGAGGAACTGCCGTTCGACGCGCGGACCGTGCACAAGCTGCGCAAGGCGTGTAGCTATCGCGCGGACAGATTGCGCGGCCTGTGAGGGTTGGCGAGTGCAATGCGCGCGCGGCCGGGTTTCGGACTTAGGATGCCCACCATGGAAATGGACAGCTACGTTCATGCGGCGAACGCGCGGCGTGAGAGCGATGTGTTGCGACGCCTGCGCGAGCGCACGGCGACGCTGCCGGAGGCCCAGATGCAGATCTCGGTGGAGCAAGGACGGCTCATCGCGCTCTTGACCGAGCTCGTGGGCGCGCGGCGGGCGCTCGAAGTCGGTACCTTCACGGGCTACAGCGCGCTGTGCATCGCCGAACGCTTGCCCGCGGACGGGCTCTTGGTCTGCTGCGACGTCTCGGCCGAATGGACAGCGATTGCGCGTGAGTTCTGGCGCGAGGCCGCTGTTCTCGAGCGCGTCGATCTACGGCTCGGCCCCGCCACCGAGACGCTCGCGGCCCTCTTGGCTGCTGGCGAGGAGGGGAGCTTCGACCTCGCCTTCATCGACGCCGACAAGGAGGGCTACCTGGGCTACGTCGAGGCCTGCCTCGCCTTGCTGCGGCCCGGCGGTCTGCTGCTGGTCGACAACATGTTCCTCGGCGGGCGCGTGCTCACGCCCGAAGTCGACGATGCTGCGGCCAAGGTCGTCCGCGACGTCGCCGAGCGCGCGTTCGCGGACCCGCGCCTCGACCCGGTGCTCGTTCCGATCCGCGACGGCCTGCTCGTCGCGCGCAAGCGGGAGCCGAGCGCCCACGCCGAGTAGAGGCGCTGAGTGCCGACTCGGCGCTTCAACGCTTCTGAAGCGCTGTGTCGAGTTCGATCTGCGTCCAGGGGCAGTCGGCTTTCGGCCGATCACCGACCGCACGGGCCAACCGGACTTTCCGCGGCTACGCGCCCAGCCGCTCGAACTATCCCGTTCTCCGTGAAGGACTCCTTGCAAACGGATGCCGTAACGCTCGGCGAGCTCTTCTCGAACGGGAAGCGCTATCAGGTTCCCATCCATCAGCGCAGCTACTCTTGGACCGAGACGGCCTGCTCGAGCCGAGTCTCAACCGAGAGGCGGACCAGCTTGGCTTCCGGGAGAAGACCGCGATCTATGCACGCAGCTGCTACGCCCTGCCCCGGTCCGTAGCGGCGAACGATTGGGGGGCGGAGGCAATCCGGCGTCGCTCCGAGGCCTACGCGAAGCGGGCTCGTCACATCTGGAAAGTGGACTTTGTCTCCACGTAACTCGCCTCGCGTCTCACTGCGGATGAGTCGGCGCACGGACTCCGCGGTCCAGGGCTGCGGCGTGCCAGCCCTCAGCGCTGGTTGAAGTGGATGGCCGCGCCCTTCTTGTTGCCGACCACGAGGTCGAGCTTGCCGTCGCGGTCGACGTCGTGGGCTACGAGCTGGCGTCCCACGCCGGAGTTGCCGTCCACGAACTGCGGGTCGAAGCGCAGCCCCTGCGCCGTGCGCCGCGTTCGGAAGATCCAGACTTCGGCCGGATCGAAGGCGCCGGGGTCGAGGCCGTTGTGTGCCCAAAAGGTCTTGCCCGTCGCGATGTCGGGCACGCCGTCACCATCGAAGTCCGCGACGACGAGGGCGTGGAGTTGTGAGCAACGCGGCGTGCCAGGACCTGGTGGCGTCGGCGGCAGGATGATGTGGGGGACGAAGTCGATCGCGCTTCCGCGCTTCACGTGTTCGTACCACGCGAGGCCCCAGCCGTGGGCGTGGAAGCTCGACACGACGTCGGCGTCGCCATCGCCGTCGAGGTCCGCGCAGTACATCTGCGCTCCGCCGAAGGGCGAAAAGAGATACGGGTGCGCCTTCCAGTCCGGGTCGCCCGCGAGCGAGGTCGGCTGCTGCAGCCAGCCGTCCTTCGTGAGCAGGTCCTTGCGGCCGTCGCCGTCGACGTCCCCGATCCCGAAGCCGTGCGTGAAGGGGCCGAAGATCGTCGACCGGAAGAGCGCTCGCGTCGTCCAGACAGCGAAGGGCCGACTGCGATCGGGCACGATGCGGACCAGGCTTCCCGCTTGCGCGCAGACGAGTTCGCGCACGCCGTCGCCATCGAGGTCCTCGTAGGCCGGCGACTCGAGCCCGATGCCCGCAGCCACCGCGTGCTCGGTCCAAGTGCCGCTCGGGCCTGGATTGCGATACCAGAACGCGCTCTGACCGGGCAGACCGATCGTCAAGACATCGGTCCAGCCATCGCCGTCCAAGTCGTCGACGAAGGCAAAGAAGCGATCGCTGTAGCCGCCGATCGGAAAAGCTGCACCTGCGTGGATGCGCGTGCGCGCAGCGAAGCTCGGGCCCTTGAACCAAAATGCACCGCAGACGAGGTCGAGTTGGCCGTCGCGGTCGAAGTCGGCGACATTGGCTCCCTCGGCGCGGTAGGCGCGGTCGACGGTGAGCTTGCGCCACGGGTCGACGCCGACATCGGGAGCGAGCGTCACGCTCGTCTGCGCAGCGACGATCGACGAAGTTAGCACGAGGCTCGCACCGCAAGTGGCGAGCAATGTGAGCAAGGCAAGCGAAGGACTGAGCGACTTGACCATCATGCAGGGGACCTCGAGACCTGGTCGCGCCGCGCTTCCTTGGCGATGAGCCGCAGGTTGCGCGCATAGATCACGATACCCGTTGTCTGGCCGAGGATGCCGACGATGTCGCGTCGCCACGCAAAGTAGACGAAGAGCATGAGCGCGCCAGCGAGGCTGAAGACCCAGAAGACCCGCGGCACGACACTGCGCTTTTCTCGCTCGGACACGACCCATTGCACGGCCATGCGCGCAAAGAAGAGCGCCTGGCCGAGGAAGCCTATGAGGACCCAGATGAGCCCAGACCACGACGTGATCGAGAGAACGCGAAAGAGCGGGTGGTCGGCGCCGTCCAGCATGCGCGTCGCCGCTTCAGGGCCGAAGTCGCGCTCGAGCGTGCGCAGGTCGAAGACCTCGCTCTGCTGGCCATCCCGCCAAAGCACCCGAAAGGTCGCAGCATTGCCTTCACCGACCCGCTCGAGCACGCCGCGCGCATTGCCGACTCGCAAGTCGACCGTCGCAGCGCCTTCACGCAAGTCCGGCAGCGCGCCATGCCGCGCAGGGCTGACGACGACCCAGAGACCGAGCGCAAAGAGCAAGGCCATCGCGATGAGAGGCTCCCACTTCATGGTGCTTGACGCTAGCTCGCTCTTGGCGTGAATCACCTGGATTGGCGATTATCCAGCGTCAGCGCGCACGCGAGGACTGCGTGCTCAGCCGTGCGCTTCGAGCCAGTTCTTCCCGTGGCCGACCTCGACGTCGAGCGGCACCGCGAGCGAGGCAGCACCCTCCATGCAGGCCTTGACGACTTCGATCGTCTCGTCGAGTTCGACCGCGGGGCACTCGAGGACGAGCTCGTCGTGCACCTGGAGCAACATGCGACCGCTGAGCTCGCGACGCGTGAGCTCGTCGTGCAGGTCGATCATCGCGCGCTTGACGATGTCCGCTGCTGTGCCTTGGATCGGGGAGTTGACGGCGATGTTCTCGGCGTTGACGCGCAGGCGCGCTGCGTCCGAAGTGATCTCGGGCAGCGGCCTGCGACGGCCGAAGAGCGTGTGCACTTCGCCGTCCGCGCGCGCCTGCTCGAGCGTGCCGTCGAGCCAAGCCTTGACGCGGGGCATCGCGCGGAAGTAGGCGTCGATGAACTTCTTCGCCTCCACCTGTGACATGCCGGTTTCGTTCGCGAGCCGCTGCACCCCCATGCCGTAGATGAGGCCGTAGTTGACGACCTTGGCGTGGTTGCGCAGCGTCGAGTCGACGGTCGCCGGCAGGACGCCGAAGACGATCGAAGCCGTGCGACGATGCACGTCTTCACCCTCCGCGAAACCCTTGCAGAGATTCTCGTCACCCGAGAGGTGGGCGAGGATGCGCAGCTCGATCTGCGAGTAGTCGGCCGAAACGAGGACCCAGTCGGGGTCGCCGGCGACGAAGGCGCGGCGAAGCTGCCGCCCGTCTTCGGTGCGGATCGGGATGTTCTGTAGGTTCGGGTCCTCGCTCGACAAGCGCCCGGTAGCGGCGACGCTCTGGTTGAAGCTCGTGTGGATGCGCCCGTCCGCGGCGATGAGCTTCGGCAGCGCGTCGACGTAGGTGCCCATGAGCTTCGACAAGCGGCGCCACTCGAGGATGGCCGCGACGAGCGCATGGTCCTCGAAGCGCTCGAGCGTCGTCGCGTCGGTCGCCCACTGGCCCGTCTTCGTGCGCTTGGGTGCCTTGCGCCCGAGCTGCTTGTGGATCTCGAGCTTGGCGAAGAGCAGGTCGCCGATCTGCTGTGGGCTCGCGATGTTCAAGTCGTCGCTGTCGTGGACACCCGCGAGCTCATGGATGTGACGATGCAGGACCAAGAGGCGCTTCTCGAAGTCGAGGCGCAAGTCGTCGAGGACGGCCGTGCTGACCGTGATACCACGGGCCTCCATGGCGGCGAGGACAGGGATGAGCCTTAGCTCGAGGTCGCGGTAGAGCGCGAGCGTGCCGGTCGCCTCGAGCTCTTGCTCGAGCGGCTCGCGCAGGCGCAAGACCGTCTCGGCGCGCGTCGCGGCGTAGGCGCTCATGCGTTCGATGTCGATGTCGCGGGCCTTGATGCGTGCCTTGCCGGTGCCGCTCAGCTCTTCGAAGGCCTCGAGGCCGCGTCCGAGCATGGCGAGGGCGAGGCTGCGCAGGTCGTGACGCCGCACGCCAGGTGCGACGCAGTAGCTCGCGACCTGGGCGTCGAAGACGCCCTTCGCGATGCGGATGCCGTGGGGCAGGAAGGCATGCCACACGGCCTTGAGGTCGGAGGACGCGACCTCGTGCTGCTCGCTGGCGAGCGCTTCGCGGAAGCACTCGAAGTAGGCCGCGGCATCGTCACTGGGTAGCGCTACGTAGTAGCCCTGCCCTTTCCGCAGCGCGAAGCCGAGCCCCAAGACCTGGCGACCCACGGTCGTCACGCCCGTGCTCGTGTCGTCGTGGATGACCTCGACCGCGAAGCTGCGCGCCTCGCACAAGCGCCGCGCAAGCGCCTTGGCGCCTTCGAGGGTCGTGACGCAGCGCAGATCGAGTTCTTCGTTCTGGGCGGCTTGGACCGCGCTCGTCGTGCTCGCGCTGCGCGCGAACTCTTCGGCGAAGCGCCGGAACTCGAAGCGCTGGAAGAGGCCGACCAAGCGATCGGCGTCGGGCTTGGGCGGCCCCAGGTCGGAAGGCGCGATCGGCAGCTCGAGGTCGGTGCGGATCGTCACGAGCTCGCGCGAGAGCCGCGCCGCGTCCGCGTGCTCGATCAGGTTGTCGCGCAACTTCGACGCCTTCATCGAAGATGCGGCGGTGAGAATGGCCTCGAGGCTGCCGTGCTCCTGGAGCAGCTTGGCCGCGGTCTTCGGGCCGACCCCGGGCACGCCGGGGACGTTGTCGCTCGTGTCGCCAGTCAGCGCGAGCAGGTCGATCATCTGCTCGGGCGGGACGCCGAACTTCTCGACGACTTCGTCGGGGCCGAGGATGCGAGTCGGCTCGGATGCTTTCGTGCGCAAGTCGTAGAGTCGCACCCGCGCGTCGTCGATGAGCTGCATGAAGTCCTTGTCGGCCGTCACGATGAAGACCTCGTGACCCGCAGCCGCGCAACGAAGCGCGAGAGTGCCGATCACGTCGTCGGCCTCTTGGCCACGGAGCTCGAGGATCGGGATACCGAAGCCATCGACGACCGCGCGCACGTCGTCGAACTGCAAGACCAACTCGTCCGGCGCCTTCTCGCGCGTTGCCTTGTAGGCAGGATAGAGCGCGGTTCGCTCGAGGTGCTCCGTCGGGCCGTCGAAGGCCACAGCGATGCAGTCCGGTTCTTCTTTCTGCAGGAGGGCGCGCAGCGAGAGCGTGAAGCCGTAGATCGCCGAAGTCGGATGGCCTTCGGCCGTCGTCAAGCCATCGCCGCGCGCCGTGAAGGCGAAGTGGGCGCGGTAAGCGAGCGCCGTGCCATCGAGTAGGAAGGTCCTGACCATGCGCGCAGGCTAGCCGCGGCATGCGAGCAAAGGCAGCCACAGAGAATCTTCGAAGCGCCGAGCAACCGGAGGAGACTGCCGGACTAGTGACTCCAGCCCCCGCGCCCCACGCCCCCGCGACCCACCCTGGCTGGAGAATCCCATGATTCGTCCCGGTCGATCGTTTTTTGCGCTTCTGCTTCGCCTTCGCCTAGCTGCTGTACTTGTTGTTGCCTCTTACTTGGGCGCGTGCTCGGGAGGCTCGGGCTCGGCGACCGGGATCGCTGGTTGCGCCGATGGCTCGCAGGCGCTCTGCGTGACGCGTTGCAACCTCGGCTGTGGCAACCGCCGCTGTGGTTCGACCAACATCGCCGTCAATCAGCGTCTCGATTTCGCTTTCAACTTCGAAATCGATGCGGCGACGGTCAACACGAACACCTTCCGCCTGCGCGACGAACAAGGCAACGAGCCCATCGGGGTCTTCCTCGTCCAGCGCGAAGTCGTGAGCTTCATCCCGAAGATCGAAGTCATCGGCGAAACGACCTTCTTTGGTTTCACGCGTGATGCCACCTACACCCTCGACCTGCCGGGTGGCAAGGACGCCTATCAGACGCTGCGCTCGACTTCGGGCGATGCCCTCGGCGCGTCGTTCACCTGTTCCTTGGTCGTGAGCCAAGGCGTGGTCGACTTCGATGCGCGTGCGCCGCGCGCTTCCGTGTTGGTGCCGGCGACGAGTGGTTGCGTCACCGCGGACAGCAGCTTCTTGCTCGAGTTCTCGGAGCTCGTCGATCCGCAGACCTTGCAAGAAGGAGTTGGCGGTGTGGACTTCTTGCTCTCACGAATCTCGTCGAGTGGGAGCTGCTTGCCGGAGTCCATTCCACTGCCCGGAATCCGTAGCACGAGTGTCGACGTGATCACGCAGCGCACGCGACTCGTCTTCCGTCCGTCCCTCGAGCTGCCGCACGGCACCTGCATCTCGGTCGTCGTCAGCGACGATGTGCGCGATCTCGCTTCGAAGCGGGCGGAGGCGGCCGTCTTCAGGTTCATGGTCTGCGAAGGCAGCGGTGAGCAACGCGAGCTGGTCGAGGACTTCGCCACGCAGGAGCGCGAAGATCCCCTGCGCGGCGGTGGTCAGTGGGGGCAAGGTCAGCTCGTGCCGGCGGTCCTCGGTGGTAGCGGCCAGCTCGGTGACTTCGAGTATGCGAAGATCGCGACGCAGGTCGATGAGCGCGATGCCGCCGGGCGAGTCGTCTACGTCATCGACACCAGTCGCGTCGTCGTGCCACCCGATCTGACCGTCAGCGGCAACACCGAGGTCGTGACCAACGGGGTGCTCGACTTCACGAGTTTCCGCGTGCCGAGCGGCGTTCGGCTGCGCTTCGTCGGCAGCCACGTGCCGGTCTTGCGCGTGAGCGGCAGCGTCGAAGTGCACGGCGTCCTCGAGGTGCCGCCCGAAGCGGCGACGGTGCTCCAAGGCGCGAATCGCCTCCCGCCGACGGAAGGCCAAGCTGGTTTTCGTGGCGGCATCGGAGCCGGAAGCGGCGGCCGCGGCGGGGACAGTCCGCTGCGCAGCGGCGCGACGCGCTTCGACGGCACCGACGGTGGCGACCTCGTGATGCCGAATGGGCATCCGCTTCGAGACCAGGCGAGCGGCACGGGCGGGCGCGCATCGTCGGCCTATCCGGCGAGCGGCGCCGTAAAGGACGTCGTCTACAGCGGCTTTAGCGGGCAGATCAGTCAGATGTGTGCAGCTGGCGGAGGCGGTGGTGGCTTCTTGTCTCCAGGCGAGGCTGGGAGTTGTGTTCGCAATGACAATCGCTTTGGGAACAGTGAACCACGGCCATCGGACTACGGCCCCGCTCCCTTGGCGAGCAGCCACATCGACTTCGCGAGCCTCGTCGGTCTCCAGGGAACTTCGAGTGAGCTCTACCGCATCGGCGGCGCGGGTGGCGGCGGGAGCGGCACCCACACGAGTACACAGTACAAGCCGATCGGCAGCCAGCCGCAGCATTGGTCGCCGGGCAGCGGCGGAGCCGGCGGTGGTGGCGTGCTGCAGCTGCGCGTCGGCCGCGACTTCTATGTAGCGACCGGCGCCGAAGTCCAAGTGCGGGGCGGTGATGCCCAGGACTACATCGTCGACGCCCTCAACCTGAGCAACCCGGCGCCGGGCGGGGCCGGAAGTGGCGGGTCGCTCCTCGTGCAGCTGGCGGGGCTCGTCGACTTGCGTGGTTCCCTCGACGCGAGCGGTGGCAAAGGCGGTCGCTTTCGGAGCGCTGCGTATTGGATCAGCGTCGACAGCCTCAGCGGTGCAGGTGGTGACGGCTTCGTGCGCATCGAGGCCGATCCGCCGCCGAGCCTAGCGCAGTTGACGACGCTGCGCCCGACGGTGCGCGCGGGCAACGTCGGGCGCTTGCTCGAACGCGACCGCTTTGCAGTCGTGATGACGCGCTACTACGACACGGGGCTCCTCTTCCCGCCGCGCTTCCTGCACTACGTGATCGAGGCGCGGGTCGATGGGCAGCCCGTCCGCTTCAGCGATGATCCTGGTCTCGGGCGACTCGCGGCGAGCGGCGAAGCGATCGAAGTCTTCTTCCAAGGTGCGAAGCTCGACCCGCAAACACGCCAGCTCGAAGAGCGCTCGGAGACGCAGTGGTTCGAGCACCGCATCGCGCCGATTGGACAAGCGGCTCGGTCGGCCTTCCGTGTCTTGCTCCGCTTCGACCGTGCGGTGGCGGAGGACATCGTGGTGACACGGATGCGCTTTGTTTACGAGACCTAGCGCGGGCAGCGCGGCGCCTGGTTCACGGCTTCAGCGCCCGCCAGAGCGCGAACTCGAAGTCGTAGACCGCGCGTAGCGCTGCGTCGGGGATCACGTCGGGCGTCAAGCCGAGGGAAGTGTCGCGGAAGCGCGACGCGAAGCCGAGCACGATGACGCGACCGTTGCCGACGGTCTTTCGGGCGGCGACGACGGGTGCGTCGGGCTCGCTGCCGAGGCGCATCCACGCTTCGCCGCCCTCGACGCGCACGCTGTGCTCGATCTCGAGCTCGGGGAAGCCCTTGGCCATGACCTTGCCCGACAGCGCCTTGCTCTCGTCGACGCTCATGCCGAAGGGCGCGAGGACGGCGTTCGTCGTCGAGCGCAGCTCGTCGCGCTTCTCGGCCTTTGCGTCGGCCTTGCGTGCCTCGGCGTCGCGGGCCGAGATCATGGCCTCAGGCGCGGTCGTGAGGACGACGAGGGTGCCACCGCCCTCGACGTAGCTCTGGAGCTTTGCGAGGTCGCTGCTGCTCGGCTCTTCGTTCGGCTGCACCAGGGTCAAGAACGCGTGGCGCGCGGGGTCGACGTCCTCGAGGCTCGAGACGCGGCGCGTGATCCAAGGGAGGCCAGGCGCGCCCGGACGCTGTGGCTTGGTGAGGCGCTGGATCGCGCGCTCGAAGAGGCCGTAGCCAGCGTCGGTGCCACCGATGAAGCCCCGCGCCGGCAAGTCGATGGCCGTGCAGAGGCTGCGGTCGAAGGCGACCGCGACGCAGGGACGCTTGCGTTCGGGGACCGGCATCGAAGTCGCGTGCGCGGCGCGCACGGTCACGACGCCGAGCGTCGTGCCGAGGACCGCGAAGGCGAAGACCGCGAAGAAGGCGCCCTTCGCGCGCAGAAAGAGCACGATGGCCATGGCCATGAGCCCGAGGCCGAGCCAGGCCAGCCACGCCGTCTTCATGCCTTGCTCGTGGTTCAGCCACTCGACCATGCCGAGGAAGAGCTCGCTCTTGCCCGGCTCGAAGAAGCTGAAGTTGGCGAGGATGGTCGAGTCGGTGAAGGCCAGCACGCGCCCCTTGCCATGCTCGGTCGCGAAGCCCTGGACGAAGGAGCCAGCGATCATCTGCGCCGCGTCGACCGGTTGCGGATAGGCGTTGCGTGCGTGGTAGTCGGCGTCGAGATTCTTGAGGCCCATGCCGCGCAAGAAGGCTGTTCCCTGCGTCACGCCTGGATCGATCGAGCACGAGACCGCGAACTCCATCGGCCCCATGTGCTGACTCGCCGGATGTGAGAGCAGCCACGGCTCGTAGCTCTGGTGGAAGACCTCGTCCATGCCGAAGAGGCAGTCGTAGCGGAACTCGAAGCCAAACTTGCGCGCGATCTGATTGACCGAAACACCCGAGCCGAAGACGGCCGTGTGCTCGCCGATCACGAGCAGGCCACCGCCGCGTTCGACGAAGCGCAGGACGGCCTGCACTTCTTCTTCCTCGAACTCGATCGTTGGCACCTTGAGCACGAGGACGTCGACGGTCTGGAGCTTGGCATCGCTGATACGCTCGAGCAGGCGGTCGACGTCGTAGTGCAGGCCCGTGTACTCATAGAGCGAGGCGTAGTTGTAGGCCGCGTCCTCGCCGTACCACTCGGTGTCGTAGGGGCGCTGCGTGCCGACCGTGTCGAAGCGCTTGGCAGCCCAGCGCCACCGCGTCCAATCGGTGACTTGGCTGTGGAACTCGTCGATGAGGACGCGGCCACCTTTGCGTTCTCCCGATGGCTGCCAGAAGAAGCCGACGACGAGCACGAAGCCCGCGAGCGCAGCGACCACCGAAGCACGCATCGGAAAGGGGAGCGCCGTCGGCTCAGGGCTCGGCGCCTCGTCTCCACGCGGCAACGCTGCGCCCGCGCGCGGAAGTGCGAGCCATGCCGCGAACAGCACGAGCGGCAGCATGTAGACCGCATCGACCCAAGGACTCCAGAGCCTGGCGGTGTTGGTGAACTCGGCGTCGTACGGGGTCAGCAGCGCTTTGTGCCAGAAGAGCGCACACCAGGTCGTCGCCCGCAAGAAGAGCCAAGCAACTGCGGCGCTAGCAAAACGCAGC
>CALLZN010000027.1 GCA_937858895.1 uncultured bacterium | reverse complement strand
TGCTTCGAAGATCTTCGTCGCTTGGGAGGAAGGCGCGACGGGCTGGGGGCGGCCCTTCCGGGGCAAGAAGATCGACTGGAACAACGCGAGCGACGAAGCGGGGCCGCTACATCGCTTCCGCGCGATCCGGGTGGTCGAGGTCGACAGCGACAACCGCAACGTGACGCCGCGCGCCTTCTTGATGCCGTCTTTCGAGGTGGCGGCAGCTCGGCCGACCGGCGCCGGAGCCGGGGCTCGTCGTCCCGACGCGGTCAAGCTCGGGGTCTACTATGAGTCTCCACGGCTCGCCGTCGACGCAGATGGCAATCCATGGCTCGCGTATCGACACTGCTACGCGGCCCAGGTCGCGGACGTTGCGCCCACCGAGCATCACATCGAGATGGGGTTCAAGGTCTACGTCGTCGGACTCGATCGCCCGCATGAGCGTCATGCGTTTGCACAACACCAACGCGACGGCATGCAGCGACTCGAGATCACTGGGCTCACGCGTGGCTGCGCGATCGCTTGGCACTACGGACGCACGGATCGCCGCGTCGAAGCGGCGGGGAGTCGTGGTGTCGCGATCGCTGTCCACGCCCCAGCCGATGTCGCGGATGCGAGCGTAGCGGCCCTCGAGCCCATCGTGCTGCCGGTCGTCGAGGCGGCCGTTCGGCCGCAAAAGCCGGCAGTGCGGCGACGCATCGCTGGCCGTGACCTCGAGCTCGTCTTCGGCGATCTCCATCGCCACACAGATATTTCGTTGTGCTTTCCGTTCTTCGACGGCTCACTCGACGACGCTTATCGTTATGCGCAGGACGTCGCCGAACTCGACTTTCTCGGCATCACCGACCATGCCCGCGACTTGGACCGCGGAAACGTGGGCTCCCAATTGTGGAGCCGCTGCGTCGCGGAGGTGACCCGCAATCGACTCGAGCCGCGCTTCTTTCCGTTCTTCGCGCACGAGCGCAGCCATGGTGACACGGACCACAATGTAATCTCCCTGCGCGACGATGTGCTCGCGAGCCATGAACCGCCGCTCGAGCAGTACTGGAAACGGCTCGATGCCTCGACGATCACGATCCCACACAATCCGATTGCCGGTAAGGTGTGGAAGATCCGCGACGATGCTCGCCGGCCCCTCTTCGAAATCTACCAAGGTTGTCGAGACGAGGTCATCGACGAGCACGCGCATGTGGGCTTGGCGACGGGACAGCATTTCGGTTTCATCGCGAGCAGCGACCACCTGTCGACGTGCGCGAGTTTCGCTGGGGTCTGGACCACGGAGCGGAGTCGAGAGGGGATCTTCCGTTCGCTGCAAGCGCGACGGACCTTCGCGGCGACCGACAAGATACTCGTGTCCTTGGCGAGCGACGCGCACGTGATGGGGGAGCGTTTCGACACCGCGGCGCCGCCGCGACTTCACTTGAATGTCGAGGGTACTGGTCCGCTCGCGTCGGTTGCTTTCGTGCTCGACGGCAAGGTCGTGGAGCGCAGGACGCTTGATGCAAAATCGACGACCTGCGATCTCGACTACCAAGTTCAGCAGCTTCGTCCAGGTGAGCATTGGATCTACGCCGCCGTCGCGCAAGTCGACGGCAATCGCGCCTGGACTTCACCGCTTTGGTTCACCTTGCCGGCCGACCTGCCGGTCTTCCCGTTCTCCGAGGGGGCCTCGACGTCGGAGAGGAGCGCAGCCGATCGCGATCGACCCAACATCGTGCTGATCGTCGCTGACGACCTCGGGTGGAGTGACCTCTCGTGCCAGGGGAGCAAGTTCTACGAGACACCCAACATCGACGGGCTGGCTTCGAGCGGGCTGCGGTTCACCAACGCGTATGCGAACGCCCCTAACTGTGCGCCGACACGCGCTTCGCTCTTGACCGGCCTCTACACGCCGCGGCACGGCATTTACACTGTAGGCTCGTCGAAGCGCGGCAAGGCTCGCTTTCGAAAACTCGTGCCCACGGAGAACAAGACCGAGCTCGGCGACGACTTCGTGACTTTGCCTGAGGTGTTGAAGACACGTGGCTACCGGAACGGCAGCTTCGGCAAGTGGCATCTCGGCGAAGACCCGCGCACGCAGGGTTTTCATGTCAATGTCGGTGGAACGACGCAAGGGCATCCGAAGAGCTACACGAGCCCGTACTCGAACAAGGCGTTGCCGGACGGCGAGGACGGTGAGTACCTGACCGATCGCTTGACGGACGAAGCGTGTGCCTTCATGGCGCGCAACAAAGAACGGCCCTTCTTCTGCTACCTGTCCTACTTCGCTGTGCACACGCCCATCCAGCCCAAGGAAGGTTCAACGAAGAAGTTCGAGGAAAAGGTCGAGACGAAGCAAGCTGCCGCCGGGCAAGACAACGCGAAGTACGCCGGCATGGTCGCGACGCTGGACGCCAACGTCGGGCGCGTCCTCGCCAAGCTGAAAGAGCTCGAGGTCGATGACAACACGATTGTCATCTTCGTGTCGGACAACGGTGGCTTGTCGAGAGTGACCTCCAACCGGCCGTTGCGTGGTGGCAAGGGCATGCTCTACGAGGGCGGCATCCGCGTGCCGTGGATCGTGCGCCATCCTGCCATCGAACGGCGCGGCGAGACCATCGACACTCCGGTGATCACGAGCGATCTCTTTGTGACCCTCGCGGCCATGGCTGGTGTCGAAGCGGCGAAGATCCCGAAGAACGACGGCGTCAACTTGACGCCGCTCCTGCGCGGGGCTGCCTTCGAGCCGCGCGTCCTCGCCTGGCACTTCCCGGCCTATCTGGAAGACGACGTCGCCGCCGGGACCTGGCGCTGCACGCCGGCGTCGGCCTTGCGCTTCGGTCGGCACAAGCTCCTGCACTTCTTCGAGACCGGCAAACTCGAGCTCTACGACCTCGAAGCCGATCCCGGCGAGACCACGGACATCGCCGACAAGGAGCCCGGTCTCGTCGTCGACCTCGAGGCCCTGCTAGCGAAATGGCGGCTGGAGCTCGCCGCGCCGATCCCGATTGAGCGCGAACCCGAGTACGGCAAGGAGTGAAAGATCGCGGTGCTCAGTCGACCGCAGCGACCTTGCGGCTTCGAGCGCTCAAGATGGCCCGGAAGACCGGGTGGAAGCTCGACCAAGACTGTCCGCGGTAGAGCATGTCGGGGCCGAAGACGAAGACCTGGCCGTCGCCGTACTCGGCGTGGATCGCCGCGACCTTGCCGGCTAGCTCTTGCTGGCCGATGGCCCAGCCCGAGGCGAGTTGATCCTGGTCGACATAGAGGAGCGGCGTCGTGATCGCGCCGAGGCGGCTCGCGTGCTCCGACGTCTCATCGGTGGCCGCATCGCGTGCGACGGCCTCGAAGACGGGGCTGCGCCGAAACATGACAAGCGGCTCGGGTCGACCATCGTCCGGATCGCAACCCAAGAGGGTCGCGCCGTCGAAACGGACGCGGATCAAGCTGCCCGGGATGAAGAACTCGGAGCGATTGGCGGCGCGCTGCCGCTCTTGACCGCCAACGCCTTTGGTGTCGACGCGGATGCCGCTCCGGAAGGGCAGGTCGAAGAGCTTGACGAGCGCTTCGGCGCTCTCTTGAACGCCAAGGATGCTTCCGCCGCCGGCGACGAAGTCACGCAAGGCGTTCGCTGCGTTGTCGCGCGTGAGCACCGTCTTCCAGGCGGCGATGTGGCTCCAATCTTCGAAGGGCGGCAGGGCCGCTCGCAATTTGGTGAGCGCTTCTCCGTCGACGCGCGCTGGACGTTCGCGTGGCCGATCGCTGAACGACGGCAAGCCGGTCATGAAGATCAGCACGTCGAAGTCCTTGCCGAGGTCGCCGGCGATGACTCGGTCACCGCGCACGAGTTCGACGGCAAACCCGAACTGCTCGAGCACCCACTGGGTCCAACCCGTCGGCATGTGGCCACCGAAGACGTCGAAGAGGCCGACGCGGCAGCGCTCGAGCCGACGCAAGGTGCCTGGCTCGAAGTTGGGGCGTGTGTCACAACCGACGAAGTCGAGCCCCAAGTCTGCCGCTAGCTGCGCAACGAGGCTCGAGCTCGCTTCGGACTTGGGAACCCAGACCATGTTCTCGAGCGCCGGGCTGGTGAGGTCGTCCATCTGGGCGACGCCCATGTGGAGCTGGATCGCTGCTGCCTGCAAGCGATGGATTGCGCGGTAGGCATTGGCGTTGCCGAGCGCGAGGAGCCAGCCGCGTTCCGCAGCGTCGACGCGTCCAGCGAGCACGTCGATCGTGTCGCCGACTTCATCGAAGGGACCCTGCACCTCGTCGAAGACCCTCGTGAAGTCGACGCCCATCTGCATGGCGAGCGTCCAGCCGGCCGAGTCGTAAGGGCGAATCGGCTCACCGGTCGCCGCCACGTCGTCCGGGTGCCACTGCGGCTCGAACATGTCGAGGACGTGCGCGCGGAAGGCCTGGTCGCAGCGCACGACGAAGCTGCCCGAGGGGTAGCTGCGGCCATCGTGTTCGAAGGCTCGCCGTGCGCGTTGGACCTCGATCCCACAGTCGCGCAGCGCTTCGACGAAGCGCAAGGCCGCGGCGAAGTCTGTCTGATCACGGGGGATCACGTAGGCGCGAGGAGTCCTAGTCGACGGATCTTTGAAGGGCGCATCGTCGTTGTCGTTCGCCATCTTCGCGACCATGGCTGGCGTCGGCTTCCAGGTGTCTCTGCTGCCGTCTTCGATAGCGCGGCGACCGATGCGCCACATGTCTTGCTGCAACTCGTCGCCATAGCGCGAGGCGTAGTCGAGGATCGCGTAGTTCGCCGTCTGCAGGTATTCGATCGTCTGGCGAGCGTGCCACTTCGCTTGGGTCGCGATCGGCAGTGGGTAGTCGCCGTATGGCAAGCGTCGGTCCTTGCCTTGAACGATCTTCGACGGAGTCGGATGACCGAAGACTTCGGTCAGGATCCCGATCATGTTGTGGAAGTACGCCGTCGTGCGCAGGCCGCCGTTCCACCACGTGGAATAGGTAGCGCCCGTGCGCGAGATGACGCCGGCCTTGTCTTCGCGCGTGAAGCGCCAATTCATGTGAGCGGCCACGATCTCGATGCCGCGCACGATCAAGGGATCGAAATTGTAGTTGAACGGATCGCGGAAGGGTGGCGTGAAGATCACCGTGCCGCGCGGCGCTGTTTGATGGTGGTTGTAGACGATCTGCGGATACCAGCGCCGATACAGCATGTTCGCGATCGCGCGCGACTCCGGCATGTTGAGCATGTAGTAGTCGCGGTTGTTGTCATGCCCGATGTAGCGCTGATAGAGCACGGGCAGGCCGCCGACCGTGCCGGTCGCCATGTAGGCGTTGGCGATCATCTCCATGCCATCCGGGTTGGCAGGTGTGATGAGGCAGATCACTTCGTCGAGGATACGCCGCGTTTCAACGTCGTCACGAGAACAGAGCCGGTAGCTCAGTTCGATGATGTTCTGCGCGGCGACCGACTCGTTGGCGTGCATGCCAGCGTCGATCCAGACGACGGGCTTGCCTTCTTGGATCAAGCGATCTGCTGTTCTGGGGTCTGTGTCCTTGGCGCGCGCGAGGCGCTCGTTGAGGAGGCGGTACACTTCGAGCTTGGCGTGGTTGGCCGGCGACGTGACGATAGCCGTCCACATTGCTTGGCCGTAGCTCGTCGTGCCGATGCGTTCGAGGCGTATGCGATCGGAACTCTGCGCGAGCTTCTGCCAGTACGAACACAGTTGGGTGTAGTTGGCCAAGAAGTGGTCGGCGCCGACCGCCTTGCCGAACTCCGACTCGGGCGAGGGTACCGACGACCCATCGCGGAGCTGTGAGCTTTGCGAACGAGGGTCGGCGGAGGGGAGGGCCGCGAGCGCGAGCGCCAAGACCATGACGAACGGTGGCTTCATGCGGTGGATCTTAGCAACGTTGCTGAGCGCACCGCACGATCCACGCTGTCATTCAGGCCACGCTGTCAATCGGACCACTCGGGCAATCGATCAGGGCCGAACGAGGCGGATCTCGACGTAGCCGAAGTCCGGCGCGTAGTCGAAGACGTGATCGTTGACGAAGAGCGCCCGGATCTTGGTCGTGCCGGGCGTGACCGCATCGATGCGCGCGAGCGGGATCGCGAGCTCGCATTGTGTGACGGCAGTCCTGGGCTCGATCGCGATCGCTTCGAGCAAGCCGTCGTTGAAGACGCCGCTTGCTTGCTTGTAGAGCGACGCGCCGGTGACGAGTACTTCGCTCCCGACACTCGAAGTGGCCGCATAGCCAGTATTGGCGTCGCTGTCACAATCCAAGAAGATGAGGTAGCGAGACCAAGCCGAGCTCGGCGTGCCGTCGAGGTTGAAGGCGTTCTCCGACGTGAAGCGCAGATACAAGTTGTTCGCGTCGTTGGCATAGGCGAGCTCGAGCCAATCGGGACCAGCGCTGTCGGCCACGTCCGCCGCGTCGACGTGGGCCGTCGGCACAATCGTCCAGTCCGAGAATTGGCCATCGATCGTCATCGTGGTCAGGCCGATCGGCGTCGCCGAAAGCACCGTGCGATTCTTCTCTTCATGGCCGAGGCTGTCGCGCGCTCGAATGCAGAACCAGTAGGTTCTCCCGCTCACGAGGCCTTGGATCGTTGCTTCGTTCGGATAGATGCCAGGTCCGATGCCCGTGTAGGCCGAAGACGCGTCGTTGGCGATGTCCGCCTGCGTGGCGGTCTCGAGGTCAGGGTCGGCGTCGAAGTCGAAGGGCCGATCCTGATAGTAGGCCCTGAAGGAGACCGGGTGTTGATCGACCGCGACGTCCCAGCGCAAAGTGGCACTGTTCGGGCCAGTCGTGATTTGTTGGACACCTACGCGAGGTGTCGGCGCGAGCGGCACGGTCGGAAACAACCGATCGTTGTCGTTGTGCGTGCTCGTCCACACCGGCACCGAGACGTCGAAGACATCGTGGTCGCCCGCAAACGTGTTGGGCAGGTCGATGGCCGCGTTCGTCAAGTAGTGCAAGAAGCCGAGCTGTCGCGCATCGCGGATGTCTTCGAGCAAGATCTCGAAGCCATCCAAGCTCTGCCCGGTGAGCGTCAATGGCGACATCACGCCGGTCGGTCCTTCGGCATAGCCGAGCGATACGATGCGGAAGCCGTCGCTACGATTGGCCTCGGCGAGCAGCTTGGGCGCGACGTTGAACTTGTTGTCGGCGTAGAACCAAGGGTTATAGGTCTCGGTCGTGTTCGAATTGAGCCGATAGCTCTCGAACATCAGGAAGTCGACCGAGCTACGCGGGTTGACTTTGTAGTGCGGATGTCGAGGGTCGTAATAGAACAACCCACGGTTCTGCAAGACGAGGCGGCTGGGATACGTAGCTTTGAGCCTCGAAATGAAGGCCGAAAAGCCCGGAGCAGTCCACTCGAACTCCGATTGGTTGGGGCTCGTCGCGTCGGTGTAGGCGTTCGGAGCACACGTGTCGATCGTGTCGAGGAAGAGACCATCACACGCATAGCCGCGACCATGGTCGAGCGTGAGCAGCTCTCGCATGCCTGGCATGCGGTCGGGTCCATCGAAGGTCATCGCGTCCAGCACGTCGAACCACTTGGGATCGCCGGCATTGACGAAGCAGCCGCCGAAGTGCGCGTTGCGATCCGGCTTGCCGTCGCCGGTCTTGGTGCTCGACCGATCGATGTCGTTGTCGTCGAGGTACCAAGAGGCATAACCGCTGCCCCCGTTCGAAGCTGCGCCGAGCACATCGATGCCGACGAGCGACTGTCCGTCGGCGTCGGGGCCACGCGGGTCGACGCGCGGCCCGCTGCCATCGCCGACGAAGCGCGGGTCATTGAGCATCGCAGCGTCATCGACACCGACCGTTCGCAAGTCTTCGCCGATCGAGATGTAAGCGAGGACGAGGACATCATCGGCTGGGTCGTCGGCGTCGACGCCGTCCTGGATTTCACGGATGATCGCCACGTCTAGCTTGCCGGTCAGGGGATGCAGGATGACGAGATCGTGGCGCTCGGCCGCGTTCGTGACCGCCGCATCGACGCTGCCGTAGTGGATCATGTAGTTGGCGACGTTCTTGACCGCAAGAGCGCGGTTGTCGGGTGACGGCAGGGCGACTTCGCCCGCGTGGCCGCTGAGTTCAGCCAGCACGGGCACGATGCGCAGGCGCAGTTGGTCGTTGTGGCGAAAGCCCGCGTCGGCGAGTGAGTCCCACGTGCAGCGGTGACGCACGCCAGAAGGTGTTGCCGCCAGGTCCCGGAGTGCTTCGCGAACACGCGCTGGCTGGTAGCGGAGCCCGCCGTCACGGCTCACTTCGACCCGCACGTCGAGCGACGTCAGCGTGGCGGCTGCCAGCGTGAAGTCGACGGCGACGTCGCCGCGCAAGGTGCTCGGAACCTCGACGCCTACGACGCTCGCGTCGAGCACGGGCAGCGGCGCCGACGGCCCTCCGCTCGTTCCCGAGCAAGCCGCGGCCACCAGGGCCGACACCAGGACAATAACATTCTTGCCGATCGTCACGCGCGCGCTCCGTTTCGTCGAATCGCGCACGAACGGGCCGCGTGGTTGCAGGCAGGTCCCTGAACCGAGCATGCGGCCCACGGACATCCACAGCGCCTATCGGCATGGGCGGCCCTGCGGCCAAAATGCCGAGCACCGCAGATGATGCGGGATGCTCAGTCGGTCGACGAGGCGCCCGTCGCATCGAAGCGCGGCGCTTCGGCGGCACGCATGGCCTCGACGGTGCGGCGCACGCCTTCTTCGAGCTTGGTGAAGGGTCGCGTGTAGCCGGCCTCGCGCAGGCGACCCATGTCCGCCTCGGTGAAGTACTGGTAGCGCTCGCGGAGCTCGACGGGCGTGTCGACCCATTCGATGTTCGGCTCAGCTCCGCAGGCCGCGAATGTCGCGTGGACGAGGTCGAGGAAGGAGCGCGCCTGGCCGGTGCCGAGATTGAAGACACCGCGTTCGAGCGGTTGGTCGAGGGCCCAGTGCAGGACGTCGATCACGTCGCCGACCCAGATGAAGTCACGGCTCTGCTGGCCATCGGCCACGCCTTCCTTGTGACTCCTGAAGAGGCGCACGACGCCGCGATCACGGATCTGGTCGTAGGCTTTGACGACGACGCTCGCCATCGCGTCCTTGTGACGCTCGCCGAAGCCATACACATTGAAAAACTTGAAGCCACACCAGGCTGGCGGGCTGTGTCCATCGCGCTCTTGTTGCAAGGCCCAAACGTCGAAGCGACGCTTGGAGTCGCCATAGGGGTTCAGCGGGCGCAAGGCCTCGAACTTGGACTCGTCGTCGTCGTAGCCGAGCTCACCAGCACCGTAAGTCGCAGCGCTGCTCGCATAGACGAAGGGCAGGTCGTGGTCGCAGGCGTAGTTCCACAGCGTCTTCGAGTAAGCGACGTTGACGCGCTCCAAGAAGGCCAAGTCCAGCTCGGTCGTCGCCGAGCAAGCTCCAAGGTGGACGATGCCCGCGAAGCCCTTCTCACCGAGCGGGCCAGCGAGCGCGTCGAAGAGCTCGTCTCGGTCGACGCAAGTCCCCCAGTCGATGCCTTCGTGCTCGGGTCGCGACGTGAACGCGTCGAGTACATCCACGCTCACCACAGGGATGCCGCGGGCGTTGCAGGACTCGACGAAGCGAGCGCCGATGAAGCCGGCAGCGCCGGTGACGAGCAGGGGGAGACTCATGTAGGGTCGCGATCGGGAAGTCGGGGCGAAGACTTTAGCAGGACAGCTCGAAAGTCCAAGCGCGCCCGTCTTCGGCCCGGTCTCTCACTGGATCGTCTCGAACCAGACGTTGGTCAGGCGCACGTCGATCGGCGCGTGGACATGCAGCCCTTGCCACCACAGCTGCACGCCGCGCAGCGAAGCTTGGTTCGGGACGCTGATGGGGATCGTCGTTTTGCCACCCGGCGGCGGGATCAAGAAGCCCGGCCCATCGAAGAGCGGAGGAAGGATGCCGAGGCGGCCCCACGGGGTTGACCAGCGCGGCTTCAATTCACCCACGCCGAGGAAGATCGTACCCACCTGGGGTGACGTCGCGAAGCCTGGTTGGGCGTAGACATCGAAGTTCCAGGTCTGGCCGACGGTCGGCGCGTTCACCGCGTGGATCTGACCCTGAAGGTTGTAATAGGCGCCGTCCTGCGCTCCCCAGTGCGCGTAGGCCAAGTCCAGATCGTTGTCCGAATCGATGTCCACGGGCACGGCATCGAGGGCATTCAAAGACGTCGACGGCATACGTGTCGTAGCGGTGCTGAAGGTCCCGCGACCGTCGTTGAGATACAAGCGCACGAGCTCCGTCGAGCTGCCGCTCCAGGAGCAGATCACGACGTCAGTATCGCCGTCTTCGTCAACGTCATACGCGCAACCGCCGTAGCTCCCCGTCGCGAGCATCGGCACGCGGGCCGCAGTCTCATCCTTGAAGGTGCCGAGTCCGTTGTTGATGAAAAGCACGTCCTGTCCGTTGTACATCGCGCACCATGCATCGAGGTCGCCATCGCGGTCCACATCCAGAGCGATGATTTCACGGCAAGCTCCACCTACAGTCGGTAGGCGCAATGCGGATTCGTCCTTGAAGAGGCCCTTCCCGTCGTTGATGACCAAGACCTGGCCTCCGGCTCCTGAGTTGGCGAAGAAGCAATCGAGGTCCTTGTCGCCATCGACGTCGACCAGCGTCGCTCCCCAGAGGTTGGCCATTGGGACCGTTGGCGCGGTTGCACGCGTGAATTTGCCCAAGCCGTCATTGAGAAAGACTTCGTGGTTCGTGGTGCTGTTTGCAGCCAAGACGAGGTCGATGTCGCCATCGCCGTCCACATCGCCGACATCGAGGCCGTAGTGGGTGTAGGAATGCATGGGCACGTTGGTGGCCGTAACGTCGGTGAACTTCCCCCCGATCCTCGTGTTGAGTAACACCTGAGTCTGCCCGCCACCGACGATCACGAGATCCGGCCATGGGTCGCGGTCGAGGCGTGCGAAGCGCACACGCCATGCAGCGCTGACCGCGAGCGTCGGCAGATTGGTCGCCGACACATCGCTCAAGTTGCCGCGACCGTCGTTCATGAGGAGCCGTAGCGGCGACGTGCTACCAAAGCGTGACACGACCAGGTCCATGTCTCCGTCGAGGTCGATATCAGCGGCGTCTATGTTGCTGGATTGGCTCGCATCTGTCGGCCAATCGAGCCTCGCCAGGCTCGCAAACTGCGTCGAGGTCGTTTGAGCGCCGACCGGAAACACAAGTAGCGTAAGCAAGCCCAAAGGGCGCAAGTTTGCGAAAATGGAGTAGCGTCGAGTCGTCATCGGGTTCTCTCACCGTGGTCATGGACGCCCGCATTCTGCCACGAGAGGGTCCATCCGGGTCGGCCGCATTCCGGCCGACATGCCGCAGAGTCGGAGAATCTCAAGGATCTTCACGTCGCCGCCAGTACACGTAGACGAGGGCGCCTGAGGCAAGGACAGCGATGCCGAGCTCCGGACGAGCGCTTCCATTCCCGAAGACCGTCGCCCCGATGCTCGTGATGACAACGAGCGCTGCCACCGCCAAGTAGATCCAAGTCGGCACCGGCCAGAACGGCATGCGAAAGGGCCGTGGCAGGTCACCACGCTTCCGCAGGCGCAGCAAGGCCAGCGCCGCGAGTGCATGGAAGATCCACTCGGCGAAGACCAAGGCGTTCAGGAGCTTGTCGGGGTCCATGCGGCGCGGGTCCGGCGCCAGTCCGAAGAGCGTCGTCGCATGCGCCCAAACCAAGTAGCCGAGCGCGAGGACCGTTTGGAGGCAGATCGCCAGGACCGGCGCGCCCGTCACCAGATGACGGCGCTCGAAGCGCGCGAAGAAGAGCCCCGCGCGCGCGGTCGCGACATAGAGATCGGGGCAGACGAGGATGGTCACAAGAGCAACGCCAACGGCCGAAACGGTCATGGCCGCGCGCAGCCCTCGTTCGAACTGCACGCCGAGCGCATCGCGCGCCAGCGTCGTCGAAAAGCCCGGATCACCGACGAGGCCCTCGACGCCGATCGCGTGGACAAAGGTCGCGTTGCATGCAAGGTAGAGCGCGCCGACCGCCAGCGTCCCGACCACGATGGCACGCGGCAACGTGCGCCGCGGGTCACGGACAGCCGGCGCGATGTAGCACACGTTCTGCCAACCGCCGTAGGAGAAGAGCACGGGCAGGATCCCAGCCGCGACCATGTCGAAGGACCAGGCGAGCCTTACTGAGGGTGCTTGTGCGAGCTTGGCCGGCTCTTCTCCAGGCAACGCAAAGGCGACCGCGCCGACGAGCAGGGCCGCGATCGCGATCAGCTTGGTCAGCATGCAGAAGTTCTGGAAGCGCGCACCGACGACGAGTCCCGACAGTGCGAGCCCGTTCAAGAGCACGATCAAGAGGGCTGCTACGCCGAAGCGCCACAGCGGATCGACCTGCTCGACAAAGAGCCCGATGCCGAAAGAGGCCGCGAAGTCGCAGATCACCGCGACCGCCGCGGTCGTCGTCACGAGGAGGATCGTCCACGCGAAGAGAAACGCAGCAAAGCGTCCGAAGGCCTCGCGCAAGAACACGAACCAGCCGCCGGACTCAGGGATGCTCGCGCCGAGCTCCGCGAAGGTGAAGGCGCCGCAAAGGGCGACGAGCGCGCCGAGGGCCCAGGCGCCGAGGAAGAGCCAAGTGTCGGGCAACGCGCTCGCCACGCCATGCGGCGTGAAGAAGATCCCCACGCCTACCATGCCGCCCATGACGAGCATCGTCGCGTCGAAGGTGCCGAGTCGTCGTTCCTGGGCCATGCCGTCGCTCCTGTTTGGCGAGAGGCTATGCGCAGGCGTCGTTCGCGAGAAGCACGCTGCTGTACCTCACTGTTGCATAAGATCCGCCAGACGGGTGGAGGTTATGCAACATTGAGGTTGTATTCGACCCGCAGTCTGTGCTGATCACGGGTCGGCGTGGTTATGCTCACCCCCTCGATTCGAAGAACATGACCGACGTAAAGCTCACCACCTCGCTTTCGCGGCGCCGCGCTTTGGGCGTGACCGCAGTCGCTCTCTGCTGCACGCTCTTCTTCGCCGCGTGTGGCGCTGACCAAGAAGCGCCGAGCGCACGAAAAAAGCGCATCGCCGTCATCCCCAAAGGGACGACGCACGAGTATTGGAAGTCCATCCACGCTGGAGCGCTCGCCGCTGGACGCGAACTCGACGTCGACATTCTCTGGCAAGGCCCGATCAAAGAAGACGATCGCAACGCGCAGATCGACGTCGTCGAGAGCTTCATCGCCAAGAAGGTCGACGGCATCGTCATCGCGCCCCTCGACGACCAGGCCCTCGTGCGGCCGCTCCAAGAGGCCGATGCCGCCGGCATCCCAGTCGTCGTCATCGACTCCGACGTCGCCTGGCCGGGGCGCAAATCCTACATCGCGACGGACAATCATCGTGGCGGCCAGCTCTGCGCCGATGCCCTCGCGCAGCGCCTCGGTGGCAAAGGCAAGGTTGCCATGCTGCGCTACATCGAAGGTTCGGCGAGCACGGCCGAGCGCGAGCGCGGCTTCCTCGAGCGCATCGCCGCGGGGCATCCCGGCGTCGAGGTCGTGTCGAGCGATCAGCGCGCGGGCGCAACGACGGCTTCGGCGATCAATGCCGCCGAGACCCTGCTCGGTCGCTTCAAGGACCTGAACGGTGTCTTCTGTCCGAACGAGAGCGTGGCCTTCGGCACGTTGCGCGCGCTGCAGGACGGGGGGCGCGTAGCCGCGGTCGCCCTCGTGGGCTTCGACGCGAGTCCAAAGTTGGTCGAAGGGCTCGAGAAGGGCGAGATCGAAGCGCTCGCGGTCCAGGACCCGGTCAAGATGGGCGAGCTCGGCGTGCGGCGCATCGTCGACGTGCTGCGCGGCCAGCAAGTAGAAGCGCGCATCGATACGGGTGTCGTCATCGTGACCCGCGCTTCGATGAAAGACGCGAGCACCGCGCGCTTGCTCGCGCCGGACCTGTCCATCCTCGACAAGTGACCGCGCTGCGCGCAGTGGGGGTCTCGAAGCGCTTCGGCGCGGTGAGGGCCCTCGAAGGCGTCGACTTCGAAGTGCGCCGTGGCGAGATCCACGCCTTGCTCGGGGAGAACGGCGCTGGCAAGAGCACGCTGCTCGGCGTCTTCGCTGGTGTGCACGCGCCGACCACGGGCCACATCGAACTCGATGGACGCGTGGCCGAGCTTCGCGGGCCGCGCGCTGCCGCCGAAGCTGGCGTCGCGATGATCCATCAGGAGCTCTGTTCGAGCCCCGACCTCACGGTCGAGCAGAACATCGTGCTCGGCCGCGAGCCGCGGCGTGGTCCCTTCGTCGATCGAAGCGCGATGCGCGCTCTGGCGACGACCGCGCTCGCGCGCATCGCGTCGTCGCTCGAGCCGACGGCGCGCATTGGCAGCCTCGGGCCGTCCGAGCGCCAACTCGTCGAGATCGCGCGCGCCCTCGCCTTCGATGCCAGCGTCGTCATCTTGGACGAGCCGACCAGCTCTTTGACCGCGATCGAAGTGCAGCGGCTCTTCGCCGTGCTGCGCGCCTTGCGTGACGAAGGTCGGGCCATCGTCTACGTGAGCCACTTCCTCGAAGAGGTGCTCGCGGTCGCCGATCGCTACAGCGTCCTGCGCGACGGCCGCTGTGTCGCGAGCGGTGACATGTCTACGACGAGCGCTTCGGAGCTCACGAGCTTCATGGCCGGCCGTCGCCTCGACGAGGTCTATCCGCCGCCGCGTGTTGGTCGAAGCGACGATACTGGGGCTGGTAGCGTCCCTGCCCTCGAAGCGCGCGAGCTCGTTGGCAGGCCGTTGCCGCATGCCGCGAACTTGACCTTGTTCCGGGGTGAGATCTTCGGCGTCTTCGGCCTCGTCGGCGCGGGGCGAACGGAGCTCTTGCGCGTGCTCTTCGGCCTCGACAAGGCGCGCGTGCGCGATGTGATGATCGCGGGGCGTCGATTGCACGGCGGGCCGCCCGAGGCGCTCCGCGCGGGGCTAGGCCTCGCGAGCGAAGACCGCAAGGACGAGGGCACAGCCCTCGACTTGTCGATTGCTCTGAACATCACCCTGTCGCGGCTTGCGGCTTGTGCGCGTCACGGCGTCGTGTCGAAGCGCCGGCAGCGCAGCGCGGCGCAGGCCTGCGCCGAGGCCTTCCATGTGCGCTGTCCCGGCATGCAGGTGGCGGTCAGCACGCTCTCGGGTGGAAACCAGCAAAAGGTTGCGCTCGCGCGCCTGCTGCACGACGGCGTCGATGTCCTCCTGCTCGACGAGCCGACGCGCGGAATCGATGTCGCGAGCAAGGCCGAGATCTACGCCCGCCTGCACGAACTCGCGGGCCGTGGCAAGTCCATCCTCTTCGTGAGTAGCTACGTCCCCGAGCTCTTGGGTGTCTGTGATCGCATCGCGGTCGTCCACCGTGGCACCCTCGTCGAGACGCGCGCCGTCGCTGCTTGGACCGAACATGACTTGATCGGGGTGGCGGCGCAGGGGCCCATCAAGCACGAGAAGCGCGCATGAAGTCGACCAACCTACTCCGTGCACTGCGTCCATTCATTGGGCTCGGGATCGTGCTCGTCGTGTTTTCCTTGCACAGCGAGGCCGATGGTTTTCTTTCACTTTACAATCTCAAGACTGTCGCCAACCAGACCGTGATCACGGGGCTCGCAGCCATCGGCGCGACCTTCGTCATCGTGTCGGGTGGCATCGACCTCAGCGTCGGGTCTGTGATCGCGCTCAGCAGCGTCGTCGCTGCCCTCGTCCTGCGCGCCGAGGCCGGCGTCGGCCTGGCATTTGTCAGCGCCACCATGGCCGGCCTTGCCTGCGGCCTCGTCAACGGCCTCGTCATCACGGTCCTGCGCATCGCGCCCTTCGTTGCGACGCTCGGCATGCTCGGCGTCGCGCGCGGCCTCGCCAAGTGGGTCGCCGGTGAACAAAAGGTCGATGTCCCACCGGCTGCCCTCGAAGCGGGGTCCTTGCAGCAGTGGATGACCAATCGGCCTGTGCCCGAGTGGCTCTACTTCTCGCCTGGCGTTTGGACGACCCTCTCCTTGGCCTTGGTCGCGGCCTTCGTGCTGCGGCGCACAGTCTTTGGTGTGCACGTGACGGCCATCGGCTCGAACGAAAAGACGGCTCGCCTCTGCGGTGTCCGCGTCGAACAGACCAAAGTCGCAGTCTATGCGTTGGCCGGCGCCGTCGCCGGACTCGCTGGATGCATGCTCTGCGCCCGGCTCACGGTCGGCAACCCGACCGCCGCGCTTGGCCAAGAACTCGACGTGATCG
>CALLZN010000026.1 GCA_937858895.1 uncultured bacterium | reverse complement strand
GCCACACCAAGCGCGACCCGCGTAGCGCTGGGGACCGAAGAGGCTCGTGTAAGCGGTCGCCGCGCTCTTGCCGTTGACGACATCGTAGTCGTGGTTGCCGAGGCTCACCGAATACGGCAGGGTGCCGAGACGCGACAAAGCACTGTCGGCCCGCGTCCACTCGACGGCGTTGGCGGCCCCGTTCTGCACGATGTCCCCGACGTGGGTGACGAAGGCGATGTCGCGCGCGTTGCGAGCGAGCCAGTCGGTCTGGCCGACGAAGTGACGAAAGTAGCCCGCGACCTCGCTGTAGAACTGCGTATCGGGCAGCATCGCGATCGTCGTCACGGCTGACGGCTGCAAGCGCAGCTCGTGTCCTCGTGAAGCGCCGTGCGCGCGCAAGCTCGCATCGAAGGTGAAGGCCTGGGCGTAGAAGCGCAGCTGCGGCGGTAGTCCCCGCGTCGGCAGCGACCAGGTCGCCCAGCGTGACATCGAGACCTGCGGCCCGAGCAAGATCTCGCTGCTCGTCCACAGCGAGCAACCCGGCCAGCCGAGGCCGTCGAGCGCGAGCGGCAGGCTCGAGCTCCCGAGCTTGTCACGCGATGCGCCGATCCACACGAGCGTCGGCATCAAGGCCTCAGGATTCTCGACGACAAGATCCAGCGGCATCCGCTCGATGGCAGAGCTCGGCAGGAGCAAGGGGGCAAGACCACGGACAGCGCAGTCCTTGCCGTAGCCCGTTTGTTGGGCGAGCAAGGAGTTCCCGCCGTACGCGAGCACGGCGAGCAAGATGGAGAGTCGCATGGGGGCCCAGAATGGTCGACCGAGATCAGCACAGGATGAAGGTCGTGTGGGGTCTCGGTGCACGGCGACGCTGCGCCCGTGCGCGACGTTCCTCAGCGCACGCGTGCGACGAGCGCTGCGCCGGCCAAGCGTGTGTCGCCTCGGTCCTCGACGCGCACGCGCCAGAACTCGTTGGCAAGAGCCTCAGCAAAGGCATCCAGCTCGCAGCGCACGTAGTTGTCCGTCACGCCGGTCAAGCCGCCACCAGGACCACGCTTGTCCTCGACGAGGAGGACCTCTTCGCGCCCGTGCTGCCGGGCCAGAAAGGCGCGGCGCAGACGATCCTCGACTGCGTGCAGGTCCCGGCTGCGCTTGCGCTTCGCGCCTTCGTCGACGTGGTCCTGCAGGCGCACGGCGGCCGTGCCCTCGCGTTGCGAGTACGTGAAGACATGCAGGTAACTGAGCGGGAGCGAGAGCACGAAGTCCCGACCCGCCGTGAAGAGCTCGTCCGTCTCGCCCGGGAAGCCGACCATGACGTCCGCGCCGATCGAGGCCTGCGGGAAGCGTGCGTGAATGCGACCGAGCGCTTCGGCATAGAAGGGCGCGTCGTAGCTGCGCCCCATGCGGCGCAGGATCTTGGATGTCCCGTGCTGCAGCGGCACGTGGAAGTGGCGCGCGAAGCTCGGCGCCGCCTCGATGGCGTCGAGCAAGTCGTCGCTCACAGTCTCGGGCTCGAGCGAGTTGAGCCGGAAGCGCAGGCCGAGGTCGAGGCCGTCGAGCGTGCGCACGAGGACTGCGAGCGTCGTGCGATCGCCACGCCCACTGCGCTCGAAGTCACGGCCCCAGGTCCCGGTGTTGACGCCGGTCAACGCGACTTCGCGGAAGCCCGACGCCGCGATGCGCCTTGCTTCGTCGACCACTTCTTCGAGCGAGCGACTCACGCTCGCGCCACGCACGGTCGGGATGATGCAATACGTGCAGCGCTCGTCGCAGCCGTCTTGGATCTTGAGCGTCGCGCGCGTGCGCAGAAAACCATGCTCGTTGTGGCCAGAGGGGCTGCCGTGGGACAGGAAGCGCGCGGTCGTTGCCTCGCTGTCGACCCAGATCTCGCCAGCGAGGCGGCGGTCGGCACGGAAGCGCTCGACGTGTTCGAAGAGGGCGCTCTTCTCCTTGTTGCCGAGGACGAGGTCGACGCCCTCGAGGGCCGCGATCGCTTCGGGGTCGCGTTGGGCGTAGCAACCCGTGACGACCACGAGGCCGTTCGTGGGTTTGCGACGCACGGCGCGACGGATCATCTTGCGCGACTCCGCGTCCGCGATGCCGGTGACCGTACAGGTGTTGATCACGTAGAGGTCCGCCGCGTCCTCGAAGTCGACCGCACGCCAGCCAGCGTCGACGAAGCGTCCGCGCAGGCATTCGATCTCTTCGAAGTTGACTCGGCAACCGAGGCTCTTGAAGGCGACGCTGCGCGCGGCAGCGGCTTGCACACTCGTGCTCGACATGCGGAACATGCTACTCGGGCATTCCGGCATCTGGCCAGCGGCAATGGGGGGCAGCACCACCGCACGATCGCGCGCGTTGCTCGCTTACCAAACGCTTACGGTCGCGCCTTCGATGTTGGTTAGCCTAGCCATCATGTACGGCCTCTTGCCCCTCCGTTCTCACCGTTTCGTGTTCTTGTCTGAGCGCTTCTTGGTCGCGCTCGTCACCGCGACGCTCGCCCTCCGGGCGCAGGGCCTCGAGGAGCGAGAACCAGACGCTCGTTGCAAGCCCCACACTGTCTACAAGTGGAAGTCGGCCAACGGACTCGACTACAGCTACTCGGTGCCGCCAAACTGGTTCAAGGGAGGGGCGAAGCGCGAAGTCACGACGGACGATGCACGCTGCCTCGTCGTCCTTTGTCACGGCACGGGCCTCGACTATCGTTGGGGCCACGCCAACCACGATCCGCGCTTGCTGCGGCCGCAGGACGTCCTCGTGTCGGTTTCGGGGACTTCGCCGGGTCGGGGCGAATCACGTCTCTTCCTCGGTGAAGACGCGGACCGCAAGGCCTTCCTCGACTTCATCGAGGAGCTGCGTCAGCGCTTCGAGCCAGGTCCCGTCTTCTTGTATGGGCACAGCCAAGGCGGCTTCTTCGTCCTCGGTTTTGCAGGCGCGCATCCCCAGCAAGTGGCAGGCGTCGTCGCGCACGCGTCCGGTGCTTGGGCGGGTTCGGCAGTTCCGAAGGCGCTCTCCGACGTGCCGCTCGTCGTCCATCACGGGTCCGCCGACCCGGTCGTGCCCTATGGGCAGTCGATCGGCACGCGCAATGCCTACG
>CALLZN010000025.1 GCA_937858895.1 uncultured bacterium | reverse complement strand
TTGGTCTGCGACGGCGGGCACTTCGTGTCGGACGTCGGGCAGCGGGTATCGACCGCGGGACAGCGGGTGTCGACGGGAGGACAGCGCGTATCGGAGGTCGGACATTGTGTCTCGACGACCGGACAGCGCGTCAGTTCAGGCCTGCTCGTCAGCTGCTGCGCAGCAAGACGATCGGAAAGCGCCGTGAGAGCGAAGACTGCGCTCAGCAGGGCGAAGAGAAGCGAACGACGAATCATGGAACCTCCAGGAAGGGTTCTCGCGGAGTCAGGAAACATGAGGACGGTCGACGCTCGCGGGATATCACAGAGCGCCGACCCTGCATCTGATCTGGCGAAACAGACGCGACGTGGACGCGCCTTCACCGAGATCTTGTTCCATCTGCGACCACGCGGCCGTCCGCGCGCCCACGAATCGAGGAATGTTGCCCCGTTTGCAGGCTGTCGCACGTGCGAGTGCCGCCCTCGACAACGAGGCCCCCGCCTCATCGAGCGGGCATGGCAGATGGTCTCAGCGCTCGGAGAAAATGCGCACCAAGTCGGGATAGAGCGCCGCGATCTGTTCCTTCGTGACGCGAGCAGCCTCACGAACTTCGTCGCGCAGCTTGGTTCCGGCGTGGCCCTGGGCGAGTGCGGCTTCGGCCCGCGCGTAGAAAGCCTCGATGACCCCGAGACTTGCGTCGACCTTGGCCACGAGGTCAGCGCGGTTTCCATCAAGGTTCGGCGCGGCGATACGCCAGACACCACCCTGCTGGACGAAGCGCAGGGGCGCTCGCCCCGGCACGGTCAGGCTCGCTTCCGCCGCTGTCTGCTTCCACTCTCCGGTTTCGAGGTCGACTCTCAAGTCCCGCACCATCGCCGCAAGGTCGATGTCAGCGATCCAGACCGCCTCCGCTCCCGGGACACGAGCGCGAGCCTGGCCCTCGAAGCTCCTCGCACGCGCGGCGAGAGCGAGGCCCCGTACGACGATGCGGCCGAAGTCGGCACCCGGACTCGTGCTCGTGTCGAGGCAGGCACGCGCGGCTTCGCCGTCAGCCGCCGCGAGCGCGCGTAGGAAGGTCTCGAGCACTTCCCCCTGCGGCCCGCCGCGCGACGCCAGCGCCGCGTCACCGCAGGCAGTCGCCGAGAAAGCGCAGAAGACCGCAGCGGCGACGAGAGAAGTTCGACTCATGTCGAACACAATGCCAGCCCCGAGCGTCCCCACGCAAGTCACGAACGAGCCACCTCGCACGTAGTCGCCGTGACGCTCGTGACATCGGCAACGCTGCCGTGCAGCTTTTACGCGAGACTCCCCGTCCGCTCGCGACGAGGATCGTCAGACATGCGGCGTCGCGGTGACCTTGCGGCGACCCGAGTCCCTTCCATTTCTTGCTTCCCAGCCACGCGATGCTCTTGAATCCGCCGAACGAAACAACGACCGCACCGCGAGCGCTGCGCGTGCTTGCCTGCCTTGCTGGTCTTGGCGCTGCGCTCTGCGCCGAGGGGTCGGTCGGCCTCTTTGGTTACCCCTTGTTGCGCGCTATGACCTGGGTCTTCCTCGCGATCGCCATCGTCGCGGGCTTGGCCCGGATTTCCTTGGGTGCGAAGGACATCGCTGCCCTTGGCATCGCGACCGCCATTGGCGTTTTGGCCATCGGCTCGAGCGTGCCAGCAGCGCGCATCGCCGGCGTCGCCGTCATCTGCGGCGGGCTAGCCTGGCTCGCCCGAGAAGACGAGCAGCGGCGCCTCATGACCCAGGGCGCGACCGCGATCTTGATCTTCGCGATCTACGCCTTCGCGCTGCGCGCCGTGCCGAGCCTCTGGCACATCGCGGACAGCGTTGCCGGCATGCTCGGCGTCGTCGCGGGCACGATCGCGGGTCATGAGCTCGACGTGGGAACGACCTTCGCGGGCGTCGACATGCTCGTGCTCTTCGGGAGCTTCACCCTGCTGCGCTTCGGCGGTTTGCGACTCGCGAGCGCCCTCCTCGCGCTGCTCGTCGCGCACGTGAGTTATCTCTTCGTCGTCGCATCGTCGGCGCATTGGTGGAAGTTCTTCTCCGAGGCGGAGAGCGGTCCGCTGCAGTCCTGGCACTTGCCGGCCGTTTGCTTCCTGCTCGACTTGCTGGTCGTCGCGGCCTTTGTCGCCTTTGCCCATGAGCGACCGACGGCGGACGTGGCGCAGCCCTCGAAGCGAGCGCTCGCTGCGACGCTGCTCGTTCTCGCGGGCCTCGTCCCGGCCTTCTTGACGCTGCCCTTCGGCCGCTCCTCGCTAGCCAAGAAGCACGTCGTCGCGAGCGACAACGTCTACGGCAACTGGGAACGACCCAAGCACGACGACTACGGTCGCTTGTCGATCGGCATGTATGGCATGCTCGAGACCTTCGTGAAGAGCCACGGCGGCACCTTCGCCCACGAAGAAGAACTGACCGCCGAGGTCTTGGCAAAGACCGACGTCCTCATGCTGCTCTATCCCCACGAAGAGTGGAAGCCAGGCGAGCTGGAGCGCATCCACGACTTCGTGCGCAAGGGTGGCTCGCTCGTCGTCTTCGGCGAACACACGATCCGCGAGAAGGACGGCAAGGCGCGCTTCAACGACGTGCTCGAAATCACCGACATGCACGTGCCCTTCGACTCGGCGACCTTCGAGGTCGGTGGTTGGCTCCAGTCCTATGACCCGCACGTTCACCCGATTTGCTCGGGCATCGGCAGTGATCGCAACGCCTTTGGCGTCGTGATCGGCGCGTCGGTCCAGGCCGCTTGGCCTGCGCGGCCGCTGCTGCTCGGGCGCTGGGGCTTCAATGACTTCGGCGACGAGAAGGGCAATGCGATGATGGCCAACCACGACTACAACCCGGGCGAGCGGCTCGGCGACATCGTGCTGATCGCCGAGCAGGAAGTCGGGGATGGCCTCGTCATCGCCTTTGGCGATACGTCCTCGGTCACGAACGGCATCACGATGGGCGTCCACGACTTCAATGCGCGCTTGCTCGGCTACCTCGCGACAAGGCCAGCGAGTCCCAAAGCGTTGTGGCGCCAAGTCCTTGGTTCGCTGCTCATCTCAGGCCTCGTGGGCCTCGTCGTGATCGTGCTGCGTAGTCGCGCCGTCTGGTTGGCCGTCGCGGCGGCGCTCTTCGGCCTGTCCGTGCACGCGAGCGATGCGTGGGCCTACGAGCTCGGCACGCTGCTGCCCGACGGTCGCCTATCGAAGCCCAACGACCTCGCCTACTTCGACACCTCGCACTTTGGCAAGTACGACGACGAGGCCTGGCGCCTGAACGGGACGATGGGCATTCGCATGACGCTCAATCGCAACGGCTACCAGTGCCTCGAGCTGCACGACTTCGACGAGCGACGCATCGAACGCGCGGGCCTCGTCGTGTCGCTCGCGCCGCAGCGTGCGTTCACCGCGGACGAGCGTCGGACGGTCAAGCGCTTCGTCGCTGGCGGTGGCACCTTCATCGTCACTGCGAGCTACCCCGATCGGCGCGGGAGCGAAGCGTTGCTGCGCGACTTCGGCTTCGAGCTCGGCCGCATCGATGCACTTCCCGGGCGCGAGCCTCAGCCGATGGGCCACTTCAAGGCGCCCTACTGGCCCTTCGATGACGGGAGCTTCGCGCACGTGCGCTTCCACGAAGCGTGGCCCGTCTCGGACATCGCCGCGACGACGCCACCGCTCGAGCTGGTCAACCGCGAGCACTTCGACGAGGCGGACGTGGCGCGCACGGCTGGCTATGTGCTGCGATCGACGATCGCGGCCGCGCTGCCGGCGGCACCCAAGCTCGAACCGGCGCGCATCCTCGCCTACGGCATCGGCAACTACCCGGTCATCCTGCGCCGCGACTTCGGCGAAGGACACTTCATCGTCATCGGTGACGGCAGCTTCGCGCACGAGAAGAACCTCGAACAAGAGGGTGGCCAACCCTTCGAAGGCTTGCGCGAGAACGCGGACTTTTGGCGCTGGCTCTTGACCGGCCTGCGTGGCGATCCTTGGTATCCAGAGAACCCCGCAAAGAAGAAGGAGGATGGCAAGTGATGCGCCTCTTCCCATGGCTCGCAATCGCCCTCTTCGCCACGGCAGCCTTCCTCGAGAGCGGCTTCTTCGGGAGCTCGACTTCGACCGCGTGGCTCTCCCTCGTCGCCGCCGGCACCCTCTGCTCGGTCCTGCAATCTGGTGGCAGCGCTTGGTCTGTTCGCGGCATCGCGGTGATCGCGCTGGCGCTGGTCCCGGCGGCCTTCGTCTTCGACGGCCTGCCGCGCATCGCTGTGCTGCTAGCGCTCGGGGGCTGCGCTCTGCAGGTCGCGAGCCCGTCGTGGGCGAAGCAGGTCGGTCGCGGCTTGGTCTTCGCCGGTGCTTTCGCGCTCCTCTGTTCGCTCACGGTCTTCGTCTACGGCGTGCTCTCCGCACGGGCACCTGAGCTGCCAGCCTTCTTGAACCAAGCGATCTCGTTCGTCGCCGGGCTCGCAGGCGTCGACCATGCCCTCGATGGACCGCGCCTCGTGCTCTTCACGATGCGCACCAAGCACGCGCTCGCCCTCACTTGGTCGTGGTTCGCGGACCCGGGCTTCGTGGCCTTCTTCGTCGGCGGCGTCGTCTATCTGAGCGTGTTCGCGATGCGGCAGCGCCTCGCTTCGGTGCTGCGCTTTGCTAGCGTCGCAGTCGCTTGGCTCTTCTTGCGGGCGACGACCTCGGCTGCGCTCTTCTTGCCCGAAGCGCTGCTGACCCCGTACGACGCCGAGTTCACCAACACCGCCAGGCTCTGGA
>CALLZN010000024.1 GCA_937858895.1 uncultured bacterium | reverse complement strand
CTTCCTCGCCGGTGACGTGAGTACCGCGACCGGTGTTGGTCCGCTGCGCGCGGTGCAGAACAAGGCCCACCGAGCGGCAGCTCGGTGGGTTGAGCTTCGTGCAGGACAGCCTGAACGCACCGTATCGGGCCCCCGAAGGGCTCGGTACTCACTTGCGTGGTGGCCGGACCGAGGACACCATCGGCTGGTCCCCGCGCGGGTGCGTTGCTGGCCAAAGACCCCGGCGAGCCGCGCTCTCGGCGAGCAACGAATCACTGCAGACGACTGGAGGCGAGACCATGACGAACGTCGCCAAGATGTACGATTTCGTGCGGCAGTGGGCCGCTGACCCGATGAACAAGATGCTCCTCCTCGACGAGGGCGTGCCGGCGTTGGCCGGCTACATCCGCGACGGCAAGGCCGGGTCCGCCTCGTCCGTGGTCGAGGTCATGGGCACCCGGGCCGGCGCGGCGCCACAGGCGGGGGCCGACCTGCTGGGCGACTACACCGATGTGGTCGAGGCGTGGGGCGACGCGGACGCCGTCGGCGCGGCCTTGCAGGCCGCCCTCGACCGGCACGTCAAACGGAGCAAGACCAAGCGCAAGGGCGATCTCGCCGAGTTCGAGGACGTCGTGATGTACGCGTTCCCGGCTGAAGTGCTCGCCGTCGTCCGGGTGCGCGAGCAGCTTGGACTCGCGACGCCGGAGCCGGACCACCCGTTGTGGCAGTCCCCGCTCACGCAGACACGGGCCAATGGCCGAGCGACGATACGTTGGCGACGATCGCGCGGCTGCCCTAAGGGGAGCCGTGAGCCGGGTCAGGCGGCGCGCGGCGCCGCGCGGGCTGACCAGCAGCAAGCCATGCGCCCGTCCGCACCTGAATCGGGTCGAGGATCGCGCCGTTGCGAACCCCGACTTGGCGACCGCGCGCGCCTATCCGCGTGGGCGACGCTTGCACGTTGTGCACCGCGAGGCGTTCTATTCAGCCGAGGACCTCGATGCCATCCTCGAGGGTCGTCGCGTCCTCGACGAGAGCCCGCGCCGCTTTCGGGTGAAGCGTCTTCTCGTGCAATGAGCGCGCAAGAACATCGCTCACTCCGGGACGCCACGCGGTTTGCTGCCGAGCTTCTCGCGTCGTTCGCGGTTGCAGTCGGCGACGCGCGCGTCCGCATGCAGCCCGGGCCTCAGTAGCCAAGGCGCAGGGCGAGGCCGTTGCTCGCTTCGAGCGGTAGGATCGCGGTCGGGTCGATGAACCACGCTTGCGCGTGGACGAGGATGCCGAGGAGCTTCGCGTCGTTCGCGATGCTCAGGGGTACCTGGTAGGAGTTCCCGCTCACTGTGGCGAGGACGAGGGCCTGGTCCAGCGCGAGCGATGCGTCGCAAGTGGCCACGGTCGTCAGCGGCGCCGCGGCGCCAACCATCAAGAATCCGATCTTGTTGCCGGGGCTGCTGCCCTCGAGCTGCGTCGTCGCGGCGATGCGCGGAGCGGCGGCGCGCAGCATCGGCTGCGTTGGTCCGCAGGACGCGCCAATGACCTTGGCGGAGGCCTCGAGGACTTCCAGCCGAAAGAGCTCGTTGCCAAAGAAGGGGTGCGTCGCGCCCATGAGGATGCGGCCGTTGCTCAGCGTGAGGTCGTGCGCATAGACGCCTTCGGGCCCGGCGACGAAGTCGACGACGCGACGCGTCCCCTGCAGCGTCCCGTCCGAGCACCAGACTTCGAGCCCCGTAGCACCGTCGTCGGCCGAGAACCAAACGACCGCGCCGGTAGTGACCAGGTTGGTGTAGGTCGAGGACAGCTTGCCAGGTCGGATGTCCTTGACCATGCGCGTGCCCGCGGCCGTTCCGTCGCTCGCCCAGACTTCGTCGCCGTGGACGCCGTCGTTGGCGACAAAGAAGAGGTCGCCGTCGCTCGACACCAGGTGCTTCGGCGAGGAATAGAGCGGCCCAGGCGCGATGTCCAAGACAAGGTTTGTGCCCGCGGCGCTGCCATCGCTCGTCCAGAGTTCGACGCCTTCGTTCAGGCTCGTCGCAGTAAAGAAGAGTCGCCCCTTGTGCACCGTCAGGCCGCTGGCCCCGCTGCTCGCGGCGCCGGGCGCGACATCGATCTCGAGCCTCGTGCCGGCCACCGTGCCGTCGGTCGAGTAGAGCTCCGTGCCGCTCGCGAGCGTGCTTGCTGCAAACCAAAGCCGGCTGCCGTAGACCACGAGGTTGCGCGGAAACGACCCCTGCGGACCGGGCTCGATGTCGCTGTGCATGCGCGTGCCCGCCGCAGTCCCATCGCTACGCCAGAGCTCTTGACCCGCGGCCGCCGTCGTCGCGACGAACCAGAGCTCGTCTTGGAAGACCACGAAGCCGCTCGGATCCGAGCTCGACGACCCAGGCGATAGGTCGGCTACGAGCTGAGTGCCAGCGCTCGTGCCATCGGTCACGAAGAGCTCTCGACCGACGACGCCATCGGCCGCGCTGAACCAATAGCGTCCCTGGAACGAAGCCCCCGGCGTGATGCCGCTCGACGCCGGCCCCGGCGCGATGTCGGCGACGAAGCGTGTTCCTGCCACCGTGCCGTCGGTCTTCCACAGCTCTTGTCCGACCACGCCGTCGTTGGCCGCGAAGAAGAGCGTGCCGTGGTGGTCGCAGAGCGCCCGCAAGAAGGCACCGGTCGTGCGGTACGAGGGCTCGATGTCGAGGAAGAGCGTGACCTTCGAAGTCGCGAGGTCGAGCGCGAAGAGCTCGCGACCATACTCGGACTTATCGTCGGCCGTGAAGATCAGCGAGCTGCCAATCAGCGTCAGGTCCTTCGTGACCGAGGTCTGCGGCCCCGGTGCGATGTCCGCGAGCCTCGTGAGGCGACCCTGCGTGAACTCGCAGAGCTCTTGGTCGCCCTGCAGGTCGGCCGCGGTCAGAAAGAGCCGGCCACCGACTTCGAGCATCGGCGTCGGGTTTCCGTGTCCTGGCCCCATGACGAGGTCGAAGCCCACCGTGCCTTGGTCCGTCCCGTCGCTGCGCCAGAGCTCCAGGCCGTGCGCAGCTGTCGTGGCCGCAAACCAGATCTGCTGCGCCGAGTCGACGAAGAAGCGCGAAGGGAAGGACGACGAGCTACCGAACTCGATGTCCTTGACGAGCTTCGTACCAGTCGCCGTGCCGTCCGCTGACCAGAGCTCGGTGCCATCGATGCCAGTCGCTGCAAAGTAGTGGATGCCGTTGACCGTGACACCCTCGGATACGCGAGGATGGCTGCTCGCGATGCCTGGAAAGATGTCCGCGAGCACGACCGTGCTCGTCGGTGTGCCGAGCGTGAAGCAGAGCTCGCGGCCGATGCCTGGGACGGCAGCGACGAAGAGAATGCCGCGACCGAAGGCCACCTTGCTGCTCGGGTCGGAGCCTCCGCCGCTCCAGAGGTCATCGACCAGCTGGGTTGCCAGGCTTTGATAATGCGTCGCCCAGAGCTCTGCGCCGTGGACACCATCGTCGGCCGTGAAGACGATGTGTTGGAAGCTGCCAACGAAGTCAAAAGCATGCGATGACGCGCGGCCAGGGCGCACGTCGTGCAAGAGCCGCGTGCCCTGCGCGGTCCCGTCACTGGTCCAAGGTTCGACGCCGTGGATGTCGTCATCAGCGGCGAACCAGAGCTTGTTGGCGTGGACAGCGAGGGTGGTAATGCCAGAAGGCAGGCTGCCTTGCTGGATGTCGAGGATGAGCTTTGTGCCTTGGCTCGTGCCATCGCTGACCCAGAGTTCGCGACCGTGGACACCATCGTCGGCCGTGAAGTAGAGGAGCGAGCCCACCGCGGTCAAGGAGCGAGGAGCGGAGCTCTCGCTTCCGACTCGGATGTCCTTGACCATGCGGGTCGAGGCCGCGCTGCCGCTCGTCTGCCAGAGTTCCGTCCCCTCGGCGTCGGTCGTCGCGACGAAGAACCAGGTCGAGCCAACCTGGACGAAGCTCTGGTCGCGGTCCGTCTGGTCGCGGCCCGTGTGCGGCGAGCTGCTCGTCGCGCGCCTCTTGTTGGCGATGTCGCGCAGGAAGCCGAGAGTCTGCGGCGTTGCTAGCGCGACGCCGGTCACGGCCAAGTGGAAGGCAAGCAGCCATAGCTTGGAGGATTGGAACATCGGAACTGTCCTCGAGCGACTCTCCCCGATGCACGCCTGTCGGGAGCCATGGCCT
>CALLZN010000023.1 GCA_937858895.1 uncultured bacterium | reverse complement strand
AATGGCAGCGAATTGAACCAAGAAGATGCATGCGTGCCTGATCCGCCGCCCCCTGCTCCAGGGACGAGGAAGTACGCTGCGCTCGCGGTGCCCAAGGGCAACATGCTGTAGAACGCCGAGATCGGCAATGTCGGCAAAGTCGGCGGACCGAAGTCGAAGGCTTGCGGCGTGAAGGAGCCCTTGCGATTGTCCCATGTGATCGCATTCGAGCCCTGCGACACGAAGCAGCCCCCCGAGCCTCCGCTCGCGGCCATCTGGCAAAGCACGGTCGATGCCGAGAAGCGGACGTCCTGATCGAGCCCCGACGGAGGGTAGGGAAGCGAACCGCGGCCCCCACGTTGCGCGAGCGCAGAGGCCAGCGGATGACCGATTGGGGACGGAGAAGCTCCATTGCTCCCCGCAAGACTGAGTTGATTGGGGTTCCTGGGCGAGTCACCACCACGGCCGCCGCTCCCGCCGCCGGGACCGCCGGGGAAGCCCGGCTGTCCGACAACACCTGGGTTGCCACCCTTGCTGCGCCCCGTCGGATAGGTTGCATCGGTCCCGCTCGCATCGAGCACCCCCGCGACGATGATGTCTTGCGTCGCGTAGATGCGCACGGCGTGCGAACCAATGAAGCGCACGCGATCGGTAGCAGCCAAGCGGAAGTTGCGGAAGCGCAGTACGCCATCGGTCACGGTGATGGACTTGCCGCTCGGGGTGCGTGAGCCCGGAATCGTGATGCTGTCCGTGTTCCAGAAATAGATGCGGCGACCCGCAGCGTCGAAGGTGCCGGTATCGCGGCCACCGACACTGGCATCGAAGTCGCCGAGCTCTGGCGCGAATGCCCAAGGCGCGACCCGCAGCGATCCACTGCCGCTCCAGTCGAGGGTCGTTTCGGCTTCGTCAAGAAGCCCCGTCGTCGAGAAGTCTTCGACCTTGGACCTCAGTCCGGTCCAAGGTCCGATCTCGAGTCCGTTGCTGCCGTGAAAGGACAAGCTCGGCGTGTTCGTGAGTGCTAGAGCTTGAACGCGGAGCATGCCAAGAGACGTGTTTACTGCGGTCGTGAACGGAAGCCGCGCCGTCCACGTCACGTCGTAGACGACTGCGATCGCGAGCAACGGATTCACATAGAGAACGCAGTTGCCGGGCAGCGGCGCGCTCACTCGATCAAGGCCTGCGACGACCACCCCGACCTGGGCCCCGACGCCATTGGTCGATCGCAGTTGGATGGTGCGATTGGCGCCCGAGAGGGAATAGGTCGCATGGAGGTCGGCGCCACAGATCGTGCCGTACTTCGCAGGTTCGCAGTATTGGGCGAGTGCTGTCGTCGGGCTGACGGCGAGCGCCAACATGGCCGCTCGAGAAAAGAACGGCCTTGGGTGCCGTTGGCGATAGGGACTTTGCATGTGGGTCCTTGCGTGCAGAGCACGCTCGCAGAGTCAAGGCAGCGTCTTGGGGGGGGACGCGCCATGATTGGGCCCAATGCTAGCGAAAACAGGGGCCGCACGATAGGCCGGGCGCGTGCCCGATCCCGCGGATGAAATGCCCTCAGCTTTCGTCATCGACAATGCGACCGCGGCCCTTCGTGCGGTCGACGAGCTCAGCGGCGAAGGCCGCGGCTCGGTCCACGCGGACGTCGAAGACGAGGCGCACGCTCGGGCCGTAGTCCTCGCTGCTAGGGCGCAACCCACGCTGGGCGAGGAGCTGCTCGACGGCGGACGAGACCTCGTAGGGGTGCTCGAAGACGATGCGCCGTGTAATCACGACGTGCTCGCGTGCAGCCCGCAAGAGGACTTCACGCGCGGCGTCGCCATAAGCCCGCACGAGGCCGCCGACGCCGAGCTTGGTACCGCCGAACCAGCGCACAACGACAACGACGCTCTCGTGGAGGGCCGAGCCTTCGAGCTGCGCCAGGATGGGCTTGCCCGCCGAGCCGGACGGCTCGCCATCGTCGGAGGAGCGCTCGAGCCCGGTCGGAGTCAGGCGGTAGGCCCAAGCGTGGTGGCGCGCGTCATGGAACTCGCGGCGCAGGGCATCGACCGCGGCGATCGCTGCTGCCTCGCTCGGCGCCGGCTGCACGACGGCCAAGAAGCGCGAGCCCTTGACCTTGTCGATCTCGTGGCGCGTCTCCTCGGCTACGCGCTCGTACTCGACGACCTCGCTCAGCGTCGCGCGGCTCCGCGCTTGTCCGCCGCGGGCGCTTCGCCGTCGACGGGCGCCTTGGTCTCGGCGCTGGAGGTGCTCGGGCTCAGCAGCCCTTCGAGAGTCGAGCTGAGCTCATCATTGCGCTCGGAACGGTTCCAGTTCGAGAAGTCATAACGAGCCTCGGCCTGGGGCTTGGGGCGCTTGGCCTTGGCGGCTTGACCGGTCGCTTCGTCCTCTTCTTCTTCCTCGTCGTCGGCTTGCGCCGCGCCGCCGCCGATCGCGACGACCATGTTGCCGCCGCCGAAGCCGTTCGACTTGGCGTAAGCGCGTACCAGCAAGCGACTCGGGAGCTTGGTGCGTGGGTCCTCGAAGAGCTCGAGTTCATAGCGAAGATCGGACTCGGGACGCTGCAGCTTCGCGCCGCCCAGACCGCCTCGAATGGCGATGACCTTCAAGAGCGGATTGTTGCTTGCACCTGCGTCGGTCAAGGCGCCGCTCGCGGCGAGGGCCTTCGCCGTCTTGCCCTCGATCGTGCACGTGAAGCGCCGAGCCGGGCTGCCATCGACCTCGCCGACGTCCTCGAGCTTCCAGCGGATGTCCGCACGCAGGGTGAGGAGGCGCTCGGCCAAGAAGCTCGGCTCGAAGAGTTGCCCGATGTCCCAAGTCCCGGGCGGCGGCAAGAGCGCGGGCATCCAATCTTCGCCGCCGTCCTTGAAGGCCCAGCGGCTGCCCTTGCGGGCGAGTTGTTGGGCGCCGTCCTCGCGGGTCCACACGTCGACACCATTTACTTTGGAGTAGTCGGTGACGAGCGCCTGTGGCTTTTGTCGGACGTTGTTGACCGTGATGACACCCATGCTGTTGTTGCTCAGCATGGCTTCGCGCACTTCGACGGACTTGGCTTGACGCATCCCCTCGAGGAGGCGGGCGACGCGGGCGTCGGTGTCGAGGGCGGGCTCCTGCTGTGCACGTGCGCTCGAGGCAACGATCGCTGTAGCGGCCACGATTGCGGTTGCGAGTGAGTAGGCGTGCTGACGGATGCCAAGGGATCTACGAATCATGGCTGGGCTCCAGGCTGATCGAACAGGAACGCGGCTTCGCTGGGCTGCGAGCCTACAGAAAGGCCGCTTCGACGCGGACACGAGGCCAAGATTTCCGGCTTTCTCGCTGGGCGAGGAGATGGGTCTGAATCCAGTACCCGGCTTCGCCAGCCTGCCCGTGGTCCGGATGGGTGGTACGGGCCTCATCGAGGTTGGTCTACGTGCCGACGGAGCTCTTCGAGGGCGCGATGCAAGAGCGCACGGGCGACAGCGGCATTCTTGTAGCCGAGCTCGGCGGCGATCTCCTCGAAGCCCATTTCGCAGAAGAAGCGCAGGTCGACGACCCGGCGATGCTGCTCAGCCAGACGTAGTAAGGCCTTGTCGAAGCCGTAGCCAAGCTCGCCGAGGCCGGCCAACGAACTCGGCGAGGGGCCACTTGCGGCGAAACCGAACTCGGAGATCGTGTCGCGGAACATGTCGCGGAAGTTCTTCACGCCACCGCCGCCACGCTTGGCCGCAGTCTCGTAGCGGCGAGCATCGATGGCCTTGTGGGTCGCGATGCGAGCCAACCAGTTGCGGAAGCCACCTTCGCTCTGCTGGGCGTCGAAGCCGCCTTCACAAAGTGTCTTCCATGCATAGAGGAAGGCCTCCTGCAGGGCGTCGTCGACATCGTTGGCGGCATCCGACCAAGCAAGACCGAGCCGAAGCGAAGTGCTGCGGCGAATGCGCTCGTAGTGGCGGCGGTATAGGATTTGAAAAGCTGTCTTGTCACCCGCGTTCGCGATGCGCTCACAAAGCACGGCTGTCGCGGCCTGCGCGTCGCTCTCGGAGTGCTCACTTCGGCCATCCATACTCGTACGGGTGCTCCTGGTCTCCAGCTTCTCGTGGTGCTCCGTGCCTTGGCGGACGAACGCTATCATGCACCACTATATGGTTGAAGGTCCATTGATACCCGTTGAGGTCGAGGCGGCCGTCCTCGCCGCCTTGGAGGCCGATGACGCGGGCGAGATCGCCCGGCTCGAAGCAGCTCACCCGCGCCATGTGGCCGGGATTCGCAACATGGTTGCTGCGGCCAACGGGCCGGACCTCGGCCGCGCTGCTGGTCGCATGATCGACGCCTTCCACGGCCGCGCAGATTCGATCATTGGTCCTTACCGCCTCCTTACGAAGATCGGAGAAGGAGGCATGGGCGAAGTCTGGATCGCGGAGCAGCGCGAGCCCGTGCATCGTCGCGTGGCCATCAAGCTCGTGCGCGAAGGCCTCGACTCCGCCGCGATCCTGCAGCGCTTCGAGCGCGAACGTCAAGCGCTCGCCTTGATGAACCACCCATCGATCGCGAGTATCTTCGACGCTGGGCAGACCGCGGACGGGCGCCCGTACTTCGTCATGGAATATGTAGACGGCACGCCGCTCGTCGAATTTTGCGAGCGAGAGCGCCTCGACATCGACGAGCGTATCCGCATATTCTGCCAAGTATGTCAAGCGGTCCATCATGCTCACCAGAAGGGTGTCATGCACCGCGACCTCAAGCCGGCGAACATCCTCGTGTACCGCGACGGTGAGGGCATCAAGCCGAAGCTCATCGACTTTGGACTAGCTCGATCGGCGCTGCCCTTCGCCAAGCAAGACTTCGTGACCTTGCCAGGCAACCTGCTCGGGACGCCTGAGTACATGTCTCCCGAGCAAGTGGCACGCGGCGACAGCCATGTGGATACGCGTAGCGACATCTACAGCTTGGGCGTCGTGCTCTTCGAGCTCGTGACGAGTCAACTACCCTACGATGTTGGAGACTTTCGCAGCAAGGGACTCTTTTACTTACAGAAGGTCATTACCGAGGGGGAATGCCCTCTGCCCAGTCAGCGCGTTTCGGCGCTCGCCGGCACGGGCCAGCATGTATTTTGCTGCGGCCTCGATGCTGGGGGGCTCGCACGACGCTTGCGAGGTGAACTCGACTGGATCGTCATGCGAGCCCTCGAGAAGCAACCGTCGCGTCGCTACGCAAGTGCCGCCGACTTTGGTCGCGATCTCGAGAACCACTTGACAAACGGGCCAGTATTGGCGGCAAGGCCTACGACTTGGTACCGCTTGAAGAAGATCGGCAGCCGCCATCGAGGCGCCTTGGTGCTCTCGGTAGGCCTCTTCGTTGCCTTGGCCGTCGGGCTCGTACTCGCGCAACGAAACGAGCGTCGAGCCATCAAGAGCGAAGCCGAAACCAAGCGCTTGCTCGTCGTTCTCGAGAAGGAGCGCTTTCCGGTGCTCCTGCGCTCTCTCGTCGAAGAGGAGCATGAGCTCTGGCCGGCGCGGCCCGAACTCATTCCGATGCTCGAAGCTTGGCTCGAGAGAGCGAATGCCGTGCTCGACCAGTCCGCTGTGCAGCGGCGCGAACTCGCGCAGCTACGATCGCGAGCGAGCACTGCCGACGAGCGCGCGAGCGCGATTGCATCGGACCTACGACTCTTCCGCCAGCGTCTCGACGAGCAACTCGCGCGCTATGCGAAGCTGCGTACGGCGCAAGGGGAACGCTATCGATCCGTGCGCGAGCGGGTCAGGCTCGACCTTGACGCGAGCTATCGCGAAATCCAGAAACGTGAACGCCTCGTGTTGGCCGGCGAGGTCTTCACCTTTGCATCCTTCGAAGACAGTCTGCGTCATCGCGAATCCACGCGTATCGTGATGCTGCTCGATGCCTTCGAGGAGCCCGAGCGTGGCGCCCTCGCGCGTATTCGGGATCGCCTCGTGCTCGCAGAGAACGTTGGGCGCCACCTGGTCGACGATGCGCCGTTGTGGCGTGACGCGCGCGAACGCCTGTCACAGCGGGACGGCTTCGAGGCCTTCACAGGGCAAGCGGTCGCTGGTCTCGTGCCTCTTGGACCCGACCCTCGTAGCAGGCTCGAGGAGTTTGCGGCGCTCGAGACCGGTATTCCTCCGCAGCGCATCGATGGGAAGTTGAGCGTGCTGCCTCAGTCCGCAGCAGTCTTCGTGCTGCTTCCCGCAGCGCGCTTCGCACCTGGGGCCGTTCGTGATCCGAGCGCCAAGCGCCACGACCCGGATGCGGTTCCGGACGAAGCGCCGCTCGAGCAGGTCGACCTCGATGCGTTCTTCATGTCGAAGTACGAGCTGACGCAAGCGCAGTGGGAGCGCATGACCGGAGAGACCCCGAGCTACTACCGTGAGCGGTCCGGTGAAGCGAACGAGGGGCGAAGGCCTGTCGAGAACATCACCGCGATCGACGCCGAGCGTCGCCTCGCACGTCGCGGGATGCTGTTGCCGAGCGAAGCTCAGTGGGAGTATGCCTGTCGTGCCAGCACGGACAGCCCTTGGTACGTGTCGAAGGCTGCCTTGGTCACTCATGCCCACCTGGTCCTCGATCCCATCAGTGGCTTCGATGTCACACCGTGGCAGCTTCGTGAGCGAGCTGACCTGCTCGCGGCTCGCCTCCCCAAGACTGTTGGGTCGCTCCTCCCCAACGACTTCGGGCTCCACGACATGCATGGCAATCTCGCTGAATGGACGCGTGACGCCTACCGCGACTATTCGAGTCCACGACGACCTGGGGACGGCGCTTTCGAACTCGAACCCGAGGGCCGTCTGTTGTCCCCCGAGGCCGAAGAAGTTCTGCGGCATGTTCGCGTTCTGCGTGGCGGCAGCTTCACGATGCTCGCCAAGTTCGCGCGCTCGGCGTCGCGCGTACAGCTTGCGGCCGAGGTTGCGAGCGGTATCGTCGGCATTCGTCCTGTCATCATCCTTCCACGGCAGGTGCAGACCCAGTCTCCGAATCGCTCACTAGACCACATAGCCGTCCCGCCTGCTGGCAGCGGGTGGCGCACAACTACGCCGACTGAGGGCAAATGAAAGTCACGCTCTTCTCCTGCTTAACGATCCTCATGGGTTCTTCATGGGGGTCTGATGTTCTTGCACAAGAGTTCTATGGAGACTCGTGCTCGACGCTTTCACGTGGACATGTTGTCTGCTCGCGCAACAACGACGCCGAAACCTGGAAAGGCGGTACGCTTCCCAAGAGTTCACGCATCTACATCAGCGTTGGAAACTCGAGTCCGTCCACGATCTCTGGCTTCTCGTTGCATCTGCAGTCCCGGTCTGGTCGCACAGAGTACGTCAAGTCCTACATCTACTCGTCGAGCAACGGCACGGCGACGGGGAGCCCCGACAGGGTGCTGGCGATAGGTCTCATGGTTGTAGAGCCGACGCTCGGCTGGTGTCGAGCGCGTGTCTGTCCCGAAGTCTCGTTGCCTGCGGGCTACTACTTCATCGCCTACGACAATCCAGAGACGAGCCTCGCGAGCAGCATCTCGCAGAATGGGGTCTTGTCGCGCTACTACTACAAGCCGACGAACGCTTCTTTGCAGGGGCCGCTACAAGATCGCTTCATGCGGCGCATGCTTTGCGACGGTGCTTGTCCGGCGATCAAGTCGAACGCTCCACGGATTCGGAGCTCGTGGACCGTCGAGACTCTTGGCCCGCCGAATTCGATTGCCGTCTTCATGATCGGAGCTTCTGGCACGAAGATCGGCAACCAGAACTTGCCGATTCCTCTCTTCATCATCAACCGTCCCGACTGCAACTTGTGGACATCGATGGACATTTTGTTGCCAGGCGTTAGGTCGACTTCGATAGGCCAAGCGACTGTTAGCCTTCCGATTGATGACCCGACGCTGAAGGACAAGATCATCCACGGTCAGTGGTTCGTCTTCGATGCCTTCGGCGGCAAGCTCGCCTACTCGGTTTCGAAAGCCGTGCGCGTCAAGTTTTTGCAAACAGCGCCTGCCGCTCCATCCGGCGTCTCTGTGACGAATGTCGGCCTGACGACCGCCACAGTTTCTTGGCTGGACAACTCGGATGACGAAGCCGGATTCCATGTCCTTGCCTCCACCGACGGTATCAATTATCGCCTCGCTGGAGTTCGGGCGCCCAATCAGACCAGCTTGGCTATCGGTGGGCTCACCAAGGGACGAACCAATTGGGTCAAGGTCAAGGCGCACAATGAGTCTGGGAGCAACGACAGCCCAGCAGTCTCCTTCGTGACCAAGGACGACCCGCCGGCCGCGCCGTCGAACCTGCGGCTCATCGCACGGCGCTCGCGCCAGTTCGACATTGCTTGGAACGACAACTCATCGAATGAAACGGGTTTTCATGTGGCTGTGAGCACGGATGGCAGCAACTTCACCCGCGTTGGTTCGAGCGGCGCCGACGCGACTACGTGGACGATTACGCAACTCGTCCCGGCAACGAAGTACTGGATTCGCGTTCGTGCCTTCAATGCCTATGGCACGAGCACGCCGGTCGTGATCACCGCGACGACGCTCAATTCTCCACCGACGGCGCCGAGCAACATCGTCTTCTCGGAGATTGGCACGGACCGCTTGCGCATCACCTTCCGAGACAACTCGAACAATGAGGATGGATTTCGTATCGAGAGTCGGCGCACGGACCTTACCGGAGCGATGTGGATCGTGCGTGCGAACTTGCCTGCGAACGACTACGACACCCGAATCACCGGTTTGAACAGCAACAAGCCGTACGAGTTTCGCGTCATCGCGTTCAACAACGGGGGCGAAACCAGTTCGGCGAGCGCCTTCGTGCGCACGAAGTAGTAGTCGTAGTCGCTGCGTGCGCGGCCTATCGAGCGACGAACGTGGCCGTCAAGAATCCGTGCCGCCGGCGTCCTCTGCCGGCTGGTCGACATCGCTGCTCGAATCCTCGCCGTCCACGAGAGCTTCGGGCTCGTCGCGGCGCACTTCGTCGAAGAGCTGTTCGAGGCGAATCATGCCCTCGATCGACTCGTCGAAGTAGAACTCGAGGCGCGGCGCGTGGCGCGTCGTCAAGACGGCGGCGACCTCGCGGGTCAAGAAGCGCGTGGCGCTCGCGAGCGCGCGCGCCGTCGTTCGCCGGACGTTCTCGTCGCCGTAGACCGACCAGAAGACCTTCGCGCGCGTGATCTCGCGGTCCAGCTCGACGCGTTGGACCGTGACGAAGCCGAGCCTCGGGTCCTTGACTTCTCGCTGAAGGAGTTCGGCGAGGCGCTCACGCACGAGCGATTCGAGGCGGGCAATGCGACGGTCGTTGGCCATAAGGATCGAACTCCGTCAGATCACTTCGACCTGTGCGTCGACGAAGCGGGCGTCGGGCCAGTCACTCAGCGATTCTTTGAACTTCTCGAGGGCGCCGAGGATGTATTTCACGTCGCTGCCGGCCATTGCGACGCCGATCACGATCGACGTGATCGTGTCCTGGTCTTCGACCTCCGCGATCGAGACGTTGAAGTTACGCCGCGTCTTGTCGCGGATGCTCTTCACCACGGAGCGCTTGTCCTTGAGGCTGCGCGCCCACGGGATGTCGAGTTCGACTTGGAGGATGCCGACCCTGAGCACGGTACGAGAGGCAAGAGTCGCTTCGAAGCTCACGAGTCGCCGAGCGTGCGTTGCAGCTCGATGATCTCGTAGGCTTCGATGATGTCGCCTTCCTTGAGGTCGTCGTAGTTCTGGAGCAGGATACCGCACTCGAAGTTGGTGCGAACCTCACGCGTGTCGTCTTTGTCGCGGCGCAGACTCTTGATCTTGCCGGAGTAGATGACCTTGCCATCGCGGACGAGGCGAGCGCGGTTGTTGCGCCCGATCGTGCCGTCGAGGACGTAGCAGCCAGCGATGTTGCCGAGCTTGCTCGAGCGGAAGATGCGCCGGATTTCGGCGTGCCCGCGTACCTCTTCTTTTTCCTCTGGCGAGAGCAGGCCTTCGAGCAGCTTCTTCGCGTCGTCGATGAGCTCGTAGATGATGTTGTAGAAGCGGATCGTGACACCGCTTGCTTCGGCTTGATGGCGCGCCTTCTCGTCGGGCACCGAGTTGAAGCCGACGATGATGGCTTCCGAGGCATCTGCGAGCGCGACGTCGGTTTCGGTGATACCGCCGAGGGCTGCGTGCAGAATGCGGATCGCGACTTCGTCGTTGGAGAGGTCCTCGAGCGACTGACGGATCGGCTCGAGCGAGCCCATCACGTCGGCCTTGATGATGAGCTTGACCTCGGAGCGCTTCTTTGCCGCGAACTGGGCCTTGAGGTCCATCGTGCGCGACTTGCTCTTCTCGGCCAAGGCGAGGTTGCGCTGCTTGCTCGCACGCTGGAGTGCGACCTCCTTGGCCATCTTCGTGTCCTTGACCTCGAAGAACTTGTCCCCGGGGTGGGGGAGCTCGGGCAGTCCCAAGACCTCGACCGGCGTCCCTGGCGGCGCCTTGTCGATCGGATTGCCACGGTCGTCGAGGAGGACGCGGATGCGCCCCGTTCCCGAGCCGCAGAGGACGAGGTCGCCGCGCTCGAGCGTGCCGTCGAGCACCATCAGCGAGATGACGTTGCCCTGCGCAGGCGTCTGCTTTGCTTCGATGACGATGCCGGACGCCAGGTGGTCGGGGTTGGCCTTGAGCTCGAGGATTTCGGCCTCGAGCGCGATCTTCTCGGCGAGGTCGTCGAGGCCCTTGCCCGTCAGGGCCGAGACATCGACGAACTGCACGTTGCCACCCCATTCTTCGGGCTGCACGCCCTTGGCGGCGAGCTGTTGGCGGACGAGCATCGGATTGGCGTCGGGCTTGTCACACTTGTTGACCGCGATCAGCAGCGGCGCGTCGGCAGCCCGTGCGTGGTTGAGCGCCTCTTCGGTCTGCGGCATGACACCGTCGTCGGCAGCGACGACGAGGACGACGACGTCCGTGAGCTGGGCGCCGCGCGCGCGCATCGACGTAAAGGCCGCGTGGCCAGGCGTGTCGAGGATCACGAGCTCATGACCCGCTCGGCTCACGCGATACGCGCCGACGTGCTGCGTGATGCCACCGGCCTCGCCCTTGGTGATCGAGCTGCCGCGCAGGGCGTCGATGAGCGTCGTCTTGCCGTGGTCGACGTGGCCCATGAAGGTCACGATTGGCGGACGCACCTGCATGTCCTCGGCCGTCGTGCTCTCCTTGTCCTCGGCCAACTGCTGGACGAGGGCATCTTCGGCGCCCGTCTCTTCGACGACCTCGACGTTGCGACTGAGCTCGAGCGCAAGCAACTCCACCTGGTCCTTGTCCAGGTAGCTGTTGATGTTGGCCGGCACGCCGAGGCGCATGAGCACGAGCAAGATCTGGTTGACCTTGTGACCGAGTGCCTCCGACAGTTTCTTGACCGAAACCGGGGCCTCGACCTGCACGAGCTTGTCTGGATCGATGCCCGGCGGCGGGGCGAGTGGGTCGGAAGGGGGTCGGCCGCCACGACGTCCGCCGCCAGCACCGCCGAAGCGCGGACCGCCTTGACCACCGGGTCCCCCGGGCGTTGTCGGACCGCGACGCTGGGGTAAGCCGAACGGGGTCTTTTGGGCGCCGCGGTTGCGGAACTGGTTCATCGCCGCCTGGCGAAGGTTGCGATCCACGCCGCTCGGATTGCGGGGGCCACCGGCGCTGCGCCGGGTCGCGTCCCGGATCGTCGATGCGGGCAACTCGATGCGTCCGAGGATCTTGGCCTTTTTTTCCGGCTGGGGTAGACGGCGGATCTTCCTCGGGTCTTCGGCAGGCGGTGTCTCGCCTGCACCTGTGGCACCAACCTGCGCCGTCGGATCCGTCGGCACGGCCGGGGTCTTTTGGTCCGGCACGCTGCTAGCGGTCGTTGCCTGCTCTTTTTGAGCCGCCTCGTTCGCTGCGTCGCCGACAGCGGGGAGGACGGGCGCGGTCCGTTCGAGAGGCGGCCGCGCGGTCGCCACCGCGGGCGAGCGCGGCCCGCGCGCCCTGGGCTCCGCGTGGCGGC
>CALLZN010000022.1 GCA_937858895.1 uncultured bacterium | reverse complement strand
GATCTGTGGGAAGCCGGGCTGGCAACGGCCCGGCTGACCCGATATTACCTCCCCCCGTCTGGCGGCCGCTGGACGCCCCCCAGAGCGACGAATCGTGCTCGACGACCCAATGGGGTCGCCTGTGCGCGCTTGTCACCCTGGGTGACATCCAGCGACACACCAGAACAGTCGTGCAGCGTGGGCCGAGAGGCCCACGCCGCACGACTTCGGACAGATCTAATGCAACAGTGGGGTAGCCCAAAACCAATCAATCCCTGTGTGGGGTCAAGTCACCTCACACGAAAACCCGATAGATGACAGCGATCGCCCCCCGGTGATCGCGTACCTGAACTCCCCCGACCGAGGAATCGAGGATGCCTTCGATCAAGACTCGTTTCGCACCCCTGAGCCTTCTCTCCGCCGGCCTCTTGGCCACTGCGGTGATCGCGCAAGGTGACCGTAGCAGCCCGCGAGATCTCGGTGATCCCCGGGCCATCATCAAGAACCTCGACCTTCGTGAGCGCCCTCTGAAGGACGTGGTCGACTTCCTGCGTGCCAAGTCCGGCATCAACATCATCCTGGACGAGGGCATCGACACGCCTGTGACTTTGCGTGAGCTCAAGGACATGCACTGGCGGACGGTCCTCGACCTCGCCGTCGAGCGCGCCGGCTGTGTCGTCGTCGAAGTCGGGGCCAACGTGCTCCGTGTCGAGAAGCCGCCGCGCGTGCGCTTCGCCTTCGACAAGGCCGAGATCACCCAGGTCATCGACGCCATCGCCAAGATCTCGGCCGCCAACATCATCACGGCGCCCGAAGTCCAGGGGACGATCACCCTGCGTCTCAAGGACGTGCCTTGGCGTGACGCGCTGGACCAGGTCGTCAAGACCCTCGGCTTTACGGTCGTCGAAGAGGACCGCGGCATCTTGCGTGTCGTCTCGCCGGCGACTTTGGTCGACCAGCTCTCGAGCCGCGAGTTCCAACTGCGCTACGTGCGGCCGAACAGCCCCTTCGTCCCGAAGATGAACTCCGAGTACATCGACGGTCAGATCTTCCGGGGCGGTGATGATCCGACCAAGAACTTCGCCCTCGTCGAAGCGCTCAAGCGCATGCTGTCGACCGCCGGCAAGATCGACTACTTGCCGGGTCGCAACGTCATCTTCGTCAAGGACACCAAGCCGGTCCTCGACGAGATCGAACGCATGATTGCCAAGGTCGACGTCGAGCCGAAGCAGGTCTTCGTCGACGTCAAGTTCGTCACGACGCGCAACACGAACATCCTCGAGTACGGCGTCAACGTCGGCGACACGGGGTGGAACATCACGGCGAACGGCAGCGCGATCCCGATCAAGTTCCCGTTCAACTTGGGCGGCGGCGGTTTCGAGGACAGCCTCATCGCGAACGACTCAGGCCGCGGGCCCTTCGCCGACGCGGCGCTCAACGCGAGCAACCAGACGATCGTGCCGAACACGATCTTCGGTGCCCTCGACTTCACCCAGGTCTCGGCGACGCTGCGCTTGCTGCGCAAAGACGAGTCGAGTGAGATCGTGCAAGCGCCCAAGATCATCGCCCTCGACCACGAGCCGGCCACGATCTTCGTCGGCGACACGGTTCGCTACGCCCAAGCGCGCGCTGAGTCGTCCCAGGCCGGTGGTCTGCAACTGGTCGTCGAAGAAGCACCGAACTCGCCCGTCCAGACCGGCTTCCAGTTGCTCTTGACGCCGCACATCATTCCGGGCAGCGACAAGGTCATCCTCGAGGTCATCCCCGAAAGCGAGTCGCTCTCGGGTTCGGGCGGTCCGCCGCTCGCGCCTCCAGGCTTCGACGTCTTCACGGTCGGTTCCGGAACTGGCCAAGGCTCGATCGCCTTGCCGCGCGTGAGCTCGAGCACGATCGCGACCAAGATGCTCCTGAAGAGCGGTCAGACCGCCGTCCTCGGCGGCCTCACGACCGACTCGAACACGCGGACGACGACGAGCATTCCCTTGCTCGGCGACATCCCGATCCTCGGCTGGGCCTTCAAGAGCCGCGCGAAGAACAACCAGCGCACGAGCCTCATCGTCTTCATCACTCCCGAGATCGTCGTGAGCCCGGAAGAGACCGAGGCAAATATCCGCGATATCCTCAAGAGCCGTCGCGACGCAATGGCCAGCGAGTATCGCCGGATCTTCGGCGAGCCCGAAGAGGGTGGCTCGACCGGCAGCGACGTCGCTGCCCCCGCCAGCAACCGCTGAAGCCCGCCCGCTGCGCCGTCGCCGTTGGCCTTCGCGGTCCCGGGGACCGAGCGCAGCGGAAGCGATTGTCCCCGCTCTTCCATCCGCCGAGCCGACGAACTAAGGTCGTGCGCACGGCGGAGACGGTCCCGAGCTTCGGGGTCATGCTCGCCGCTCGACCTGAAACAAGCGCACAGGCGGTGCGGAAGGCGTGCGAGAGTGCTGCAGATGCGGTCTATCGAAGGTGATCGACGAGCGAGCGTGGCTTGGCTACGCGCGCGGCGCCGGATCCGTCGAGAGATTGTGGACGCGGAGCTCGCGCACGCGCGACGCTGCCTCCGTGCTGGTCGAACACATCGAGCGCATTTGAAACCTTCGACACACAAGTCGGGTTGTGGCGAACCATCGCCAACGCTGCGCGCTGCGGGTCCACTCTGTTCGCGACTCCGGCACGGCCTGAAAAGCAGAGGTCGAGCCATGGAGGGGGCAGCGCCCCCTCGAGGGAGCTCCGCGAGCCATCACGTATCGATCGTCGACTTCGGCTCCGGCCGAGCGGCGGGCGATGGGACGCTCTCCGGTTGCTGCACGTCGTCAGGTCCGTACCTGGCGCCGATGGCGGCGACGAGCATGGCCTCTTCGATTCAGAGGAGGCGGACTCTCAGTCTCGCGCGCGTTGGTCGGGTCGACGCTTCCTGCAAGGGAACCTGCCATGAAGCGCATGTTGGTCAACGTGAACGATCCCGAGGAACGTCGGATCGCGATCGTCGAAGACGGCAAGCTCCAAGAGCTGCACGTCGAACTCGCTGACCGCGAGAGTTATCTCGGCAATATCTACAAGGGTAAGGTCGTCAACATCGAGCCGAGCATCGGCGCGGCCTTCGTCAATTTTGGTGGGACGCGCAACGGCTTCCTCCACGCTTCCGATGTCGTGCCTGGCTACGGCGACGCGTCGGTCGACCTCCTCGACATCCTCGAAGGTCGTTCACGGCTCTCCGAGGAAGACGACGGCCCGGATGCGGTGCGCTCCATCCTCGATGATTCGGACGATGGGGACGAGGCCGACGCGGACGATGGTGCTTCGCGCGACAAGGCGGGGCGCACGAAGCGGCGTGGCAAGAAGCGCCGTGGGCGTGGTGACGATGCCGACGGTGCCGACGCTGCGGAGGGCCGCCAGGAGCGAAGCTCGCTCGCGACGGACGGCGAGGCTGTCGAGGGTCGAGACGAGGACGACGACGACGACGCGGACGAGGACATCGACGACGACCGCGAGGACGACGACGATGACGTCGAGCACGATGACGACGAGGACGCCGACGCGGACGCCGACGCGGACGCCGACGAGGACGAGGACGAAGATCTCGATCGCGAGGGCTTCCAGCGCGACGCTGAGGTCGAGCGTGAACTCGACGACGACTACGACGACGGCCTAGACAGCGACGACGACAGCGACGACGACGACGACGACGACAGCGCGAGCGACGACTTCGATGACGACGAGCGTTCCGGTCGTGGCCCCTTCGCTTCGATGGCCGCGGGCACCGAGGACGACGACGAGGATGACGCGGCCGCTGATTTGCCGCCGGTCGGCTTGGAGGCATCGAGCGACGACGCCGAGG
>CALLZN010000021.1 GCA_937858895.1 uncultured bacterium | reverse complement strand
AGCCGTTCTTCGGATTGCGCCTTCTCACGCGTCTCAGCTATGCAACTAGCGGGTTTAGACCCCTGAGTTCCTCCGTTGTCCAGCCGTTATACTGCAACGTGTCACCTTCGTCCTTGGTCATAATGGCTTGCGTAACGTTCTCGAACTCGCAAATCTCTTGCAATTGCCTTCCAGCTTCGTGCCCCATAACGAGACCTAGTCGGACGACCTTTAGCGCGGCAGAGATTCCTTCGCAGATCGCGTCCTTTTGGACCGCAGTTGGCGGAGCACCCGGAGGTTGGGCCTGAGATCTCATGCTTGCGCAATTCATGTGCGGTGTCAGTATCGCAAGCAGCGTGACGACAGGGAAGGGATGAGTTCGATACATCGGAGCTGGCACTAGGGTCTGAGCGATCGCTAGAACCGAGCCCCGCCCCCGTCAAGCCCCTCGTGCCCTTCTTATCGCAACTTTCACGACGACGCTGGCTTACGTCGCTGCACGATAGAAGCCGCGAACGCGTGGCCGCGTGTCTCTTGCGGAGCCCATAAACTCTGACGGCAAAAGCGCTTCCGTCCGCACTCGCTCTCCGCTTCGCGTTCGTCGCTGCCCCCACGCGCCCTCGCGCGTGCTCCGCGCAGCGACGCGTCGCTGCTCAGTACGAGCACGCAGTTGCCATGCAGCCAGGAGCGGAGGCTCCTGTCTTCTCTCCCCTGCCACGCATCGGCGACCGGATCGAGCTCGGCGAGCCAAGCGCGGGGCGTCATCAGCACGTTGCTGCCAGTCCGCTCGTTTGCGAAGTAGTTCGCCACGCGCTCCGTGCCGTAGAGCGTTCGGCTGAGGAGGGCCTGAGCCTGCAACAGGCTATCTTGTTGGGGTCAACCCAGCGCGCCGGAGTTGTGGTCGTCCTCGTAGCGCCGCCTCAACACATAGAAGACAACGCGCGTCGAGAAATAGGAAATAAACACTAGGCCGACGACGGCGCGGTCGGTCGGCGAGGTCGGCAGCGAGAGCAGGGCGGCGCGGCCGTCGAAGAGATAGAGGATCACGCCAAAGAAGCCGAGCTCCAGCAGCACGGCCTGCGGATCGCGGCGGAACTCGAAGACGCTCTGCACGAGCCAGGCGCCGAAGTCGGCGACGAGGAAGCCCTGGAAGGCGTGGCGGGCGAGGTCGTTCTTCTGTGACAGCATGAAGAAGCCGAGGTAGAGCACGCAGCGCACGATGAGGAGCGCGTATTCGAAGTAGCTGCCCGCGCGCTCGTACGCATCGTCGCTTGCCTGCGTGTGCACGGGCGTCGAACCAGTGTGGATGCGGGCTCGGCGTTCGGTTGGCGTGTGGAAGGGCGCGGTGGGCTTCGTCTGGCACTGCAAGCAGAGACCGTCGCCCTGGTCGAGGACCTCACGCGGCGCGGCATGCATGCACTTGGTGCAGAGGCTCTGCTTCTGCGCCTGCTCTTGGATCCTGTTGCGTCTCGCGACACGCAAGAAAGACATGACCCTGTCATCGACAGCCACGGTCCTGTGAGTTCTCCAGAAATCGTTTTGAAGCCAAGGGCGCGGTGGCAATGCCGCTTGCCGGTGCCCCCCTACCGACCCCTACCGCCCCCGACCCCGGTCGCGCACTCTCACTGCGTCGCCATCACTGTGCGCGCCCAGCTCGCGCCAAGTAAGTCGCGCTTCGGAGCACGCCTGCTCCCTTGTCGCTGTCGCTCGCGGCGAAGAACTCGCGGCGCACGCCGATGCCCTTCGTGCTCTTCTGCGTCGACCAATACTCGAAGCCGCGCCTCACCGCGCGCTGCTTCCCGCTCTTCGCGTCGACTTCGAAGCCGTAGACCCAGCGTAGGAAGATCGCCGAGTGCCCGGAGCCGTTGGCCCGCCAGAACTGCAGAAAGTCGCCCGGTCGCGCCGCATCGAAGTCGACCGCGAAGCCCAGCCCCGAATCGACGAGGGCAGCGCGTGCGCACGCATCGCCAGCCTTCGACCCAAACCACCGACGCCGCAGGGCCTCGACGCCCTTGCGATCGAGGCTGCCGATCCTGAAGTCACGCCCCTCATGCGCAGCGAGGAGGCGCGAGGCCTCGAAGAAGACCTCGAAGGTCAAGCCACAACAATAGCAGCGCCCCTTCGCGTCGCCCTTGTAGACGAGCTCGCCGTCGTAGTGCAGGTCACGGGCGTTGCCGACCCAGCCCTTCGGCGCCTCGCTTCCCTTGGGCCACCAATAGGCGTGACTGCCGTCGCTCGGGTAGGACTCGAGCACGGCGAGGATGTAGGGCGTGAGCGTATCGGCCGAGGGAACCAAAGCGACGTCCTGTGCGCGCCGCGTGATGTCAGCCCACGCGGAGTCGAGTCTTGCTGCGGGCGCGAAGGCGAGCAAGCACGGGACTGCAAACAAAACGAGAGAACCGAGCAGCAGACGCGGACGAAGCTTCATCAAGGTTCCTGACTCCTGACAGGGTTCGAGCTATGTTCCGCCCCCATGCTAATCCTCCTGCGCCATGGGCAGAGTCAGTGGAACCTCGAGAATCGCTTCACGGGCTGGTACGACGTCGAGCTGAGCGAACAGGGCGTCGCCGAGGCGCGCGACGCCGGTCCCAAGCTCCAAGCAGCGCGCTTGCTGCCCGACGTCGTCCACTGCTCGCTGCAGCGCCGCGCGATCTTGACCGCGACCCTCGCCCTCGATGCTTGCGACCGCGTCTGGATCCCGATGAAGAAGTCCTGGCGCCTCAACGAGCGCCACTACGGCGGCCTGACCGGCCTCGACAAGCAAGAGACGCGCGAGCGACACGGTGACGAGCAAGTGCACGTATGGCGGCGTAGCTACACGACGCGGCCGCCCGAGCTCGAACGAAGCAGCCCCTACCACCCGGCGAACGACCCGCGCTACGCCGACTTGCCCAAAGAACTGCTGCCGAGCACCGAGTGCTTGCGCGACGTCGTCGACCGCATGATGCCCTACTGGTACGACGGCATCGTCCCCGACCTGCGCGCCGGCAAGACCGTCCTCGTCGCGGCCCACGGCAACTCGCTGCGCGCCCTCTGCAAGCACCTCGACCACATCGCCGACGAGGCGATCACCGAGCTCGAGATCCCGACCGGCAAGCCGCTCGTCTACGACCTCGACAACGACCTGCAGCCGCGCAGTCGCCGCTACCTCGGCGAGTGAGCCCGGGCTCGAACAAGCCGCTTCGACGACTCGCGCTGCCGCTCGTCATCAGCTTCACGCTGCGCAATCTCTTCGCGCTCGTCGACCTCGGTTTCGCGACGAGCCTGCCGAACAGCGCTAGCGCGGTCGGCGCCATCTCCTTCTGGATCCCCTTCCAGATGGTCTACATCGCGCTCTGGGTCGGGCTCTCGTCCGGGGTCACGACGACCTTGAGCCAGGCGCTGGGCTTGGCGCGCAGCGACTTGTCGGAGCGCATCGTGCGCGCGGTCAAGCGCATGCTCCTCGTGTTGATCGCGACCCTCGTCGCGCTCGGTGCGCTGCTGCCCTTCGTGGTGCCCTCCTTCGGCCTCGAAAGCGACCTCGCGCGCGACTTCACGATCTATGGCAGCATCCTCGCGATCGGCTTCCCGATCACGGGCTTCTGGTCGATCTTGCCCGACTCGGTCGTCAAGGCCCACCACGACACCCGCAGCACGATGGTGGCCGGGCTCTTGTCGACGGCAACGAATGCGACGCTCAACGCGGTCTTCGTCTTCGTCTTCGGCTGGGGCCTCGCAGGCATCGCGATCGGCACGGTGCTCTCACGCATCCCGAGCCTCGTCTACGCGATGCTGCGCGCGCGTCGCCTCGACGCGGAGCACTTGGCGTCACTCGCCGTCACGGGCCCGCCGGTCGAAGCGAGTGGCAGCGCGGCGACGCGCGATCGCATCGCCTTGCAGCTCGCGACGCCGATGAAGCGCATTCTCGTCCTCGGCATCCCGAGCACCTTCGCCTTCGTCCTGACGGCGATCGAGGCGTCCTTCGTCAACGGCATGCTCGCGGCGCTTCCGGACTCGACCGAGAAGATCGCGTCGTGGGGTGTCTTCCACCAGATCCTTCAGCTGTCGCTGATGCCAATCGTCGGCAGCGCGGTCGCCGTCCTGCCCTGGCTCGCGCGGCGCGTCGCGGCCGGCGACTTCGCGATCATTCGCCGCGAACTCCTGACCACCGGCCTCTTCTGCGGGCTCTTGTCGCTCGGCCTCACCGTGCTGCCTGCCTTCGTCTATCCCGAGCAGATCGCGCGCCGCATCCTCACGACGGACGAAGGCGTCGACGCCGAGAGCCTCGCGCTCGCGGTCGATGCCCTGAGGCTATTGCCCTTCGTGGCGCTCGCCTCGCTGCCCTTCGTGCTCTTGCGGACGAGCTTCGAGGCCCTCAATCGTCCGCGCTTGGCGATCCTGTCGAGCGCCCTGCGCTTCCTCGCGCTCTCGCTGCCGCTCATCACGCTGGGTCGTTGGGTCGGCCTCACGACCGAGCTCGGTCCGATTCGCGGGATGGCGCTCGGCCTCGGCACCGCTGCGCTCCTGGCCTCGATCTTCGTGAGCATCGCCGTGCACACGATCGTGCGGGATTGCGAGGCCAAGCTGCGCGGCGGGCTCTGAGACCGCTCGCTCGAACGACTCTTGCTCGCCCCTTCGGCGCGTCGATCTGTCCAGTATCCGCAGCAGGACGAGCCCGAAACCCTGGTCTCGGAGCGAAAGCCGTTTTCGATCCGCGCCATGGCGGTCCTATGATCGCCGTCCTTCTGTAACTTACCTTGGCCCGGAACGAGTCCATGTCCACCGTGGAAAGCCCGCTGGAACGCGCCGCTGCGAGCGGCCTGCCGAACGCCCTCACCCCCTCGCACGGCGGCGACCTGGATCCGACCGAGACGCGAGAGTGGGTCGCCTCCTTCGACGCCGTCTTCGAGGCGCTCGGCGCTGAGCGGGCGCGCTTCCTGCTCGAGAAGCTCATCGATGTCGCGCGCTCGCGCCGCGCCTTGCCGACGGGTCGCCTGATCAGCGACTACGTGAACACCATCCACGTGCGGGACGAACCGCCCTATCCGGGCGACCTCGACATGGAGCGGCGCATCCGGCGCATCATTCGCTGGAACGCGGCGGCCATGGTCACGCGCGCGAACCGGCGCTTCTCGGGTCTCGGCGGTCACCTCTCGACCTACGCGTCGGCGGCCTCGCTCTATGAAGTCGGCTTCAACCACTTCTTCCGCGGTCCGGATGCCAGTGGTGGCGGCGACCAGATCTTCTTCCAGGGGCACGCAACGCCAGGTATTTATGCGCGCAGCTTCCTCGAAGGGCGCATCGATGAGGCGACGCTCGATCGCTTCCGCCGCGAGACGGGCGCGCCAGGCGGACTCCCGTCTTATCCGCACCCGCGCACGGCGCCCGAGTATTGGAGCTTTCCGACGGTGTCGATGGGCCTCGGGCCGATCGCTGCGATCTACCAGGCGCGCTTCAACCGCTACCTACACGCGCGCGGCCTCGCCGACACGGCGCAACAACGCGTCTGGGCCTTCCTCGGCGACGGCGAGACCGACGAGCCCGAGTCGCTCGGCTCGCTTTCGATCGCGGCCCGCGAAGGCCTCGACAACCTGACCTTCGTCGTCAACTGCAACCTGCAGCGGCTCGATGGACCGGTGCGCGGCAACGGCAAGATCATTCAGGAGCTCGAAGCCGTCTTCCGCGGCAACGGCTGGAACGTGATCAAGGTCCTTTGGGGCAAGGAGTGGGACGACCTGCTCGCACGCGACCACGAGGGCGTCTTGCGTGACA
>CALLZN010000020.1 GCA_937858895.1 uncultured bacterium | reverse complement strand
TCGACGCGCTCGTCCGGCGGCCCGAGGCCCTGCCGAGGCGCTTCGCGCGCCGCGTCGAAGCGCATGGCCTCGAGCGGACGATCTGCGACTACATCTCCGGTATGACGGACCCCTACGCGACCGAGACGGCACGGCGCCTTGCGTGAGCCCCGGAGGGCGGCTCCATCGTTCGGGTCGAGACGCTATTCTGTGACGCAGAAGCTGCTCACTCTCATCTCCTTGAATCTCCTTGAACGAAGCAAAGTGGCATGACCACGCAGACCGCCGCCGATCTCGTCCAGCCAGCACAGCACACCGCACGTCCATCGCCATGGATCCTCGGTCCGATGCGCGACCTCCTGCTCTTCGTCGCGACGCCGCTCATCGTCTTCGCGGCGGTGACGGCGCTCGACAGTGGCATCGCGAGCAAGGACATCCAGTACTTCGTCCTGGCCTTCGGAGCCATGGGCCACAACCTGCCGGGCATGATGCGCGCCTATGGCGATCGCGAGCTCTTCGCGCGCTTCAAGACGCGCTTCGTCGTCGCTCCGATCGCGATCTTCGCTGCGTGCTTCCTGTTCGCTTGGACAGGGTCATCGGCGATTCTCTTGATCGCCTACCTCTGGGCGATCTGGCACGCGTGGATGCAGGTCTTCGGGTTCTTGCGCATCTACGACGCGAAAGTCGGCGCGACGGCGCGCAGGCATGCACGCCTCGACTTCGCGATGTGCACCGTGTGGTTCGGGAGCGCGCTCTTCTTCTCGGACGCGCGCCTGCACCTCGTCCAATCCAACATCGCGCGCTTCGGCGTCGGGCCGCTCAGCCCGGACACGCTGTCCATGCTCAGGAGCGCGCTCCTCGTCGTGATGGCAGCGACAACGCTTTTCTACGTCGCGGACCAAGTCGTGCGAGCCGTGCGCGGCCAACGTGTCAGCCACATCAAGAACCTCTTGTATGTGACGAGCATCGGATTTTGGTGGTATGCCCACGTTGCGATCGCGGATGTCATGCTCGGCCTCATCATGTTCGAGGTCTTCCACGATGTTCAGTACCTCGGCATCGTCTGGGTCTTCAACCAAAAGCGCGTCGCCGCGGGCGTAGAGACTGGCTCGTTCACGCGCCTGCTCTTCCGCAACGGCTGGGGCATGGTCTTCATCTACGTCGGCCTTTGCATGCTCTATGGCGGCTTCATCCCGGCTTCGGCGACCTTCACGGCGACGCCGCTGGCCGCAGCACTTGCTGCGACGGTCATCCAGAGCTCCGGCATCCTGCACTACTACTATGACGGCTTCATTTGGAAGGTCCGTGAGGCGTCGACGCGCCGCGGACTCGGAGTCGATGCAGGCAACGGCGCGAGCGACACCATCGGGCGCCACGCAGGTCTGCGGCACGGGGCCAAGTGGCTCCTGCTCGTGCTTCCGGCCGCAGGCTTGTGGTTTGCCGGTGAGAACGACCCACCACTCGAGTTGTCGCGTGCATTGGTCGCTTCGACTCCCGAAGCACCGGACGCGCACTTCGAACTCGCGGTCCAGTTGAACAAGGAGCGCCATCACGCCGAGTCCTTGCCTCACCTCGAAGCTGCCCTCAACAAATTGCAGGACGACCGCGAAGTCAGTGACAACCTCGCGATGGCGCGCCTTCAAGCCGCGAAGGACGAGCTGCGCGCAGGCCACGAACAAGACGCGACCTTACTGCTGCGCGGTGCGCACGCAGCGCTACCTGGCCTCGCGACACAGAGCGTCCAACGCGGCCTCGAGCTCTGGCAAAAGAAAGAAGTCGATGAAGCCGTCGTGCACTTGCGCGCTGCCGTGATCATGGATGGCAGCGATGCGATCGCTCACTTGAACCTCGCATTGGCCTATCGCGATGCAGGTCAGCGTGATCGGGCGCTCGAGCACGCGCGCCTGGGTGCCGCCCTGCGCCCGGGCGACGCCAAGGCACAGACCCTCGTGGCCGAGCTCACGCGTTGACGGCGATGTCGCGAAGGCCTGCCGCAAGAAAACCGCGGCTGGCCTTGCCTTCGCAGCCTCGCTTTGCCGATCGATGCGAGGAGCATGCAATCCGCCCTGCCATCGACGTTCACCGGAACTGCCTCCGGGCTCCTCGCCTCGATCTTCGAAGAGATCGAGGCGCTCGGGCCACGACTCGCTGGCTCGATCCCTGGCTTCTCTTCACTTTGGCTCGTCGGGTCCGCCGCGCACGGTGACTTCGAACTCGCCGAAAGCGGCTCGGCCTGGGTTTGCAGCTCAGAGCTCTCCTTCGTCCTCGTCAGCGACGATGCGATTCCGGCGCCCACCCTGCGATGCATCCAAGCCGGCATCGGCATCCGCTTGGGGGGCCTGCGTGTCCGCCTGCACCACTACAAGACTCCATGGCTCGCCCAGCAAGCGAGCAAGCGCCGCAGCGGCTTCGAGCTCATGCTCGCGCGCAAGTTGGTCACGGGCGACCCCGCACCGGTCGAAGCGCTCGAAGCGTCCTTCAGCTCCGTCTTGACCAGCCCCTGTCCGGCGGCGATCGAGAACCTCTGCGTCGACAGCCTCGAGCTCTTGCTGCGGGCCCGTCCCGATGCTCCCATGCTCGAGCGCGGTAGCAGTGACGTCGATTTTCGAGAACTCGTTCTGCGGGGCGCCTTGACCGAGCTCGCGCGCAACAGCGGCGACGCCCTCTTGCTGGCTCGTGCATCCTTTTCGGTGGAGCGCGAGAGCCGCGCCAAGGCGCTCGCCGACTTGCACGATGGCACCAATGAAAAGCTCGCGCGCATCCACGCCTGGGCCTTCGGACCGCAGCCGCTCTTGGAGACACCGCCCGAGGAAGCGAGCAGCCTCTGGCAAACGCTGCGCACGGCCTTGCTGCGCGCCTTGATCGAAGCAGTCGAAGCTCGCCTCGGAAAGCCACTCGAACGCGACACGGCCCTGCTCACGCATGTGCGCAACACGCGCCGCAGCGTGTGGTCGCGCATCAAGCGCTTCATCGATGGCAAGCGCCGCGCCGGCGGACGCGAGTACACGCAGTTGCTTCTGCTGCTGACCCTGCTCGCCGACGACTCCCATCCAGACCGTCGTGAACTGCTGCGCAGTGGCACCCACCTCTTGAGCCTCGTCGGCGGTCCCATCCTCGCGAACCCCGAGTGGCGCAACCTGCGCCGCGAAGCCCTGCTCGTCGAACCTTGGCAGCACCTGCTCGCGGGGCCGATGCTGCTCGAAGCCCGCGCCTGATCAGCGGGAAAGCGCGAGCCCTCCCACGGTACGACGCGAGCCCGGGTGCGCTATCGTGACGGCCATGACGCCAGCCACCATTTTGACCGCGCTCGCGATGTTGCCCTTGGTCCTGACCTTCGCCGCCCAGGGCGACAAGAAGGTCGAGGCTGACGGAGCTCGCACCACCAAGGCCCAGATCGGCGCCGCCGCGCCGGCCTTCAGCCTCAATGACCACGAAGGGAAGCTCGTGCGGATCGGCGGCGCGGCGAAGCGCTGGACGGTCCTCGCCTTTTATCCGAAGGCCTTGACGGGTGGTTGAACGGCCGAACTCTGCTCGCTGCGTGACAGCGTTGCCGACTTCGAACAGCTTGGGGTCACTGTTCATGGCCTTGCCTTCGACGATGTGGTGACCCAAGCCAAATTCCACAGCAGAGAAAAGCTCAACTTCAGCCTCCTCAGCGACCCCGATGGCAGCGCCGCCGCCAAGTATGGCGCGGCGATGGACTCGAGGCCCTTCGCAAAGCGCGTCACCTATCTGATCGACGAGAAGGGCGTCCTGCGCGCGATCATCGACAAAGTGAACGTCGGCCAACATGGTCCGGACCTCGTCGCCCGCATCCGCGAGCTCCAAGCCGGGAGCGAAGAAGGCGCGACGCCGAAGTCACCAAGCGACAAGAAAAACTGACGGACTGACGGACTGCTGGCCTGAGTGCCCTGAGTGACATGAGTGACCCTTGCGCGGTCACACCGCCGTGTCGGTCGGCAAGCCATATTCTTCGAAGATGCCGTCCATGCAGTCGATCACGTGGCGCACCCACGCGCGCTTCTCCAAATACGGCCCCGGGAAGAAGCTGCGCTTGAAGCCATAGAGCAGCTGATTCTTGACCTCGCGCGGTCGTAGCCCGAAGGTCTCCACCGCGCGCCAAACCTCGTCGGTTACAGTCGTATCGGACACGAGGCGGTTGTCCGTGCAAAGCGTCGCCGAGAGCCGCTCCTTGCGCATTTTCTTGAACGGGTGCTTGGCGAGGTCGTCTCGAAACTCCGGAATCGTCTGCTGATTGGACGTCAAACAGACTTCGAGCGTGATGCGCTTCTCGGCCACGTAGCGGACGAGTTCGTCGACGTAGGCTTTGCGATCTCGGATGGACGGGTCGTGAATTTTATTGGTCGAGAAGATCCACGTACCATGTCCAATGCGATCCGCCAGACAGTCGGTGATCGCTTGGAAGATCGACTCGGGTCCGTAGTCTTCGCCGGCGTGCACCGTCTTGCCGAGGAAGTGCTGGTGCACGAGCTGGTAGGCCTCGCGGTGGTCACCAGCCGGAAAACCGCGCTCCTGGCCCGCGAGGTCGAGCCCCACGACCGGCAGGCCCGCCTCCTTGGCCTTGACGGCCGCCCGCGCAAGCTCGAGCGAAGCGAGGGCAAAAATGCGATCCGAGGGCGATGAGGGCAGCGCCTCGAAGTAGGCGCGATAGTGCGGACTGAAGTGTTCATTGAAAAAGCGCATCGCACAGCAAATCACGCCGGCGCGGAAGGGCGGCTCCTTCGCATCGCGCACACTGGCGCGAGCGTTGATGCGCCGCTCGGCGCGCGCGATGCCCTTGCAAACAGCACCGAGGACCTGCCCGAGATCGAAGCCAGGCCGCACGTGCAACTGCGGCGCGAAGCGCACCTCGACATAGCGCACGTTCTCGGCGTCGCAGTCCTCACAGAGCTCGTAGGCCGCGCGCTCGAGCGACTCGGCGTCGGACAAGCAGGCGACCGTGTACTCGAAGCCCTTCAGGTATTCAGGCAGGTTGCTGTAGGCGCGCTTGAAGACCAGCTCCTTGAGGCCGCTCTCGCTCTTCGAGGGCAGCGCCACCTTGCGTTCATCCGCGAGCTCGATGAGCGTCGTGAGGCGCAAGCTGCCGTCCAAGTGGCAGTGCAAGTCGGTCTTGGGCAGCCGCGCGATCAGCTCGCGGGTCATGCCATGCTTCGAAGCGGATACGGATCGCTGCTTGGCGGCAGAGGTCCCAGACTCGTTTGACTTCGACTCGTTTGACTTCGCCATACGCTTCGAGAGTGCGCCCCGCGCGCGCGGAGCGCAATCGCCGAGTCACCCGAATCCGGTATGTCCTAGCCCGAACTATGCATGAACACCTGCTGCGGCACCACCAAGGCCAGCATCTTCGCGACATGCGGGCCGAAGGCCTCCTCGACGTACTGCAGAGCCATTCGCGATCTGCCATGATGCGCCGCGTGAGCGTGCGCCTCTACCTGGCCCCGGACTTCCAGACCAGCATGACGAACATGTCGTCACGCGGTGCGGCCACGCTCTCGTTCGACGAAGCTTGGGATCGCTGGCGCGGTGACCTCGTCGACCAGAACCGCAACCGCGATGTCGAGCGCGTCGACTTCGGCCGCACGGTCGGCTACCTCAAGCGCTTCCACGGCATCCAGCTCAAGAACCACCTTCGCCTACGCTGGCAGCAACCCCGGTGTCATAGTCAAGCCGCACGCGAAGTGGCGATCATGCACGCGCTCTGCAATGCGGGCTTCCATCCGCCGCGCGTCCTAGCCTGGGGCCAAGAGCTCGCGGGCAACCGCGAACTTCGCTCGCTCCTCTTGACCGAGTCGTTCGATGGTCGACCCTTGTCCGACCATGGACCCGAGGCCGTCGTTGCTCACCTACCCGATGTCGCCGAAGAGCTCGGCCGCAGCGTCGCGGCGGGCCTCTTCCTGCCGGACTTGGGTCTCGACCACGTCTTCGTCTTGTCGAACGGCAACTACGGCCTGCTCGACTTCCACAACGCGCGGCGGACGAAGCGCGCCAGCGCGCGCGAGCTGGGCCGCGCGCTCGTGCGCTTCTTCACGTCGCCAGGCAGCGACGCCATCCAAGAACACCGGGAGGACTTCGCAGCGCGCTACCTTGCGGCGGCTGGACGCCCGGCGGCGCAACGCGCGACGCTGCGGCTCTTCGCCAGCCGACTCGGCCCCGTCGACGCGCCTTCGAGCCCTAGCATCGCCAACGCGACGCGCATGCGCGAAGATAGCGAGTGATGGAAGAAGGCTCGCGCGACAGCTCGTGGCGCTATGACCAAGGCACGAAGGCAGCCCGCTACCGGGCTCGCTCGCTCGCGCGCACGCAGCGTGAAGCCTCGATGCTGCAGCGTCTCTTCGAGGGATTGGACCTTGGCCACGTCCTCGACGCGCCCTGTGGGGCCGGCCGCCTCGAAGAGCTCCTACGTGCCCATGGAGTTTCCTGGTGTGGACTCGATCGTTCGCTCGCCATGCTGCGCGAAGCGCGCCTCGCCGGCGCGACTCGCCTGCTGCGTGGGAGCCTCGACGCGTTGCCCTTCGAGGACGCTGCCTTCGACACGGTCGTTTGCTTTCGCTTCCTCCACCACCTCGAGGCAAGGGACCAGAACGACATCCTACGCGAGGTCGCGCGCGTCGCTCTGAAGACCGTCATCGTCTCGGCCTTCACGCCCTACTCGCTTCACGGCGTACGCCGGCGCATCCGGGCAACTCTGCTCCGCAAGAGGCCGAGCCGCCACGCTACGCCGCTGCCACGCATGGACGCCACGATGGCCCAAAGCGGCTTTTACCGCACGGGCTTCGAACGCGACGGGCTCGCGCGCGATCTCTACGTCGCTCGCTACGAAGTCAGTGGTGATGCGGGTTCACTTGACGCACGTGGAGGCTCATCGACTGCCTAGTGTGATCGCCAAGCCATTGGACATCGCTGTCGGAAATGGTCCATGTATTAAACTGAGCGACACCACCTGGCTATGAAATGTCAGCGGGCCCCAACGCGAATCGATGGGCAAGCTCCAAGTTGCACTTGCACCGACCAAGACGAGTGGCGGCAGTGCGAGGTCACTTCGAAACACGCAGCCACGACCGACGTCGAGACTGGGATTGCTAGCACCGAGTAGGAGGAGTGAAACAAACGGAAACGTCGCCGGTAGCTTGGTGTAGTCGAGAACGAGAGTGTCACCCAACCACGGCCCGCTTCCCGGTCGCCGGCGTTGCTCGGGCACGAGCATAGTGTTGCTGTCCGGACATCCGGGTCCCGTATCGACGATCCGAGCCGGTAACTGAGAAGTCAAGGTCCAGGTCGTCGTCACGTTGCGTCCCGCGCCGAGCCAGCCACCAACGGTCATGATCGCGTTGCTGCCCGGGTGATAGACCATCGAACAGTAGCTCCTCGGCAACGGCGTCGAAAGCGATGTCGGCGCTGCCAGCGACCAAGTCCAAGCGGACGAACCGAGAACGAACACTGATGATTGCAGAGTGGTCGCGGAATCTGCGCCTCCGAAGATGACGACCGCCTGCCGCGAATCGTCCCAGGTCATTGCGTGCGTCCATCTGACCGGACCTGCCGTCGCGACTTGCACCCATGTCGCTCCATCCCATGTCCACGTGTCGCCAAGAATCCGCCCGGGACCGTCCGTGCCTCCGTGCAGCACGACGCGGCGCCGAACAGGGTCGTATGCGCAACCATGTGAGTAGCGCTTGGGACCGACATTCGAGACTTGCCGCCACGTGCGGGTCGTCGGTCGCCATTCCCAGGTGTCTCGCAGCACCCCAGTGCCGTTCCTCCCACCATGGAGAACGACGACGCCACGCGCTTCGTCGTAGACGACGTGATGCCCTTCGCGTCCAGGTGGATTGCCAGTCGGCATCGTCACATTCGTCCAAGTCGTTCCATCCCAGATCCAGGTTCGATCGGAGTAGTTCGCGGAATCATACCCACCGAAGAGCACAACCATCTGGTGAGCGGGTACTCCAACCATCCCCGCGCCGGACAATGCTCCCGGGTTCGGCGTCGCGGTGACCATGGTCCATCTGGTGCCGTTCCAGCTCCACGAGTCACTCGCGTAGGTCCGCGTCACGTCGTGATAACCACCATGCACGAGTACATTGCCATTCGTCGGGTCGATCGCATTCACGAGGTCTCGGCGCGGCGATGGTCCAGTCGGCGTTGTGACGTTGGTCCAATGCGCGGTCGGAGCACCCTGCGCGTCGATTTCGTCCACGAACGACGCCGCGACGAAGATCGAGATCCAATGAACAGCGGTGATGAGGCTCGTACCAACCCATCGCCCAACGGAAGTCTTGCCCAACCGCGCCGAAGCTGACGCTGCATAGATCCACGCTAGTACGGACTTCACTTCGCCAGGTAGGGCGCTAAACATCGTGCTGTCTTTCTCCATGCTGCAGATCTCCAACAGAGTAGCGAGACCGTCAATGGCCTCTTCAGTCACTGCAGAGGAAGAACGTGGCTCTGGCGTTGAAGAATACGAACAATTTTGTGCGTCCAACCACCACAGCTTGAGGCGTAGCAGGCGAGAGTCGCCCGAGTTGGCACTCCATCGTTCGAGGAACTCGTCGCGCCGTTCACCCCAGGACAGTGACGACCAGTAACGCCACGCCACCGCGAGCATGTCGACTTCCCAGTGCCCATGGCAAGCAGCGTCGAGTTGAAGATCGAACCACCGACGCATGTCGCCACTTCTTTCGAGCATCGCGGCGTAGTTCCGCCGCGCCGACACTCCTTTGTGAGCCGCAATCACATGCTCGTACGAGACCGCCGCAGATTCGTAGTTCCCTAGGGCCGCTTGCAAGTCCGCTTCGACACGGACGTGCGTATCGAATGGGTCTTTGAGCTGAAGGCTCTTCGCCCGCTCGATCTCGCGCGCAGCTACTCCGAGATCCCCAACGCGTACGGAACAATCAGCCAGTGCAATGGCTAGGAAGCCGGCGTTGGGCCAAACATGTGCCGCGCGCGAGAGCCTTGGTAGCGCCAAGCTCCAGCGCCCGTGTTGCAAGTGCAATTGACCCGAAGCCGCGTCGATGAATGGATCACCGGTCAACTCCAAGTCATTCCAGACCGCGTGGCACAGCTGCACACGACCCAAGAGAAAGGCGAGCAGTCCTAGAGCACGCCGGTCCGTGGTCGACATCGAAGCGATCTGGCCATCGCTGAGCTCCAGGGCTTTTGTCGACGATTCGAGCCAAGCAGTCGTCGCCGGCGCGAACTCAATCATTGCCGCCGACGGCGATGCGTCGCCTCGTTCGATGAGCGAATGCGCTACTCCAACGATATCACGCTCGAGGACAGCGTCGGCTCTGCTCGAATCCAGAGCGACGGCTACGTCATATGCCGCGAGCGCCTCCGCACTCGACACCGTGAAAACAGAAGGCCGCTCTGGCCCCTTGTCGGACCGAGCAAGTTCGACACGCTCTTCGTGCGTTGGCTCAAGAAGGAGAAAGCGCGCCACATCGAGAGCCCGCTCGAAGCGGTCCACGAGACTTGCGCGTTGCCAGAGCCAAGAGCCGAGTCCGACTGCCAACGCGAGCGTCAGCGCTGCCGAAACGACGACGGCCGTGACTACTCCGCGATTGCGCCTCACGCGGCGTAGCGACCTCGTAGCGAAGCCGAGCGGGCGCGCATTGACGGGGCGCATGGCAAGCAAGTTGTCGAAGTCTTCGGCGACTTCGGACATCGACGCGTAGCGATCTGCGGGCTCGGCTTCGAGACAACGACCGATGATCGTGTCCAGGTCCTTTGATATGCCGAGCTGCGTCAGCGGCGAGCGGCGACGCCCTTCGATACTCGCGAGGAGTTGCATGGGTGTACGTCCCGCAAAAGGCGCGCGACCGGCGAGAGCGCAGTGCAATGTGGCACCGAGTGCGAAGATATCCGCTGCCGGTCCGACATCGGAATCACGCAGTTGCTCCGGAGCGGCGAACGCCGGTGTGCCGAGAACCTGTCCCGTCCGAGTCAAGTCGAGATCAGTATCGCGCACTAGACCGAAGTCACTCAAGAGGACGGTTCCGTCCGCGCGGAGCAGTACATTGCTGGGCTTGACATCTCGGTGAACGAGCCCGTGCTCATGTACGGCTGCCAGAGCTCTGGCTAGAGTTGCCCCGACTGTGCAAAACCAATGGACGGCATTGCGGGGAAGTCGCCCACTGCCTCGGCCACCAAAATGCAATGACGGCAAGTCTCCACAACGCCTAGTCTCGCCGAGCTCGTCGAGCAGAGACGCGAGGCTGCGCCCATCGACCCATTCCATCGCGAAGGCAACGACATCGCTCGTCTCGACGACTCCATAGATCGTCACGATGTTCGGATGGCGAAGCTGCCCGAGGCTCTTGATCTCCGAGAGGAACCGCGCGCGGCCACGCTGGCCCGACCGACTTCCATCGAGCAGGACTTTGAGCGCGACGATGCGCTCGACGCCTACTTGCTCCGCTCGGTAGACAATCCCCATGCCGCCGCGACCTAGCTCTTCGATGATTCGAAACCCAGGGACTCGCGGAAGTCGGTGTGGCCTCAACACCGCGACCTCTCGTGCCAAGTCCAAGACGGCGGCGATGCCATCTTCACCCAACTCGGGATACCTTGCCCTCCAAGCGTGGTCGTCAAGCGTCTCGTCGGTTGTCCAGGTCGTCAGGATCTCGTCGAGAGCGCGCCCACAGATTCTTCTCCGTTCGCCATGACGATCTGCGCTGAGCTCTGCCATGGGATCGCTAGAGGAATACAACCTGCGAATCGTTGCTGTTTTTGTGCTAAACGTGCGACCAAGACCACGGACATTAGCCGGGATCGGGCGTCGGAGCATCGAAAGAAACGACGCGGCGCCGCTTCAGCTCTCGTGCGTAGACGTCTGCGCCGCGATGGAAGCGATATCGAACCGCTTCGACACCGATCTGCAATTGCTCGGCAATTTCATCCAGCGTCCGCTCTTCGAACAAGCGCATGCGGACAACTTGGCACCAAGGCTCGGGAATGGCAGTCAAGGCCTGCTCCAACACGGTCGCCATCTCGCGGTCGGCGGCGGCGCGGCTCGGCGTCGTCGTACAACAGGGTCCCGCGTAGTGGTCGTCCGCGCTCGAGTCCGACGTACTTTGATACTCCGACAAAGTTCGCCCATGCCCGGACCCTCGTTTGAGGGCATGCATGTGATCGGCGAGGTCACGCACGCGATTTCTCGCGATGCCCAGTAGCCACCGACGAAAGGCGGCCCGGCCGCGCCATTCGCAGCGCGCGCGATCGCGATAGGCGGACAAGAGTACTTCTTGCCACACATCTTCGACACTCACGTACTGACGTGTTCGCTCGCCCATCATGTTCGCGATCGCGACGAGCATGGCGGGAGGGTTGATGCTCGTGATCAACTGATCCCAGGCAGCTCGACTGGCGTGAAGGATTGGGTTCGGCGTGTCCATCGATGCCGCATCTTAGCCGATCGACTCACCTACGGCGTCACTGCCAGACGTGCACGCTGAAGTAGACGAGAACGCCAGTCACCGAAACGTAGAGCCAGATCGGGAAGGCGATGCGCACGATGCGGCGGTGAGGACCGCGCTGGTCCTTCAAGCCGCGCACGACCGACATCAACACGAGGGGCACAGTCACGACAGCGAGGACCACATGGGTGATCAGCATCGTGAAGTAGGCGTAGCGCCAGAAGCCCTGAACCAAGAACTTCTTGCTCTCGCCGAAGCCGTGATAGGTCAGGTAGCTCACGAGGAAGAGCGCCGAAAAGGCGACCGCCGTGAGCATCAAGGTCTTGTGCAAGGACTCGCGCTTCTTCTTGATCGCGATGACGCCGGCGACCATGCAAAGCGCTGCACAGGTGTTGAGCAGCGCGTTGAGCGCTGGGAGATCTTGAATCGTCATGCTTTCTTTGAGCGCTTCACTCGGCGACGAGGCGCGGGATGCGCCCGGGCCGTTGGATGAGCACGAGGCGTTCCCTGTGTATTCCCTTCCCGGCCCCCGCCGAGACTTGTTCCTTCGTCGCGCGTTCGAGAGAGAGCTTGAGTGCGTCCTGCGAGAAGCGCTGCACATCGGCGAAGGGCCCGCGCAAGAAGTACCAGAGCTCGGGGCGCGCTTCGTGCGTCTCTGCATAAGCGCGCAAGCGCTCCTTGGTGTCGACCTCCGGATCGGTCGTGACCGAGACGAGACGAAGCGAAGTCGCGTCGAGGCCGCCGATGGCGCGCACTCCCTGCTGCACTTGGCCCATCGCCGTGGTCATGAGTGGGCAGAGGCCGCCACAGGTCGTGAAGATGAAGTCGACGACCCAGACCTTGCCGAGCATCGAGGCGCGCGTGACCTTGGTGCCGTCGTAGTTCTCGAACTCGAAGTCCATGACTTCACCAAGGACGGGGAGCACGGCCTTGCCCTTTACCTCCCGCGTGTAGTACTGCAGAGCGGCGGCCGCCGCGATGCCCGCGATCGCGAGGAGCAAGACAGAGACGATGATGATTCGCTTCGTCGATGCAGTGCTGGTCATGCTGCGTGGCCTTCTTCGCCGGTTGACGTGTCAGAGGGTCTTCTTGGTCACGGCGCGGGCGGCGAGGGCGAGCGTGCAGACCGCGAGGCCCGCAGTGACTGCGATGCAGAGCCAGAGCGGCGGCAGCGCCGCCCGCAGCGGCGCATCCTCGAGCCAGAGCACATGCCGCAGCGCCGAGAGGCCGTAGTAGAGCGGGTTGACGTCCATGGCGACGCGCACCCAAGT
>CALLZN010000019.1 GCA_937858895.1 uncultured bacterium | reverse complement strand
ACGCCGAGCAAGGCCAAGAGCACGAGCAAGCAGCGTTCGAGCGGGGATGCAGGCGCCGGATCCACGGTCGGCAGTCTCGCACGGCGAGGTTCAAGTTGGGAGCCCTTCTGCTACCGTGTGCGCGAAGAGACCATGGCGCGCCAAAACTACGACCCCTCCACCATCGAACCCCGCTGGCAGGCTTTTTGGGACGAGCAGCAGACGTTCCGAACCCCCGGCCCGGGTGATGCCGACTTCGACGCGAAGAAGCCCAAGTACTACGTGCTCGACATGTTCCCCTACCCGAGCGGGTCGGGGCTCCACGTCGGCCACCCCGAGGGCTACACCGCGACCGACATCCTCGCGCGCTGGAAGCGCATGCAGGGTCACAACGTGCTGCACCCGATGGGCTGGGACGCCTTCGGCCTGCCCGCCGAGCAGCACGCGATCCGCACCGGAACCCACCCCCGCGAGGAGACGGCCAAGAACATCGCGCGCTTCAAGTCCCAGCTCCAGCGCCTCGGCTTCAGCTACGACTGGACGCGCGAGATCAACACGACCGACCCGGCCTACTACAAGTGGACGCAGTGGATCTTCGCGCGCCTCTATGAGAAGGGCTTGGCCTACCTCGCCGAAGTGCCGGTCTGGTGGTGCCAAGCGCTGGGTACGGTGCTCGCCAACGAGGAGGTCATCGACGGTCGCTCCGAGCGCGGGGACCACCCTTGCGAGAAGCGCCCAATGCGTCAGTGGATGCTGCGCATCACCGCCTATGCGGAGCGCCTCCTCGAGGACCTCGAGCTCGTCGACTGGCCCGAGTCGATCAAGGCCATGCAGCGGACGTGGATCGGAAAGAGCAGCGGCGCGCAGATCCGCTTCGCGGTCGAGGCGAGTGACGCGGGTGACGCGACAAGCACGACGGCCGCGAGCTTCGAGGTCTTCACCACACGGCCCGACACGCTCTTTGGCGTGACCTACATGGTGCTCGCCCCCGAGCATCCCCTCGTGGACACGATCACGACTGCGGACCGCCGCGAGGCCGTCGACCAGTATCGACGCAGTGCCGCGCAGAAGAGCGACCTCGACCGCACCGACCTCAACAAGGACAAGGGCGGGGTCTTCACCGGCGCCTTCGCGCGCAACCCGGTCTTCGCCGCTAGCGACCCGCGCAGCCGCGTCCCGATCTGGATCGCCGACTACGTCCTCATGAGCTATGGCACCGGCGCGATCATGGCCGTGCCGGGTGGCGACGAGCGGGACTTCGACTTCGCGCTCGAGCACGGCCTCCCCATCGTCCAGGTCGTGCAGCCGCCGGACGGCAAAGCCCCCGACCGCAGCGTCGAACGCAGCAACGAGAGCGGGTCCGAGACCGTCACCTGCTTCCACGGCGACGGGATCGCAGTCAACTCATCGTCCGACGAACTGTCGATCGACGGCCTGCAAAAGAAGGACGCCATCGCCAAGGTCATCGCTTGGCTCGAAGCGCGCGGCATCGGCGAAGCGCAGACCCAGTACCGCCTGCGCGACTGGCTCTTCTCGCGCCAGCGCTACTGGGGTGAACCCTTCCCGATCCTGCACTTGGATGACGGATCGCATCGTCTCGTGCCCGACGAGCTGCTGCCGGTGACGCCGCCCGAGCTCACGGACTTTGCGCCGTCCGGCAACATGGAGCCGCCGCTCGCCAAGGCAGTCGACTGGGTGCAAACAACGGACCCGAGCAGCGGTGCACCCGCGCGTCGCGAGCTCAACACCATGCCGCAGTGGGCCGGCAGCTGCTGGTACTACTTGCGCTTCATGGACCCACACAACGCTGACGCACCCTTCGGGGAGGACGCCGAGCGCTACTGGGGTCCGGTCGACCTCTACGTCGGCGGGGCCGAGCACGCGGTCTTGCACCTTTTGTATGCGCGCTTCTGGCACAAGGTCCTCTACGACCTCGGCGTCGTGTCGACGAAGGAGCCCTTCCGGCGCCTCTTCAACCAGGGCATGGTCCTGTCCTTTGCCTACAAGGATGCGCGCGGCGCGCTGATCCCGGTCGACGAGGCCGAAGAGAAGGACGGCGCCTTCTTCCACAAGACGAGCGGCGAAGCACTCGAGCGCATCGTCGCGAAGATGTCGAAGTCGCTGCGCAACGTCTCGAGCCCCGACGAGATCATCGAGCGCTGGGGCGCCGATACGATGCGGCTCTACGAGATGTTCATGGGTCCGCTCGAGGCTTCGACGCCCTGGAACCCGGACGACTTGCCTGGCGTGCATCGCTTCTTGCAGCGCGTCTGGCGCCTCTACGTGCCCGACGGCGAAGTCGGCGAGGTCGCGGTCATGCATCCGCACTTGCTGCGTGACGGCGGCGCTGAGAGCCCAGAGCTCGAGAAGGCCTTGCACAAGATGATCCAAAAGGTCAGCCACGACCTCGAGCGCATGCAGTTCAACACGGCCATCTCGGCGATGATGGTCTTCGTCAACGAGGCGACCAAGCAGCCCGAGGCGCTGACGCGCTCGCAGGCCACGCGCTTCGTCTGTGTGCTCGCGCCCTTCGCCCCCCACCTCGCCGAAGACCTGTGGCGCCGCCTCGGCCACGACGCGAGCATCAGTTACGAGCCGTGGCCGAGCTATGACGAGGCGCTCTTGAAGGAGGATTTCGTCGAGCTCGCGGTCCAGGTCCTCGGCAAGCTGCGCGGCAAAGTCGTCGTCGCCGCCGACGCGGACGAAGCCACGATCCTCGGCGCTGCGCGCGGCGTGGTCGAGGCACAGCTCGCGGGCAAGACGGTCGTCAAGGAGATCGTCGTGCCCGGTCGCCTCGTCAACTTCGTCGTGCGCTGAAGGCCTCATGCGCGCCCCACAACTTGCCGCATGTGCACCGCCGTCCTCCCGTAGCGTCGTCCTCGCTGGCCTCGCCGTCGTTGCTTCGATCGTCGCTGCTTGTGCGCCCAAAGATCCGAGCGCGCCGCCGGCGGGCTTCGCGATTGTTGACCACGACATCCGCCTCGGCGTCGTACCAGCGCTCATGCGCTACGACATCGAGAAGTTCACGGTGCGCCCAGCGAGCAAGGTGAAGCTCACGCTGACGAACAACGACTCGATGCAGCACAACTTCATCCTCTGCCGCGCGAGCGCTGGCGCGGTCGATCGCGTCGCGAAGGCCGCGATCGCGCTCGGGGAAGGGGCGAGCGCGCGTGACTTCGTGCCCGACCACCAAGATGTCATCGTCCACACGAGGGCGCTCTTGCCCGCCGAAGAGCAGAGCATCTGGTTCCGCGCGCCGCAGGCCCCCGGGGCCTACCCCTACGTCTGCACGCTGCCGGGGCACTCGTTCTCGATGCGCGGTGTGATGATGGTCGGCGAGGTCGTGCCCCCACTCTTGTCGGAGCTCCAGTATCGCCTCGTCGAGGCTCCCTTGCGCACGCTGGCAGAGCTCGAGGCATCGATCGAAGGGAAGAGCGCGCCGCCGAGAGCCAAGCTCGAAGGCGAACTCATCGACCTCGCCGCCATCGGCAAGCGCTCGCAGTATGGACTTTGGTTGCATGCAAAACTCCATGTCACGACGGCTGGACGGCATCGCCTATTTCTGCGTTGTGACGACGGCGCGCGGGTCCGCGTCGATGGAAAGGAGGTCGTCGCCCATGACGGCATCCATCCAGCTGGCCCCGAACGCGAGGGCAGCATCGAGTTGACGGCAGGCAGCCATGAGCTTCGGGTCGAGTACTTCCAAGGCGGTGGCGGCCAAGAACTCAGCATCGCGATCGAAGGACCGAACTTGCCGAAGACCGCGCTGACGGCCAAACCTGTGAGTCCCGCGCCTGCGGCGATCCCGATCCTGGTCATGCACGAGGCGGTCGTCTTGCGCGTGCACGTCGAAGCGGCGTCGGCGCGCTCGATCGCCGTCGGCATGCCACCGGGTATTCACTGCGTTTTCGACGCTGAGACGTGCCGCATGCAGTTCGCGTGGTCGGGCGCCTTCCTCGATGTCGCGCCGGATCGATTCGGCCGTGGCGGCCAGCCCTGTCGCATCCTCGGCGAGCGCTTCGAGGTCGGCGACATCGGCTTTCCGTTGCGCCGCGAGGGCGTGGCGGAGGGCGCTGTGCGCTTCCGCGGCTACCGCACGGGGAAGGCGACGAGCTTCCTCGTCGACTGGTCCGGACAGGAAGTCGTGTGGACGGTGAGTCCAGCGCCACATGGGATTGGATTGCGCTACGACTTCGAGCTCGCAGACATCGCGAGTGACGTGCGCTTCGTCATCGACAGGTCCAAGCTCGACGTCGAAGCGAGCGCCGGCGTGTGGTCGGCGGACGGCCTCGCAGTGCCCGCCAAAGAAGCGGCCAAGTTCAGCGTCACGATTCGCAAGCAGGAGGCCACCAAATGATGCGAGCCGCCTTCGCGGCCCTACTGGTCGCCTACAACCTCGCGGCCCAAGACGCACCGAAGATCCTGCCACCCGGCTATCGCGTCGAGACCATCGCAACGCCGAAGGGCGTCGCCTTTGGCGTCGGCGGCATGGACTTCGCGGCCGACGGCACGCTCTACGTGTGCACGCGCGAGGGCGACGTGTGGACGCGCCGCGGCGACGAATGGCGGCGCTTCGCCAGCGGCTTGCACGAGCCCTTGGGCATCCTTGTCGACTCCGATCACAATGTCGACTCCGATCACAATCGCGTCTTCGTCGTGCAACGACCCGAATTGACCGAGCTCATCGACCGCGATGGAAATGGTGTGGCCGACGAATACCGCACGGTATCAGCGGCCTGGGGGCTGACCGACAATTACCATGAGTACGCCTTCGGTCTCATTCGCGACGACGAAGGCAATTTCTATGGGACCCTCAACACGACGCTCAGCTGGAAGGGCTGGGCGGGATCCGACAAGTGGGACCTCGCGCGCGTGCACGACGGCAAGATGGGTCGCGCGGCGAAGTACCGCGGCTGGTCCTGGCGCGTCACGCCTGCGGGTGAGTTCGAGCCCTGGAGCGCGGGTATGCGCTCGCCGTGCGGCATCGGCCGCAACAAGCTTGGGGAGATCTTCTACACCGACAACCAAGGCGACTGGGTCGCGACGTCGGGCTTGCACCACGTCGTCAAGGGTCGCTTCCACGGCCATCCGTCGTCGTTGATGGACCATCCGGACTGGCGCGGCGTCGACTTGAACTCGGTCTCGATCGAAAAGTATGGCGAGGTCCAGACGCCGCCAGCCGTCTACTTTCCGCATGGCGACCTCGCGAGCTCTCCAGGTGAGCCCGTGTGGGACGAAACCGCGGGCAAGTTCGGGCCTTTTGTTGGGCAGGTTTTCCTTGGTGACCAAACGCGGTCCAATCTATTTCGCGTCCAGCTCGAACAGGTGGACGGCGTCTACCAAGGCTGTGCAATCAATTTCATTGACCACTTGCAGTGCGGCGTCGTGCGCTGCCGCTTCGCGCCCGACGGCTCGCTCTGGTGCGGCCAGACGGGTCGAGGTTGGGGTTCGCGTGGCCCAGCGCCCTTTGGTCTGCAACGCATCGTCTGGGATGGCGCGACCACGCCCTTCGCGATCGAAGCCGTGAGCGTCGCGCGCGCGGGCTTCGTGCTGCGCTTCACCTTGCCTGTCGACGCAGAGAGCGCCACCGCGACGGCGTCCTACGAGGTCCGCCGCTGGCGCTATCGCTACCAGCCCGAGTATGGATCCAAGAAATTCGACGCCTCCAGCGTCAAGGTCGAGGCCGCCACGCTCAGCTCCGACGCCACGTCCGTGGAGCTCACCCTCGATGCACAATCCATAGAGTCGGCAGAGCGAGAAGCGGGCGCCCTGCCGTGGGTCTATAGCATCACGACGACGGTCAAGTCAGGGGCGCCGGCAGCGACCTTGACGACAGCGACCGCGTACTACACCTTGCATCGCTGGCGCAAGTAGTTGGACCACATCGCAGCCGTCAGGCGCCTTTCGGGCCGAGCCAATGCAACAATCGGTCGAGAGCCGCTTCGAGCTTTTGGCCCGGCGTTGTCGGCGTAAGGCCGGGAAGGCCTGCGAGCAGAGCTGCGCGCCGCTCGAGTTCGCGCACGACCGAGCGCAAGGTGAAGTCGCGCGGGTCGAGGTCGGGACCGACTTCGTCCCAAGCGAGCGGCGTCGAAACCATGGCGCCGGGACGCGGTCGCAGCGAGAAGGGCGCGACCACGGTCTGCCCCCGGCGGTTCTGCAAGTAGTCGATGTAGACGCGACCCGCGCGGCGTTTGGGATCGCGCTCGATCGTCGCGATGCGCGGCAGCCGCTGCACGACGATGCGCGCGATGCCCTCGGCGAAGCGCCGCGCGATGTCGTAGCCATAGCCAGGCGCAAGCGGCACGAGGATGTGCAGACCGCTCTGGCCGCTCGTCTTGAGAATCGCGTGCAGCGCTGCCTCGTCGAGGATTTCACGCACAAGGCCTGCGATCGTCACGACGTCCTCGAAGGGCGCTGTCTTGGGGTCCAAGTCGATGAGCACGAAGTCGGGCTCGTCGAGCGAGCCGCGGCGCGACAACCAAGGGTGTAGCTCGAAGCCGCCCTCCTGGACCGCGAAGAGCAGGGCGTCCTGGCTGTCGATCACGAGGTAGTCGATGGCGCGCCCGCTCGTTCGCCCTTCGATGCGCACGCGATCGAGCCATGCCGGCGCATGGTCGGGCAGGTTCTTCTGGAAGAAGCCCTCGGCCTCGATGCCGTCCGGGAAGCGCTGCAGCGTCAGCGGCCGATCCCTTAGGAAGGGCACGAGGACGTTTGCGATGCGCGCGTAGTAGTCGAGGACATCGCCCTTCGTGACGCCGTCGTGCGGAAACCAGACCTTGTCGCGCTTCGTGATGCGCAGCGCGCGACGGGTGGCGGGCGCATCGCGACGGGTCTCCGGCGCTTCGCTACGCTCTGCCATCTGCGCGATCGCAACGCGACGCCATGCGCCGCGCGCAGCATCGCCGTAGCTCGAGTCGAGGTCCTTGGCGAGCATCGTCGTGTGACCGCGGACGGCGAGGGCGGTCGCGAGACCTTGGCCATCGGCTTCGACCGGCAGCACGTGCAAGAAGTGCCGCCCGTCCGCGAGCAGCGCCTCGAGGACGCGCTTGCGCTCGCGCAAGGGCAGCGGCCTCAGGTCCCAGTCCTCGTAGTAGACGATGTCGCTTGCGTAGAGCGCATGCCCATCGCCGCCGCTGCGCACCGGCTCGCCGTCCTGCGTTGCGACGAGGACGGCATCGACGACGAAGCGCTCGGCTGCGACCCCCAGCGCCTCCTGCGCGAGCGAGCTCAGATCCGCATCGAGACGCTTGGTCAGCGCCGCCGCCTGCGAAGAGCCACGAAAGCGCAGCGTCGATGCGCTGCGCTCGAAGAAGACCCGCCGGCCATCGAAGGCCGTCTCGAAGTCGACTTCGAAGCCCCAGCGCGCATCCCCATCGACGACCTCGTGCTCACGTGCCTCGGCGAAGCGCAGCCGCGCCGGCAGGTCGGCGCTCGGCGCGCGGCTGAAGTCACAGCCGCGCGCAAACGGCGAGGCAAGCGCGTAGACATCCTTGGCCTTGAAGAGGAGCCACTGCTCGCTCGCTTCACCGGGTTTTGCCTTCATGCGCACGAGGTGCCACTCCCCGCGCAGGCGCCGACCAAAGAAGACCAGCTTGAGCTCGCCCTTCTCGGACAGGAACACGTTCTCGGGCTTGATGTCGCG
>CALLZN010000018.1 GCA_937858895.1 uncultured bacterium | reverse complement strand
CAACTGGGATCGGCGTTGAGGTTGACCGTACGTTTCACACGCGCGTGCGCAAGCCGCGCCAGCGCCGCAGTTCTTGCTCGGCATCGGCGCGGTCGCGTTCGAGGGCCTTTTGATCGCGTTGCAGTCGACGTTGGTCGGCCTCGATTTGCGCGCGATTCGAGACGGCGTCGCGACGCTCGCGATGCGTCAAGGTCGGGATCTGAGCGCGTAGCCGCGCGAGGCGCGCTTTGATGGCGGCCAGCTTGGCATCGATCGACGAAAGCTCGCCCTGAGCGCGGTCGATGCGTCGATCGAGGGTCGCGTCATCGAGGATCGCCGGCGGAAAGGCCTCGGTCCTGTCGCGCAGTTGCGCCTCCCATACCGTCGCGAGCCGCTTCGCGTCGTCGAGGCTCGTGACCGCCGCGCCGCTGCGGCCGAGGGGCTTGCTCAAAGCCTGCGTCGACGCAAAGACACGTCGCAGCCGCTGTCCCAGGTCCTCGCCGAAGAGCGCACGCTGACGCTTGTAGGTGTCGATCGCCGCGAGCGCAGCCTTGGCGGCGCGGCGCTCGAGGCGTCTGTCGTCGAGGGCAAGCTGGACTTCGATGCCGAGCCAGATGGCGAGCGGGTCGCTTGGCGGCAGCATGGCTCGGCACGCGTCGAGGTCCGTCGCGTCCCCGCGCACGCGCGCGGTCGCGATGCGTTCCACGAGGGCTGCGTCGATGACCTTGCCCAAGTGCTGAGCCAAGTCCTCGTACGCCTTCCGCCGCGCCGCGTCGCGCACGTCGCGCCTGAGCACGACGAGGCGGTCACGCGCTCGTTCGGCGTCGAGCGTCGCGAGGGCTTGCAGGAGCTCGGTCACGTGGCGCGGATCTTCAGCAGTGGCAGCGCCGCGACCGCCTAGGCAGACAAGAAGCGACGGAACGATCACGAAGGGAAGGGCACGCATGTCCCTACATGGCTTCGCCGCCCCTTTGGTGTTGCAACTCGTTTCGACGATTCGAAAGCCTGACTGCGAACTCGACTTCACCTCAATGTTGCATAACCTCCACCCGTCTGGCGGCCTCCGGAGGTCCCCTTTTGCGCCGAATCGTGCTCGACGACCCAACGGGTCGCCTGCGCGCGCTCGTCACAAAATGTGACCTCCAGCGACTCGCCAGAACAGTCGTGCAGCGTGGGCCGAGAGGCCCACACCGCACGACTTCGGGCGGATCTTATGCAACAGTGAGGTTCAGTCGAGCTGCGACGCGACCCGCCCCGGTGTCCAAAGCGGCCGGCGTTCGAAGATCCACGGCGTCACGACCAGGATCGCCGCCCCAAGCAGCATGCGTCCGAGTGCGAGTTCGTCAGCGCCAAACGCGCGAGCGATCAAACCACCAGCGAGCGGTGAATCCGGGTGCGCGAGGAGGATCATCGTCGCGTTGCTCGTCGCATGCGCGACCGGTGCCAGCCAAAAGCGATGCGTGCGCAGCACGAGGCGGCCGAGCACGACACCTGCCAAGAAGCTCGGCAGCAAGCGAAAGACGCTCAGGTGGTGCATCGCGAAGAGCGCCGCGCTGAAGACGATGGCCCTCGTACGGTCGAAGTCACTACGCAGTCCATGGAGGACGAAGCGCCGATAGAGCAGCTCTTCGGCGATCGCTGGCGCGACGGCGAGGATCAAGAGCGCGAGCGGCAACGACGGCAGCGACGTGAGCAAGGCAAGGCTTGCTTCGTCGAAGGCGGCCGGCGGCGCGATCACGCGCCGCTGCAACGCGGCAACGCCGCTCACGAGCAAGGCGAGGCCGATGCCCGTGGACAAGGCAACGATCCAAGAGCGAGCCCTGGTCCTGCGCCCGAACATGCGCAGGTCCAAGCCGAGGCCGATGGACTTGCCGAGCCAGAGCGCAGGTAGGCACGTGAAGAGCCCGAGCGGCACGAGCACCTTGAGAGGCAGCGGCGCGTCCTGGAGGAAGGGACCGCAGACATAGGTCGCGAGGATCGCGAAGAGCGCGACGCCGAGCACGCGCGCGCTCTTCCCTTCACCGCTGTCCTCGCCGAGCAGCGACTCCTCGTTGGCGAGGTACTTGAGGGCACCCTGCAGCACGAGGGCGCAGTAGAGAAAGGTCGTCACGCCCATCATCAGGAGCGACAGCAAGTCAGCCTTGGCGAGCGCGAGTTCACGCAAGGCGAGCGCGGGCCCGGCCATCGGCAGGCAGGCCGTGAAGGCATCGAAGCGCAGCTCGGGCGCGGCCGCGAGCAGCGCCGGGATCATGTTGAAGAGCGTGAGCGGCAGCAGGTAGTGCTGCGCTTCGCGAACACTCTTCGCGCGTGCCACCACGCGCACGAGGATGGCGGCCACGAGCGCGCTCGCTGGTAGCGTGATCACGGCGGCTCCGAGGATGCACGGCAAGGTCAGCGGGATCTCGATCGGCGAGGCTTCGAAGGTCGACGCCAACGCGATACCCGCGATGTTCGCCAAGACCGCGACATAGCCGATCAAGAAGACCGCGACGTACTTGCCGAGCAGCGCCTCTTCGGCGCGGATCGGCTGCACGAGCAAGGTCTCCAACGTGCCGCGTTCTCGCTCGCCCGGGAAGAGGTCGATCGCCGCGAAGGCCGCCGCGGCGAGCATCATGAGCATGATCATCGACGGCAAGAACTGCGGCGACTTCGGCGCGTCGCCGCGAACCCAGGCCGCGAGGTCGTGGTAGACGACCTCGCGCGGCGGCAAGGCCGCGGCGTCCACGAGGCTCGCATCGAGGGCCCGGCGCCGGGCTCGATCGCGCACGCGCTCGATGACGACGCCGAGACGCTCGGCCGCGAGCGCGCTCGTGGGGCTCGACTTGTCGTAGATCACGCGCAGGTTGGTCAAGCGTTTGCCGCTGTAGTCGGCGAGGATCGCCGCGTCGAGCTCGCCGCTGCGGATGCGCTCTTCGTCGCCACCGGCTGCCCAGTTGGCCCACGGTGCCTCGAGCACGATCTCGTCGATCGCCGGTCCGTGTCCGATGACGCCGATGCGCAAGACGAGGTTGGAGTCGAGTTCCGTGGGCGTGAGCCGCCCCGTGAGGGCCAGCAGCATCGGGAAGATCAAGGCCGGCAGCAGGATCGCCGCGTAGAAGACCTTGCGGTCGCGGGCGAGGTCGCGCAGCTCTTTGACGACGAGCACGCGCAAGCGCGTGAAGAAGCCCATCAGCCCTGCGCCTCGCGGACGAGCGACATGAAGATCTGATCGAGGTAGTCCTCACCCGTGCGATGGCGCAGCTCGTCGAGCGAGCCGACGGCGTGCAAACGGCCATTGTTGAGGATGCCGATGCGGTCGCAGAGCCGCTCCGCCTCACTCAGGATGTGGGTCGAGAAGATCACGGTCTTGCCGCGTTCGCGCATCTCGGCGACGAAGTCGATCATCGCCGCCGCGCCGAGGACGTCGAGGCCGCTCGTGGGTTCATCGAGGATGAGGACGGGCGGGTCGTGCAGCAGCGTGCGGCCGATGTTGGCCTTCTGCGCCATGCCGGTCGAGAGCTTCTCGAGGCGGCGGTCGGCGTAGTCGTGCATGTCGAGCGCTTGGATCACGTGTTGAACGCGACCTTCGAGCTCCGACCCGTCAAAACCGTGCAGGCGCCCGAAGAACTCGAGGGTCTCGCGCACGCTGAGCCGCGGGTAGAGGCGCGTGTTGCCGGACAAGAAGCCGATCGAGGCACGCACATGCTGCGGTGCCCGCCGCACGTCCGAGCCCGCGACGCGCGCGGTGCCGATCGTTGGCCGCAAGACCGTCGAGAGCATGCGTAGCGTTGTCGTCTTGCCAGCGCCGTTGGGTCCGAGGAGGCCGAAGACTTCACCCTTCGAGCACGCGAAGCTCACGTCCTGCACGGCGACGAGGCCTTCGTCACGCTCGCCGCGCTGGAAGATCTTGGTCAGACCGATCGCCATGACCGAGAACGAATCGAGCCCGTCGATGGCTGGGCGGCGCTTCGCTTCACTCGAGACGGCGTCGAGCGTCGCGTCGAGGGCCGTGCTGCCGTCGTAGTCCTGCGTCATGACCATCGCTCCCGGAGGCGATCCCCATCGGCGAAGCCCAACGCGAAGGCGGTGTCGGACAGGCGGCGCACGGTTGTTCGAAAGCAGAGCAAGGCGCAGAGCGAGAGGCTCGCGAGACTCGTCGCGGTCGCCGTCAAATCGATGTTGCCGAGCAAGGCGGCGCGGAAAGCCAGCCCCGCGTTGTAGACCGGAATCCAAGCCGTCGTCGCGTCGAGCTCCGCGCTCGGCAAGAGCGTCAACATGGCCGGCAGCATCATGACGAGCTGCACGGGCGTCACGAAGGCCTGCGCCTCGCGGAAGGTCTTGGCGTAGCTGCCAACGAGCAAGAAGATCGCCCCGAAGACAATCGACAACAGCACGCCGTAGCAGAGCACGATCGGCAGCGTCGTCCAGGCGAGGCTCGGTAGCGCCGAAGCGCCGCCGCGGATCTGCGCCAAGAGCGGACCAGCCGCGACGAGCATCGCAAACAGATGCACGCAGAGCGAAGTGAAGGCCGCTGCCGTCACGGCGATGGTCTTGCCGAGCGCTACGTCGTGCCGCGATAGCGGCAGGAGGAAGGTCGTCTCGGCGCACGATCGTTCGCGCTCGCCCGCGGTCAGTTCGATCGCGGGCCATGTCGCCCCGAAGGTGCACATGATGATGAGGATGAGCGGCAGCAAGGTCGCCAGGAGTTCGCGCGTCGAGTTGGTTTCGACCGAGGCGTCCACGAAGACCACGTCGCTCCGCTCGACCCACTTGCGCTGCCGCACGAGCTCTTCGCGCTCGGCCTGGCGGCGCCAAGCTTCGATGACCGGACCAAAGCGTTCGAGCGCGATGCGCGAAGGCCCCGAGGTCGAGTCGTGGCTCACGACCAAGCGTTCGCTACCCGCCGCGCGCACGATGACCAAGTCGGCAGCGCCGCGCTCGAGCGCCTCCCCGGCGCCGCCGGTCAAAGGCAGCGTGCGCGGCGGCGGCACGAGCTCGTGCAGGTGCGTCTCGAGCTCGGGGAGACCCTGCATGGCGATGGTCGGCTCCATGCGCTCACGCATCCCGGTCGTGAGCTGGCGCAGCTCCGAGATCGAGAAGAGCAAGAGCGGATAGAGGAAGAGCGGCAGCAGCAGCCCATAGACGACGATGTTGCGGTCGCGCAAAAGGCTCCTGAGCTCCTTCGCGCAGTAGACGCGAAGCGACGGATTCAGGAACTGCGATGGCATTGACACAGGGGGGAAGCTCCACTTCCCTGATCGGTCCGCTGCGGTCGGCGACTTGCCGACGAGATCACGAAAATCCGCCGGCGCTCGCGAGCTAGAGCAGGGCGCGGTCGATGCAGCCTCTCTTCCAATAAGTGACGCCCCTCCAGGCACCCCGCCCCGCGGCGACTGCCGAGTTCTTCGACATTGCGCACACGGTCGTTGCCGAATCTCGTGTCCCTCTCGTCGGACCTCGGCATATGGGTAAGCCATTGACTTTGCTTGGCCCTGCCGAAGCCTTTGGGCGTGGAGGTCACATGGACGAGACCAAGAACCGGTCCAACTTGCGACCCGAATCATCGCGCCCGTTGGGCGACCAAGCGCGAGCGGGAATACTACCGCTCTTCCATGGAGTAGTTGATATGTCTGACATTCCCGAACTCACTTCGAAGCAACTCGCCCGTGCGATGCCTGCGCGAGTCCGAAAGCGGCTGATCGCGGGCAAGTTCGAGAGCGGTGAAGACATTGTTGCGCTTCGTCGTTTCATTGGCCTGACACAGGCCCGTTTTGCAGAAGCGATGGGCATCAGTGTTCACACGCTTCGCAACTGGGAGCAGGATCGACGACAGCCCGAAGGGCCGGCGATCGCTCTGCTTCGAATCGCAGCGCGTCATCCGAGGATCATCCGCGAGAACCTCGAGTCGGCGGCGTGAGACTGTTGCGCCGCCCATGACGCAGCAGTGGAGGAGTGGCGCGGCGCTACAACAAGCGACTCAAGGAAGTCTTTGCGGGTGTCGTCGAGGAACCGGGCGTTCTGAAAAACTCGGCCAACAACCCGCTATACCTCCTCTGCTTCGCCGTCGGTAACGAGCGCGGCAAGGACGTCGCACTGCGCATAGCAGAGCATTTGCTCGAGGAGCTGCGCTGATGGCGCAAGGATCAGGCATCGAGTGGACCGAGTCCACCTGGAACCCCGTCACCGGCTGCACGAAGATCAGCCCTGGCTGCAAGCACTGCTACGCCGAGCGCATGGCAGAGCGCCTGCAGGCGATGGGGCAGGCGAACTACGTCAACGGATTTGATCTGACGCTCCAACCGCACATGCTCGAGCTGCCGCTCGGGTGGAAGAAGCCGCAGACGATATTCGTGAACTCGATGAGCGACCTCTTCCACAAGGACGTGCCGCTTGACTACGTCCAACGGGTTTTCGACGTGATGACTCGAGCGCACTGGCACCGATTCCAGGTACTCACCAAGCGTGCAGATCGGCTCGCCGAGCTCAACCCAAAGCTCGAGTGGGCGCCCAACATCTGGATGGGCGTGAGCGTCGAAACCGACCAGTACCGCTGTCGCATTGACGAGCTCCGTCCCACTGGAGCCCAGACGAAGTTCCTCTCCCTCGAGCCGTTGCTGGGACCACTGCACGACCTCAACCTGGCCGGTATCGACTGGGTCATCGTGGGGGGCGAGTCAGGCCCCCGTTCAAGGCCAATGGACCCGGAATGGGTGACCGACCTCCTTGACCAGTGCCAACGGGCGAAGGTGCCGTTCTTCTTCAAGCAGTGGGGCGGGAAGAACAAGAAGAAGGCCGGCCGCGTCCTCGAGGGTCGAACCTGGAACCAGATGCCGCCCGATCCATCAGAGCGTCGCCGGGCCTGACCTTCGGCGCGCACCCGCATGCTCCCTTCGACTTGTACGTGAAGTCGAACTCCTCGATCGACCTGACAAGGGGGAAGCGCGCCTTTCAGAGCGCGCGGCGCGCTTCGCGCAGCGCCAGCGCGTAGGACGGGCGCAGCAAGGCGTGCTCGCGCGGCTCATCGAGGCGAGGTTGTGTCACGTCTTTCACGAGGTCGGCGCGCAGTTGCCGCGCGACTTCGACGCGCCCGGCCAGGGCTTCGCATTCGGCGATCTCGAGGATGAGCGTCGGGTCGCTGCTGCCGGGCATCGCGGCTCTGAGCGAGAGGAGGGCGCGGTCGATGCGGCCGCTCTTCCGAAAAGCGAGCCCCTCGAGGCGCCGCGCGCCGCTGCGACTGCCGAGTTCTTCGACATTGCGCACGCGGTCGTTGCCGAGGCTCGCGTCGCGCGCGAGCACGAGCATGCCGCTCGCTACCGCCGCGTCGGCGCGCGCTGGCTCGGCGAAGCCCTGCGGACCGCGCAAGGCGGCGAAGGCTGCGCTCGCTTCTTTGGCGGCGCCGAGCCGTGCCAAGGTCCACGCCGCTTCGATGAGGACGCTCGGTCGCTCTTCGAGGACCTCGGGCAAGGAGCGCAGGCGATCGAGGTTGGAGAGCGAGAGGGAGATGGCGTCAGCGTCACGGTTCTCGAGGATGGCGACCGCGCAGCGCATCGAATCCAAGGTCCAGCGGGCGCGCCCCGCGCGGAAGGCCGGACGCGCTTCGAGCCGGTCGAGCTGCGCGCGCAGCATGTCGTGCTCGCCCGCCGCAAAGAACACGAAGGCGCGCAAGCG
>CALLZN010000017.1 GCA_937858895.1 uncultured bacterium | reverse complement strand
TCGCGCTCGTCGACGGCGTCGCCTGCACGCTCTCGCGGAGCGGTTCGGGGCGCCTCGCTCGCGACGACGCCGCTGAGAATGCTCCCTTCGTGGTGGGACACCCCGGTCCGAAAGCTCGGCACGGGCGGCGGCGCCGGTGGCGGCGGCGAAGCACAGGCCCCCGCGAGGCTCAGGGCCACGACGGCTCGAAGATGGGCCGCGGATACAACACGCATCGCATGATCTCATGCGATGCAGCCTTGGATCTCAAGCCTGCGACGACAGTACGCTGGCTCGCGCGCCCCAAGGTCGCAGCACGCTTCCCGATGTTGAGAATCGGGCGAAGCTTGGGCCTGCTTGCTGCGCGGGAATGTCGCGATGTCGTCGGAGAAGCGCGACTTTTGCGGACGGATGCTGGCCGCCGAATCGGAGCACCACGTAGGGCGCCCATCATCTCCAGTGCCCCTGGGGCGCTATCCTGGCATTCTTCCCTACCGTTCCTGCATGAACATGAGACATTTCCGCGGCACGCTCGCGCTCGGTCTTCTCCTCGCCTCGACGTCCGTCGTCGCCCCGCTCCCGGCCCAGGACATGCTTCCTGGTGAAGTCTTCCGCGAATACGTGTGGCGTCCCGGAGGCCTCTGGGCGCGCTGCACCGGCGAGGACGCGACGATGAGCGGCGCCTTTGCCTTCTTGCCAAATCCGGTCAACTACATCGATGTCAAGGATTTGGGGGAAGCCACCCACGTCGACATCATCATCGAGAAGCTGCGCTCGCACGTCGGGACCAACAACCCACGCGTTCGCGTCAACTACAACAACTGGATCAGCATCCCCGAGGTCGACACCAAGAACATCCCCGGCAATGTCGGAGAAGGCAGCCTCAACCCCTACTGGTATTTGACCATGCGCTACCCTGCCGTGCGCGTGCCGGTCAGCCACTTCAAGCAGGGTACGAACACCTTCGAGTTCAAGTGCGAAGGCAAGGGCGGCGCCGACCTTGGAGCAATCTGGCCGCAGTTCATCTACTACGGCGTGATCTTCCGCGTCCACTACAACGCGAAGAAGCCGCACCCGGTAGGTTTCGTCACGGCGCCGCGCGCCGGCTCGACGCTCGGTCGCACGGCACCCGAGGCGATCGAGTTCGAAGCCCGAGTCGGCCATACCCACCAGGGCACGGTCACGAAGGTTGACTTCATCGGCAACTACAACGACTTCAACTGGCGCGGCGACGGAGCTCGGGGGAACTTCAAGTTCCGCTACCTCTACGGCGACATGAAGAATCACATCGGCACGGCTGCCGTCAACGGCAACGTCGCCAAGGCAACCTGGGACGCGTCCTGGATCCCGCAGCAAGACAACGCCTTCACGGTCTTCGCCAAGATCACCGACTCGACGGGCATGTCCTTCATCACGCCCTACGTCGACGGCCTCGAGCTGCGTCGTCCGTACACGGTCAAGCGCTACCAGAATAGCTGGATCCCCAAGAAGTGGCAGACGCGCTACCACAGCCCCTACCACTACTGTGTGACGAGCATCAACGACGACCTGAGCAAGGCCAAGGACGCGCGTCTCTACATGGCGACCTGGAATGGCTACGAGGCGGAAGGCATCGGCCTCAACGGTCAGCAGATGACCTACAACATCGGGCTCAACCACAACCTGAGCTACGACTACCTCGCAGTGCCAGTCGGGTCCCTCAAGTACGGCACGAACACGATGACGACCAACTCGCGGACCATGCACCACGGCATCGAGGTCCTCTGGCCCGGCATCGAGATCTTCACGCGCTACAACTTCCCCGAAACCCAGGGCTCGAGCGCGGTCTACGGCACGGGTTGCGCGGGCTCGAACGGCCTCCCGACGATCAGCGCGCCGTCGCGTCCGGTCCTCGGCCGCGCCTTCTCGGTCAATCTGGTCAACGCTCGCGCCAACGCTGGCGTCGGCCTCCTCGGCGGCCTCAGCAACACCAAGTGGGGCGGCTTCGACTTGCCGCTGCCACTTGACGCTGCCGGCGCTCCTGGCTGCACGCTCATGACCTCGTCCGAGTTCACGAGCGCCGGTACGACCAACGGTAGCGGTCAAGCGAGCGTCAACGTGACGATCCCGTCGGACCCGCGCCTACTCGGCATCACCTTCTACAACCAGTGGGTGGTCGCCGATCAGCGCAACGCCCTTGGCGTCGTCCTTTCGAACGCGATGCGCGTCTCGGTCGGCGACTTCTGAGCGGCGCTCGAAGCGAATAACGAGTCCGAAGAGGCCAGTGCTCGCAGCGAAGCTGCGAGCACCGGCCTCTTTCGTTGCGTTCTCGCTGTTGCGTGGGCGGGCAGGCGAAGGTCCCTTGCAAGATCGTCGCAGGGACGGGCTATACTGCTCCAGGTCGGAACATTTCACGGCGTTGCGGCGACTCACTTCGCATTCCATAGCCCTCTGCCGCGTTTCACGCCCCCCGACGCCAACCACAGTGCAGCCTGACCAAGCTGCAGCATGAAAGAGCCCTGCCCATGGCAACGTTCACATCCACGCTACTCCCCCTCCGCACGCTGCTTCCCTCGCTTGTGCTGCTGTCCTGCCTCAGCGCGCAAGATCCCGGATCCGTCTTCCGCGACCACGTCTGGCAACCGCAGCCGGGTCCCCAGAAGTGGGAGCGCGTGACCGGCGCCGACGCCACGCACAGCGGGGCATTGGCGTTCTTGCCCAACCCCGTGCACACGATCGCGATCAACGACTTCGTCGATGCCGTGGCCTGCGAGGTCATCATCGAGAAGCTCACGAGCCACTCGGGGACGCGCAAGCCTCGCATGCGTGTCAATGGCAACGGCTGGATCGCGCTTCCAGAACCCGACACGCAGTTCGTGCCTGGCACTCAGGGTTCGGGCCTGCCGGCGACCGAGTATCTGCAGATGACCTACCCCGTCATCAACCTTCCGCTCGCGCAACTCCAGGCTGGCAACAACAGCTTCGAGTTCGCCTGCGAAGGGGCGGGTGGCTCGGCGATCGGCCTGACCTGGCCGCAGTGGCTTCACTACGGCGTGAACTTTCGCATCTACTACAAGGCAACGAAGGCCGGCGCCCCGACCGGGCAGATCCTCACGCCGCGCGATGGCGATGTCGTGGGTGACGACCCGATCTTCGACATTCAGGCGCTGGCTGCGAGCAACAGCTCCATCGCGCGCGTGGACCTCCTCGGCGACTACAACGACTTCGACTTTGCTGGCGACAGCAGCGAGCAGGGTTGGCGCCAGACCTACCGTTACGGCAGCGTCGGTAACAACATGGGCACGCTCTTCGCGGCGCCGTGGAGGCTGCAGTGGCAGACCAAGTGGCTTCCGACCCAACACAAGTACTTCCGCGTCGCGGCGCGCATAGCGGCCAGCAACGGCCTCACGACGATGAGCCCGGCCATTCACTTGGGGATGGCGCGCAGCAAGTCCGTTCACCGCTACCGCGCATTCAACATCGCGCGGACCTGGCAGTCGCGCGCTTCCAACTACAAGACGAGCAACGTCACCGTCACCGGCGACCTCACGAAGGCCAGCGAGGCTCGCTGCACGCTCGCGACTTGGAATGCGACTTCGCTCAACGAACTGCGCCTCAACGACTTGATGCTGCGCGGTCCCTTCGGTCGCGGCTACGACGTTTCGCATGACTCGCATGCGATCGACCTGAGCCGCCTGAACGCCGGATGGAACACCTTCTCGACGTTCGCGACGACTCTCGACCACGGCTGTGAGGTGCTATGGCCGGGCATCGAGGTCTTCGTGCGCTACGACATCCCGGAGACGCCTGGGGTCTTCGTCCCCTACAGCACGTCGTGCAATGGCTCGTCGGCGCTTCCGGTGCTCAGTAACCTTGGCACGCCCCTGCTCAACCAGTCGTATACCGCGCGGCTCGAAGGCGGACCTGTGAACACGCCAGTCATCCTCTTGAATGGATTCTCGAAGGACCTGTGGTCGGGCTTCAACCTGCCCTTCGACTGGGCGCCGATCGGCGCGCCGGGTTGCGTGCTGGCGACCTCGATCGAGTTCACGCTCGGGCTCGCGACCGACGCTCAAGGAGTCGCGACGCAGCTGTTCACGGTCCCCAACCGGCAGGACTTCGTGGGTGGGTCGCTCTTCGCGCAGTACTTGATCCTGGATCCGACTGCGAATGCCCTAGGCCTCACCTTGTCGGATGCGGGCCGCTGGCTCTTCGGCAAGTAGCAGCGCGGACGCACGCGCCGAGTCCGCTCGGCTCGTGACGCGATCGGCGCTGCAGTTCGCGGTCGTGCGCGAGGACGCATGCCTCGATGCGGACATCGCTGCGGACCGGAGCTGCCGTTCGGCCCTGATCGTCGCGAGCGGTGGCTGCACTGCACTCGCGCTCGCCGCGCGTGTGCCTGAACTCGCGATCACAGTCGTCGATCCGAACGAGGCGCAGCTCGCACACCTGCGCGAAAAGGCTGCGGCCCTCGCGGGCGCGACCGACCTCGCTCGCTTCGGCGTCGAAGACGACAGTAGCTCGTGCCTGCACGAGCGCGGCAACTTCGAACGGCTCTTTCGATTGCTGCGCGACATGCTCGATGGCTTCGTGATCGCGGCCGACGAACGACGACGACGCTTCGAGGAAGGCGATGCATGGGACGATGTCTTCGCACAGCCTTACTGGCCGCGCTGCTTCGAAGTCATTTTCTCGGACGCGCTGCTGACGACCATGTTCGGCCCCGCTGCGACCCAACATGCGACGCCGGGGTCGTATCCGCGCTACTTCCAGGCGCGCATCGAGGGCGCCTTGCGGCGCGAAGACCGCGGCACGAATCCGTACCTGCACCACGTCCTGCTCGGCCACTACCTGGGACCCGAGGAGGCTTGGCCCGAGTACTTGCGATTGCGCGACGCGCTGCCCAAGGACTTCGCGCCGGCGGAGATCCAGGGGACCTTGCTCGACGTGCCCGACTTCGGTCGCTTCGACTTCGTGCAAATCTCCAACGTGATGGACTGGATGGACGACGCGTCATGCCGGAGCCTCGCGGACCGACTCTGCGCTGAGCTGCGGTCCGGGGCGGCGCTGCTCTGGCGGCAGCTCAATGACCCGCGCGACTTGCGCGCGCTCTTCTCGGCGGCCTTCGACTTCGACGAGCGCGTCGATGCGGACCTCACGGCGAGAGATCGAAGCGCCTTCTACGACCAGATCCATCTCGGCCTGCGACATTGACGGACACGTCCGGGCTTTCGGCTCGAGCAGCGCCGGTGGATGATGGAGGTCATGGATGCAGTAATCGCCAGCGTGGTCGAGGACTACGATCCTCGCGGTAACCCATATTTCACGTGGCTCGATGCGATGGAGCCGCAGCCGGCGGGTGCTGCGAGCATCGAGTTCGAGAACTTCCTCGAGACCCAGATCCAGTTCTACTACGCCGTCGTCTTCTTCAGTCGGCCGATGGCGGTGCTCGCCGCCAAGATCCCGAGCGCCGAGCTGCGGACGACGATCTTGCGCAATGTGTGGGAAGAGCACGGTGAAGCAGAGCCGTCGCAGCGCCACGGCGCGACGTTTCTCGAGCTCTTGCGCCGCTTGCACGGTATTGGTCAAGCCGACGTCGAAGCGCGCGCGCTCTGGCCCGAGCTGCGCGCCTTCAACACGACCTTGATCGGCTGCTGCACGCTCGACGACTGGGAAGTCGGAGCAGCGATGCTCGGCATCATCGAACGGCAGTTCGCAGACATCTCGGCGATGCTCGGCCAGCATCTCGTCCGCCTCGCCTGGTTGCGCGCGGACGACCTCATCCACTACAAGCTCCACGCCGAACTCGACATCCGCCACAGCCAGGACTTCTTCGACGTGCTCGCGGCCTCTTGGCACAGTTCGACGGCCGCGGCCTACAAGATCGAGCAGGGCTTCCGCCTCGGCGCCTACGTCTTCGACCGCCTCTATCGTGACCTCTACGAGGCGCGCGGCCGACGCGAGCTGGCAACCGCGCCGCGGGCGCAACCGCATATCTACGCCGAGTAGCGGGGCGAGGTCGCGGAGAGCAGTGGCACTGAGAACACTCATGCTCGAAGCCGAGGAAGTGCGGTCGCGCAACGAGGAGCTGCGTGCGTTCGAAGCGCGCTTCGACTACCCGCTCGGTCACGAGCGCTTCCGCATCGACCACGGCTGTGACTACCTGGCCTTCTTCGAAACCCTCGGGCGCCCGTATGTCTTTGCCGCCTACGACGACAGGGTCCTGGTCGGCGTCCTGGTCGCCGTCCTGCGGGACCTGACGCACATCCCCGGGATCGCGACGCCTTGCTACTACCTCGGCGATCTCAAAGTCGCACCAAGCCATCGTTCGGCTGGCATCAGTCGCCGGCTGCTGCGCGCCTTCGATAGCTTTGCGCCGGGTCGTCCGGCCTACGGCATCTCGATGGACCCGGCAAGCGGGACGAATCGCGTCGCGGCCACCATGGCGGCGCTACCGGGCGTCGCTCGCGTCGCTTCGCTCTTGCTCTTCTCTTTTGACGATGTCGCTTGGCGCGTGATCGAGCCGCTGTGCACGGCTGCCTGGTCGCTGCCGATCCAGTGGGTCGACCACGCGGGTCGCAAAGACATCGTTCTGCTCCGCGACGGCCGGCCCCTGCCGCTGCGGCACCTCCAGCACGGCCCGCTGGCGCGCGACGACGGCGACGCTCCGAGGGCCGGCTCGATCGCCATGCTCTGCCTGGTCGCCGACCACCCGTTGGCAACGCGCCTCTTGGCGGCAGGCCACGACGCGGCGCGGGCATCGATCCTCGCGCGAGCGTGCCCGTGGCGCGACTGGTCCTTCGTGCTTTCGAGCGACATCTGAAGGCCGAGCCCTGCTCGCTGCGCGGCATCGCGGTATCCTCCTTCTGAAGGGACGCGGCCGCGGACTCGACAGTGAACGACGAACAGACCTACCACCTCCTCGAACGTTGGCATGGGGGCGACGAGCAGGCACTCGGCGTCATCCTCGAGCGCGACCTGCCGTGGATCCGCAAACGCGTCGAAGAGCGTTGCGGCGACGCCTTACGCAAGCGCGTCGACGACGAGGACCTCGTCCAAGAGGCCATGCTCGAAGTTCTGCGCTACGGGCCGCGCTTCTTGATGTCCGACCGCGACCAGTTCCGCGGCCTCATGGTGCGCATCATCGAGAACGTTATCCGTGGCCAGCACGACTTCCACAACGCGCTGCGCCGTGAGTTGGCCCGCGAGAAGCCCTTGCCCGAGCAGACCCGCATCGACCTCGACCCGGCCGCGCGCTCGGTCACGAGGCCGTCGCAAGCCCTCGACCGCAACGAACGCGAGGCCTGCGTGCGCCTCGCCCTCGAGCTCCTCGACCACGAGGACCGCGAGGTGCTCTTGCTGCGGCAATGGAAGGGACTGAGCTTCGCGGACATCGGACAGCAGCTCGGCGTCAACGAGAACACCGCGCGCATGCGCTTCAACCGCGCCCTTCCGCGCCTCGCACGTCAGGTCGAGCACCTCGAAGGCGGCGCCCTCGACCGCGCCCTATCGCAAGAGCCATGAGCTCCGCCCGGCGGTGGATTTTCTGTAGACGCCTGTGCGGAACGCGGCCCTCCTGCCCCTCGATCCGTCGATGACTCTCTTCGAAAGTGACGGACTCGCGCGCATGCAGGAAGCGGTCGAGCTCTTCCTGCAATGGAAGCAGCGTCCGGACCGTGAACCGGCTGCAAACTTCCTCGCTGCGCACGAGGATCTGCGCGAAATGCTCGAGCCGCTCGTCGCCGATATCGACGAACAGGACGCTCACGCCGACACGAACGAGGTTGCCGCTGGCGATGCGGCCATGGGGGAGCGGCGCTTCGGCGACTACCGCATCGTGCGCGAGCTCGGCCGCGGTGGCATGGGCGTCGTCTACGAAGCGAGCGATGCCAAGCTCGGTCGCCGCGTCGCCCTCAAGGTCCTGCCTGGTGCCTTCGCACAGGAAGCGCGAGCCATCGCCCGCTTCAAGCGCGAGGCCATGACGGCCGCGCGGCTCGAGCACGAGAGCATCGTCCGCGTCCTCTCGGTCGGCACGCACGATGACATTCCCTACTTCGCGATGGACCTCGTCGAAGGCGTGCCCCTGCATCGCCTCCTCCACCGCTTGCGCAGTAGCGGGTTGCCGAACTCGGGTTCGGAGCTCGCGGACCTGGTCCTCGAACTGAGCTCCAGCGACATGACTCGCAAGACGGCGGCGGCGGCGGCGCCAAAGAGCGCCACACGCGCGACGTCCGTGCGCGGTGTGACAGCGCGCGCACGCTGGAAAGACGGCTACGTCGAGACCCTCGTCGACCTCTTGATCCAACTCGCCGACGCCATCGCCCACGCCCACGAGGCCGGCATCGTGCATCGCGACATCAAGCCGTCCAACCTGATCCTTCGACCCGACGCCGTCCTCGTTCTCACTGACTTCGGACTCGCGCGGGACATCGGCTTGCCTACCGCGACACAAACCGGCGACTTCGCGGGCACGCCACACTACGTTTCGCCGGAGCAGGCGCGTGGTGAGAGCCATTCGCTCGGTCCGGCCAGCGATATCTTCTCGTTCGGGGCGACGGCCTACGAGATCTTGACGCTCGAGCGCGCCTTCGACGGGAAGACGACTCCGGAAGTGCTCGAAGCGATTCGTCGCCGCGATCCAATCGACCCGTCCCTGAGGCACGCTGTGCCTAGAGACCTCGCGGCCATCCTCCTCAAGTGCCTCGAGAAAGACCCTGCGCGCCGCTACGCAAGCGCGCATGCCCTGCTCGATGACCTGCGCGCCTTCCGCGCGTTCCGTGCCGTGACGGCGCGCCGTCCGAGCGGCGTCGAGCGCGGGCTCCGCGTCCTACGCCGCAACCCGCTCGAGGCCTTGATCGTGCTCGCCGGCTTGCTCGTCTTGGCGCTCTTGCTCTACCTCTGGTCGACCCAAGACGATCGCGACATCGGTCGCAGCGTCGCGCGCGCGAACGAGATCGAAGCGGCGCTCGAACGCGGCTTCGTCGAACACTACGCTGCAAGACAAGAGGTCGCGCGCGCGCACTTCGAGCGCGTCCTCGAGCTCGATCCAAACAACGTCTACGCCATCTGCGCCATCGTCGCCTTCATCGCCAACGACAAACAGCGGGACGCGGACTTCGCCAATGTCCAGCGAGCGCTGGCAGCGATGCCGGACAACGACGCGCTGCGACGGCTCGAGGTCACCTTCCTCGCCTTCCTCGCGACGAGCGAAGAAGCAAAAGAAGCCTATCGGCCCCTCCGCGAGCCGACGGCCGCCGAAGAGTGCTTCGTCGCCGGCGCCTTGGCCACGCCGACGCCGACTTCGCCGCGCATCGAAGGCGCCTTCGCGCGCGCGACGAGCTACTACCGACGTGCCATCGAACGCTCCCACCGAGCACGCCTCGTGCACTACATGCAGCTCGCGACCACGATCTCGCGCCACGCCCCGCCCGAAGAGATCAAGGCCACCGCCGAGACCCTCCGTGTGCTCTGGCCCGATTCGGCGCTCGCCCATGGCGTGATCGGCCTGACGCTGCACAAGCCCGACGACGTCGCCGCCGAAGCCGCCTACCGGCGAGCCATCGAACTCGACCCAGGGCTTCTGATCGCCCACTCGGGGATCGCCCACCTCTACGCCGGCCAGAAGAAGCACAAAGAGTCCATCGAAGCGTGCAAGCAAGCCCTGAGCATCGAAGTGCAGCACGCTCCGCTCCTCGAGCTCCTCGCCGATCAAGCCCTGCGCAACAAGGACTTCGCGACCGCGCTGGACGCGGCACGGCGCGCAATCGCCGCCGATCCCAACAACGCGATGGCGCGCGTCACGCTCGCGACCGTCCTCGAGCGCGCCGCCGACCCCAAGGATCCAGAGGCCTTGCGCCAGGCCCGCCTCGAGGCACTCGAACACGTCCGCAGCACTGCCGAGCGCCACCCCTTCTACGAAACGGGCCATCGCGCCCTCACCGGCCTCTACAGCAGGCTCGGCGACGCGACGGGGCTCCGCGACGAGTACCTGCGCTGGGCCCGGGTGAATCCGAACGGGGCGTGGGCCCAGATGGAACTCGCGCGCTACCTCCTCGACCTCGAAGAGCCGACGGACGAGGACCTTGCCCTGGCCCTGAAGGCGGCCAGGCGTTCGAACATGCTCTACAAGACCTCAGCCGACCTCATGCTCGTCCTCGCGCGCGCCGAAGCCGCCCTTAGTGACGCCGTTGCGGCCCGGGCGACCATCGCTCGCGCCCGCGCCCACCTGCCCGAAGACGCGGCGGAACGCACAGCACTCGAGGAGCGCCTCGACGCCCTCGAAGCCCGACTCTCGCGCTGAAAATTGCTGAGTGCGCCGTGCGGTCCGACGAGCCGTGCCCCTCCTGGGAATGAACCGACATTCCAAGAGGACACGACGATGAAGACGACTGCACGACGACTGAAGAGCCTGCGCTTCGAGATCCCCTTCGCAACGATGCTGCTCATGTGCCTGGCTGCCTGCGGCGGCGGTGGCGGCGGCGGCAGCAACGGAGGTGGTGAAAGCGACCTCAACCAAGGCAGCTACGACAAGGGCTCCTTCGCCTACGAAGACCCTTACGAGGCCGAGTTCCAACCGCTGCAGACGCCAATCTTCCGCGCCACGCGCAAGGACGAGGTCGTGGCGCTGACCGGCAGCGCCAACGCGACGCCGACGGCGATCGCCTTCGACGATGTTGCGAACGGTAGCCAACCGCTGAGCCTCTTCTCGTCGTCGCTGCTGCCGGCGGGACTCGCCACTCGGACGAGTGCGGCTGGCGCGATGGATCGCGAGCGCGGCGACGAGCTCGTAGTCATCGGCCAACGTGGCAACGACCTCGAAGCGGTGACGCTCGGGACCGACACGAGCGGTCAGTGGTCGAACCGAGGCAGCTTCAAGATCATCGGCTCGGACTTGGGCTTCCGCGAAGTGGAGGTCCTGCTGCTCGACGTCGACGGCGACACGATCGACGAGGTCATCGTCACGGCGAGCTTCGCGAGCGCCTACGGCGGCTTCTTCCGCATCTACGACGATGCGAGTGACGGCAACAAGCTCTTGCTGAATCGCGACATCGCCGGCGCGTGGAAGCTCCAGGCCAAGGCCTTCGACGCGGAGGGTGACGGCAAGCCCGAGATCCTCGTCATGAACCGACAAGCGTCGAGCGCGCAAGTCGCCCTGTTCGAGAACGGCGCCAAGGGCTATGCGCTGCGCCACGACTGGTCCGAGGTCGAGCGCTACGCGGAGCGCCTCGTGACTGGCAACTTCGACAGCGACGACGCCGACGAGTTCGCGCTCGTGAGCTACGGCTACATCGGCGGCGACTACCGCAGCTACGTGCTGACGCACGACTATGTCAATGGCGAGAACTCGGTCATCGAGAACCACTTGATCTTCACGGGTTCCCGCGGCGTCTATGACGCGGTCGCCGTCGACGGCAACCGCGATGGAGTCGACGAGATTGCCGTCGCGCTGCGTCGCTACTCGGGTTCGCTCTACTACGTGATGTTCACGCACTTCGTGCCCAAGGACGACGCGGGGCCTTGGTACAACAAGGTCAACCTGCTGACGATCGTGTCGCGACCGGTGCACGCGCGCTTCACGACCTTCGACGGCGATGCCGACGGCCGTGAAGAGGTCGGGATGCAGATCGTCTACCAGGCCTCGACGGGAACGCCCTACTCGCTCACCGCCCTCATGCTGCCGACCGTCGACAAGAACGGAAAGTTCACGCACAGCTACAAGTCGCTCAACGTCGATGCGCTGCCGAGCGGTAGCTCTTGGGCAGCCCTCGCGAGCGGCGACTTCGACCGTGAGAATCTCGTGCTCAAGAGCACCGGCAAGAAGTGGCTCGACCTGCCCGACCCGATGCCGATCGTCGTCATGGCCGCGCCGCCGACCAAGCAGGGCGTGACGCAGAACTTCGACGGCTCGGTCACGAGCTACGGCACGGAACAGTCGACCGAACGCTCGCACGGCGTGACCACGGGTTGGACCGCGTCCTTCTCGGTCGGCTTCGAAGCCGAGGACATCTTCGGGCTCTTCGGCGCCTCGGCCAAGCAAACGATCGCGACGTCGATGAAGAAGACCCTGACCAACTCCCGCAAGGTGACGTGGACCAAGACCTTCAGCGGCAGCTACGACAAGGACACGATCATCTTCCAGGGCACGCTCTACCAGGTCTACGAGTACGAGATCGTGAGCGCCGAGGACGAGAAGCTCGTCGGCTCGATGATCACGCTCAATGACCCGGTCGCGACGAAGGTCTACAAGTGGACGGTCGACTTCTACAACCAGAACGTTGCTCAGAAGGCGCGCATCGACGCGTCGGTCCTCTCGCACACGGTCGGCGATCCCAAGTCCTACCGTCGCCGCAACGACGCAGCGACCTTGCTGACCGAATCCTACGGCTGGCTCGACGAAGGACTCGAGGTCGGCGCGGTGCGCGGCGGCTCGAACAGCACCGGCGTCAGCGTGACGGCGGCCAACTCGACCGAGAAGTCACGCAGCTTCTCGGTCGACTGGGAAGCCGAGGTCAAGATCGGCGGCGCGACCATCGGCGGCAGCTTCGGCCTCGAGACGGAGTCGGTCTATGGCGTGACCCTCGAAACTGGCACGAGCTACGAAGGCACGGTCGGCGACATCGAAAACACGAACGAGTGGTCGGACTGGCGCTACAGCTTCGGCCTCCTCGTCTATCGAGCCGGCGCCGACAACACGGGCGCGACGCTGCGAGGCAAGCGCCCCTACCAGGTCATCACCTACTGGGTCGACGCCCTCGGGCCGGCCTACCGCTGAGCGACGCTCAGTTGTCGCTCAGTTGTCGCTCAGTTGCTCATCGACGAGACGCGTCAAGCGCGCCATGGCGCGCGCGAGCAGCGTCCGGACGGCGACCTCGCTGCGTCCCGTCCGCCTGCCGATCTCGGCGCGCGACAGGCCTTCCATGTGGGCCAAGCGCAGGACCTCCTCGTAGTGCTCGGGGAGTTGGTCGAGAACCAAGCGAAAGCGCTCGCGCAACTCGGAGCGCTCGGCCGCTTGGTCAGGAGCGGTGATGGTCGCCCGCAAAGCGTCGAGCGACGCGCTCGTCCAGTGCGCATCGACGCGGCGCCTCTGATCGCGCTTCGCGGCCTTCCAGAAGCGTTGGCGATCGATGATCTTGTGCAGGGTCGCACCAAAGAGCCAAGCCTTGAAGCCTTGCGCCCCATCTTCGATCGGTGTGCCGTCGATAGCGCCGAGCACTTCACGGCAGGCGCTTTGGACGATGTCCTCTTTCGACTCGAGGTCGAGCAGCGCTCGTCCGGCCCTTCGTTCGACATACGAACAGAGCTCGCTGCGCCAGGCCTGCATCAAGGCGGCCGCGGCATCGAGGTCGCCCGCGCGCACGCGCTCGATCGCTCGTTCCAAGGCGTCGCCGTCGAGGGAAGGATCCAGCGTCATCGCGCCTCCAAGAGGACCGCGAGCTGTTGGAACGCTTGGTGCCAACGCAGCGACTCCTCTTCGGGCAACGCCTTGCTTGCTGGACCACGCAGACGCGTGAAGACGGCGCTGTCCTGCCAGCGCCGCAACGATGGCAGAACGGCAGCACGCACGGTCGGCAGGGCGAAGATGGGCTCGACGATGCTGAGCCGTTGCTCGAACCACGCGAGCGCCTGCTCGCGAAGCGCGGCGGCTCGCTCAGCGTCGGGCTCGAGTTCGGCAGCGCGCACGAGGCAGCTCGCTCCGTCGAAGCGATAGTCGGCGCCTTCGACGCCATCGAAGCCATACTCGGCTTGGCGCCACAGCTCACGCCACAAGCGCGCGGCAACGGCGATGCGGCCGGCCGCTTCTGCCTGGCGCGCGCTCGCGATCGCCGTGAGTTGGAGGAGGCGGCCGCCCGACAGCTCGTAGTCGACGTCGCTCTTGCAGAGCTCGACCTCTTTGCGGACCCAGTCCTCCATCGCCACGACTCGATCGAAGCGCTCCATCTGGAAGCGTGATTCCTGCATGGAAGCGAGTTGACGTCGCGCTTCCGCGAGGAAGCCCAGCCGGCGCAGGCACGTCGTGAGCCGGAAGCGCGCCATGACGTCGTCTTCGTCGAGCTCGAGCGCCGCCACGAAAGCCGCGGCGGCCCGTGCCGAGTCGACGCGCTCAGGTTGGCCCGGGAAAGACGCACGGCGCTTCTCGCCTCGATGACGCAGCATGTGCATGCGCCCGAGCAGGTAGTAGAGCCCCGCCGTCATGCGTCCCCCGACACGATGACGGTTGATGAGGGCGATCGCCTCGTCCGGGTCGCGCGCGCCGAGTGCATGCGCAACTTCATAGACTGCACGCACGGTGTTCGGATCCGCGACTGCCGCCGCGCGAGCAATCGGGATCGCCTCTTCGACGCGCTTGGCGTCGACGAGGTGGCGCGCCAGAGAGTAGCACCAGGGTCGAGGCGAAGTTTGGCTTTCGACGACCGAACGCAAGATCTCGATCGCAGCATCTCGCTCGCCGAGCCGAGCCAGGCAGTCGGCGTACTTGCAGCGCAGCTGCGGTGCTGCACCGGGTCGCAACGCGCGCTCGCGAAGGCGGTCGCGCGCGGCGGCAGACCCCACGCAAACCCGCACGACCGTACCGATACTCGCGAGCGCGGGATCGCTGAGGTCGGCATCGCTTTGCATGAGATCGTGCTGTTTGAGCCACTCGCGGGCACGACCGAAGGCACCGCATTGGATGGCGGAAACCATTGCTCCGCGCAGCAACCTCGGCGTAGCTGCCCGACCTTGCTCCTGGGCCTCCCGTAGCAGCGCCTCGTAGAGCTCGAGCGCCCGGTGGGGCTTGCCGAACTCGCGCAGAGCGTCCGCATGATCGAGACGATAGGCGAGTCGCTCCGGCGCTAGGCTCGCCGCCTCGCCCAAGCAACGCAGGGCCTCGGTCGGCTCGCCGATGGCGCAGTGGCAGCGGCCCGCTAGGGAAAGAACACCGGCATCGCGCCTCAGTTCGAGAGCACGGCGAGCAGCGACGAGCGCCGCTCCGTAGGACTCGAGGCTGCTCTCGTTCCGCGCGCTCGCCGCCCAGGCTTCGAAGCTCTGTGGGGCGAGGCGCGTGGCTTCCTCGAGCACGACCCGCGCTCGCTCGAACCAACGCGACGTGCGATAGATCTTGGCGCGTAGCAACAAGAGTCCGAGGCGCTCGACGTCGTCGGTCGACGTCGAGCAGCGCGCCAACGCGCCATCAACGTCACCGTCCTCGAACATGCAGGCGGCTTCGACGACACGCGGCGAGAGCGTCAACTCGAACGGAAGCATCGAGGGCTGGCCATCAAGGGCATCGAGGACCTGGAGCGCGTCACAAGCCCGGCCGCCGCGGCAAAGCACGTCGGCATGGGCGAGGTGGCGCGCGCCTTCGGTAATCGCAGCGTCCTCGCGCGGCTGTCGGACCCACGACCGTGCCAGGGCCACGGCCTCCCGCGGCTCGAAGAGGGCGAGCAGCGCGCTCTGCTCGAAGCCCGTCGCGGTCGGCCAAGCGCGTCGCGCTCTTTCGCGCGCGACTTCGACATCGCTCTTCGGCGTCACGAGGGCTGCCAGAACGAGCGCACGCGGACTCTCGGGCCAGCATCGTTCGAGATCGATCGCGACCTCGCGGCGCTCCGCCTCGACATCGACGCGGTCCAAACGAGAAAGATAGAGCGCGAACTCGAAATCAAGGAGGCGCTGCGGCTCGACGCTGCGCTCGCGCGCCCGCCGCAGTTCGGCAACCAGCTCGACGAGGCGCGTGAAAGCGCCGCGTGCGATCGCTGGTCGCGCCGCCCAAGCCCGGACGAGGACCGCAGCAGGCTCGTCGTCACGCGAGAGGGCACGCGAGAG
>CALLZN010000016.1 GCA_937858895.1 uncultured bacterium | reverse complement strand
GGACCATGGACATGTTCGGAACCAAGCTCGGCTACGCGGAGTACTGCGCCATCCCCGATGACGGGTTGCGCCATGAAGTCATCGACGGGATGCACTTCATGAACCCGGGTCCCTACTCGCGTCATCAGCTGACTCAGGCACGCTTACTGAGCAAACTCGTCGCAACGATCGACGATGCACGCCGTGGCACCGTCTACGCGGCGCCGATAGACGTGCAGCTCTCGGCGCATGACATCGTGCAGCCCGACATCGTCGTCGTACTGGATGCCAACGAGCAGATCGTCACGGAGACGCACATCGTCGGCGCACCCGACTTGGTCGTCGAGATCTTGTCGAAGAGCACGCGACGCCACGACCGCGAACGCAAGTTCGCGCTCTATGAGCGCAGCGGCATTCGTGAGTACTGGATCGTCGACACGGATGCGCGTGTCATTGACCAGTTCGTGCTCGTGAATGGCAGCTATGAGCTACGCGCTCAGTCGGGCGCTTCGCTCCAGCTCGCCATCCTGCCGGACGTGACGATTGAGCTCGCGCGCGTCTGGGAATAGCACTGCGCCGAAGTTCACCGACACGTGTGAGCTACTCGCGCGATACAGAGCCGCGGCAACGCTGTCGCCGAAGGTCGCTGGCCCGCCTTGGCGACCGAGCGCCAGCGGACCGAGGCGGCTATCATGCGAGGACGATGGACATGTTCGGAACAAAGCTCGGCTACGCGGAGTACTGCGCCATCCCGGAGGACGGGTTGCGCCACGAGGTCATCGACGGGGTGCACTTTGTGAACCCGGCTCCGTTTTCACCACACCAGGGTGCCTTGGCGCGGCTCACCATCGAACTCGGGAACAGCATCGATCGCCCAGGGCTCGGACGGGTCTACGTGGCGCCCTTCGACGTGCAGCTCTCCGAGTATGACATCGTGCAGCCCGACATCGTTGTCGTGTTGAACGACAAAAAGCAGATCATCACGGAGACGCACATCGTCGGCGCGCCCGACTTGGTCGTCGAGATCTTGTCGAAGAGCACGCGACGCCACGACCGCGAGCGCAAGTTCGCGCTCTATGAGCGCAGCGGCATTCGTGAGTACTGGATCGTCGACACGGATGCGCAGGTGATTGACCAGTTCGTGCTCGTGCCGTGTGATTCTGACCACAGCCGCTATGAGCTGCGCGCGCAGGCGAGTTCTTCGCTCCAGCTCGCCATCCTGCCGGACGTGACGATCGAGCTCGCGCGCGTCTGGGAATAGTCCGCGCCTGGGAATAATCACTGAGCAGACGCAGCGACCACTGGCGCGACTACCATCTCGATGATGCAACGACACAAGCTCCGTGGCGCGTGGCTCGCGCTCACGCTTCCGACCTTGGTCGGCGCTTGCAGCACGCTGACGCCGGACCAGGCCGCGCCGGCAACCGCGCTGCAAGTCGATCCACAGATCGCGGCGCGCTTTCCTGGCGCGCGGGCGCTCGTGGACGGCATCGACAGTCGCGATGAACGCGCGTTGCGTGAAGGCGATCGGCTCGTGCTTGCGATCGAGGTCGTGGTCGGCGGCGACGTCGAGAGCCACTTGCTCGAGGTGATCGTGCATCGGCGCGAGCTCGGCACCGATGTCGGGATCGTGCGCGTCGCTGTGCCGAAGGGGGGCACGAGCACGCTTTCGGTCCCCGACCGCGTCGCGCGCTTCGTGGACCTCGAGCTCGTGCTCCGGACGCCCAAGGGCGAGGAGCTACGGCGCTCGCGCATAGAGAAGGTCCCGGACTCGATCCTCGACGAGAGCTTCGTCGAAGCAATCGGGTCGAACGAGCGCGACGACGCACGCCTCCAGGCGGTATCGACGCTACGCCTCGTGTGGATCGTGCAGATGCTGCAGAGCGATCCGATCCTCCGTGACTTGCTGCGGCAGGCGGCGAGTTTGCCTTTGGACCTGCGCTTGCTTTGGCGGCGCGTACTCCGCCTCGTGCCGGACTTCGAAGGCGGTCGACAGGCCAGCGACGGATCTGGGTTGCGCTTCGACCTGCCCTTCGACCTCTTCCTCAACGACTCGCTGCTGATTCGCCTCGTCGCGACGGTGATCGAGCCGCACGGGCCGACGGGGGCCATCGGCGGCATCGTGGCGCTGCGGGCGCAGGACGCGCGCCATCCCGAGCGCCAGATGCACGTGCACTTGCTCGGAGCGGCGCGGGGTCCGCAGTCCGAGTGGCAACGGGAAGGCGTGTCGTTGACGACGGGTTACGCCAACGAGGGGCAGGGCCTCGCCTTCTCACCGCAGGGGCGGGTCGTCGTGCTGCCGTGGACCGACGAGGGCTTCGAGCTGCGCGACCTCGCCGGCGATGCCTTCGTCCCCCACTTCGTGCCGTGTCCAGGTCCAACGAAGGACTTCGCGTTTCTCGATGATGCGACCTTGGTTGTCGCGACCGAGCATGAGCTCCAGGTCTTCGACGTGACCGAAGTCGCGCGGCCACGCCTCGAGGCGTCGCATGCGGTGAAGGACCTGTCGATCTGCGCGGTCGAGGCCGTCGATGCAGCGACGGTCTTCGTCGGCGCGCACGGCTTTGCCATCGAGCGTTGGCAGTTCGGAGCAGCGCGCCGTGAAGCGCCGCAGCGCGAACGCGTGCACGACATCCAGCGCGAAGAATGGCGCGGCACGGTGAAGGCCGCGGATGGCAGCGAGCAGCCGACGACGGGCTCCTACGTTCGCATTCCTGCGAGCGGTTGGCTTCGCGCCAAGGGCGTCGATCGCGTGCTGGCCGACGACGGAAAGACTGCGACGCTGTGGGAACGCACGGCGACCGCAAAGTGGTCGAAGCGCGCCGCGCCGAGCAAAACGCCGACGCTCGGCCAAGCGCGACTCGACAAGTCCGCGTTGGCGGCCGAGGTCGCCGACGCGATCGGCAAGAGCTTCGCAAAGGGAAAGCCGCTCGTTCGCTGCGCCACAAAGCGCATGCACGCCTGGGGCGGCGGACCGCTGTCGCTGACGTGCGCTGTCGGGGTGCGCTTGCACTGCTCCATTGGGAAGTGGTCGCTCTACAGCCACGGCTTCACGCCCGACGGGCGCTACTACGCCTTCGTCGGGCCCGGCTATCGCTTGCTCGTGGACACGGAGCGCTTTCTTGCCGGCGTGCGCAAGTAGCTCACGCTACCCACGCTCCTGCTACTCGACGCGCGCTGCGAGGCCGTTGCTGAGCACGAGACCTGCGCTGTTCGCTGTCGGGTCCAGCACGAGCCACTGGAAGTAGAGGTCGAGGCCGTGCAGCGACGGGATGTAGGGCACTTGGATGCTAATGCTGCCGCAGCCGCGAACATCGGTCGGCGTTGCAAGCACCGGGAGCTGTGTCAGATCGACGAGGAGCGCACAGTCGACCATGCCGAGGCCATCGAGGGGAAGCGGCAGACGGACATTGGCAAACGTGTCACGCGAGAGGCTCCAAGTGAGGCCGGCAGCGCTGCTCGGCAGAGCTCCGGCGACTTGCACATCGAAGCTCGAACCGAGGCAAGGCAGTTGAGCGCCGTTGATCTCGGGGAGCTGCCGCTGACTCGTCGGACAAGCGCCACCAAAGGTCGCCGGGCGGTCAGCAGGAGCGAGCTGCGTGCGGATCTCACCACCGGGGAAGGCCGCGCTGTGCACGTTGATGTAGTAGAGACCTGAGCGGAGGTCGGCCAACTGCGCGGCGGTCAGCACTGGGGTCTCGCCAGCGAAGATCGAAGGCCCACCGCTCAAGGGGAAGACGACGGGGCCGTTGACCCCGAGCGCAGCACGGTGGATGTGGGCAGCAGTCGCTGCGACGCCTGTAGTCGTGACCCTGTAGCGGATCGTGCCGCTCGGCGTGATATCGACACAAGCAGCGCCGTTGGCCGTCGAGGCATTGGGCGGCACTTCGTTGCGACCGTTGAGCTGGCCGGCGAAGAGCTCGTCACCCGACGCGGGCAGGACTTGCCCGCGGATCTCGCCGCCCGGGAAGGCCGCGCTGTGGACGTTCACGTACATGCCGCTGGCATTCAGGGCCGTCACTTCGCTCGCGGTCAGCGGCCGCGATACCCCGCAGTAGTCACCGACGCCGTTCAGGGGAAAGACGACTGGCCCGTTGCTGCCGACGCCAGCGATGTGGAAGTGAGCTGCCGTCGCGCGGCTGCCCATCGTCGTTCGCACTGCGTAGACGACGACGTTGTCCGGCTCGTGGAGGAAGGCGACTGCCTCGCCGGTCTCGAGCGTACGATTGGGCGGCACTTCTTGGCTACCGTCGAGCTTGGCGGTGAAGCGCTTGCTCGTGGCCTCGACGATCTGGCCGCGGATTTGCCCACTCGGGTTGGCCGTCGAATGGGCGTTGAGGTAGCAGCCTCCGCTGCTCAAGGCTGAGACCTGGGCAGCGGTCAAGGTGCCCGTGCCGGTCCAGCGACGCGGTCCGCCGCTGAGTCCGAGGATGACCGGCCCATTGGAACCACGCGGCGCGAGGTGAATGTGAGCAGCGGTGCCGGTCATTCCGAAGGTCTGCAAGTAGACGGTGACAGCGTTGGTCGCGTTGTCAAGCCGAACGACACCCCAGCCCATGGCGCTGGTCGTGACGGGCGGGACTTCTTGTTCACCGGTCAGCTTGGCAGAGAAATACTGCACCTGCGCAGGAGTGAGCGATGACAAAGAAAATACGGCGAGCAAGGCAAGGCTCGCGCTGCGAATCGATGGTCTCATGAAGAAACTCTGGTGGGAATCGAGAAAGAGACTGCCCGAGACGACGAAGTGCCGCCGCGAGCAGGATTGCAGAATACGCACAGACTACCGTTGCGGCGAGTACTCACGCGACACGGCGCGTCCGCTTCAAGACAGTCTTGGCCGCAGCAGTCCATGAAATCGAAACGCCTGCCGCGCCGATTCACTTGGATACGAGCGCGCGCGCACCTTGGATTCCAATTCTTGACAGTGAGATTTGCAGCCTAGCCCTTGCACGACGTACACAAACTGGACCGCTATGTCGCAAAGCTGGACTGCACGTTAAACGCGGTCCGTCAATCGCGCTCGACGCGGCGCACCGCAACGCCGCACTGCCGCGAAGCGATCTCCGCGGCCTCGGACCACCTGCGCTCGGGCAGCGTGACGCGCTTGCCCGTGTGAAGAACTTCACCGTTCGCGAACTCGATCCCAAGGTGCGGGCGGCGCACGATTTTGCCGGTCATGGCTTCGAAGGTCTCGACGATGCGGATGTCGCGCACTTGATCCCAAGCGTGCGAAGTCGTGGCTTGCCAAGGCCAAAAGCGCCAGTGCAGTCCGGCACGGTCGAAACTCACATGCGCCATGCGGATACCGAAGTGCAACAAGAGCGCGGCGATGCCGACGATGGTGCAAAGCCAGTTGAGCACCGGCCGCAGGTCGAGGCCACCCGCGAAGTGGGCGGTCGAAGAGCGCCAGAGGATGTGCAAGAGCGGCCCTTCGCGAACGAGCAGGTCCGCGATGCGCGGCAACACGAAGCCACCGAAGGCCAGCAAGAAGAAGAAGGGCCCGATGAGACGCGCTGGGACGATGTCATACGGCGACCAGGACCACAGGACCTCGACCGCGCCAGCACCGGCGCCAGCACCGGCACCGGCACCGGCACCGGCACCGGCAACAAGGGCTGAGGCGTGGTCTTGGGGCGGAACCGCCCACAGCGCCCAAGCACCGATAACACCGATGACGACCGCAAGGAAGTTTGCGAGGTAGTAGCGCCGACGATCGCCGGCCGTATCGACCTGCTCGGGATCAGGCTCCGGCAAGCGCGGATAGCGACCGCGTCCGGCAAGCAGGCGCAACAACATGCCAAGCGCGGCGAGCACAACGATGGTCACGACTGCGGACAGGATCTTGTAAAGGAGGTCGGACATGACAAAGCTCGGAAGACAGGTCACCATGCCAATGTCGACAGTCCGCTGCAACTGCTGACCGACCACTACTGTCGCGCGCCGCGCTGCGCCAGCGACGGGCACCTTCGAAAGCGTCAGACGATGAAGTTGAGGGGCATCTTCAATGGCGCCACGTCGGCGCCTGAGCCGTACTGAGCCATGAACGGTTGGCCGCCGAGGATCGAGTCAATGGTCGCGTCGGGCATGAGGAACTTGTCGCGCATGATCTCAGCGATCACGGTGCGAAAGTCCGCGACGCCATTTGGATCCGTCGGACCGAGCGTGTGAAGCTCGAGGAATTCTCCACTGCAGGTGCGTCGCGACCTCCTTGGCGATTGCAGCATGTGATGCTGCGTAGAACATCTCTATCTCTGCGTGCTGCGTATTGAAGAGCGTGCGCCAGAAGTTCGCCATCCGCTCCTTCAGCTGATTCGGATTGAACGTCGCCATTAGAATTCTCTGATAGGCGATGTGCAGGTTGTCCCAGCCATGCCCAGCCGGCACGTTGGGCTCCGCGGACGCAAACGGATTGATGTTGATGGCAGCGCTCGTTATCGCCGGAGGCACCGTCGCCGCAGCAGCGAGCTGCGCCGTGATCCACTGCTGAACCGTGATTGCGCCGCTCCGGATCGCCGCGAGATCGGCCGGATGCGCGCCATAGCCAATGCGCACAAGGACATGCACCGCCTGCACGTGTTGCGCTGTCGGCGGGTCCTGCGCCGCAGTCCGCGTCACGCAGAAAGTTCTCGAATGCGCGATGGCAAGCAACGCGCCCGTCTCGATCTGACTACAAGGCACCCCAGTTGATCGGATGAGCACCAGAACCGGTCGATATCGTGTAACCCTTGCGCGTGGCCCAAGCGTGGGCAGCTTGGTAGAGTTCTGAGTTGCCGCAGTTGAGGTAGGCCTCGGCCATGTGCTTGGTTCCGGACTTCTCCAAAGTCGACTGAAGCTGGGGCAGGATGTCCGCATCGCCGAGCCCAATGAAAATCCAGACGGCGTTCTCGACTGGCGCATAGGCACCGCACTGCAGGTCATGCATCAGCACTGCCTGCGTCAAGTCCTTGTCAGCTTCGAGCTCGGCGCGGGCGCGCCTGGCGGCGGCGTAGTGGACGCGCTCTCGATCGTTGCCCGGCGTCCAGGCGAGCATGCGCAGCGCTGCTGCGGCGTGAGGCCCGCCCTGCCAGCTGGCGAGCGCATTCGGTAGCCGGCGCAGCGTATCTTGGTCGTAGAAGTCCGTGCTGCCAGCCGCGATCCACTCGGCGACGGCCTGGCTCGCGAGCCAGCTGCCGATCTTGTCCGACCATGCAAGCGCGGCCGAGATCTGCGGCGCCAACTCTGGGTAGCGGAAGAGGCGCGCGGCGAACAAAGAAGCACGCCGTAGCGAGGGCTCGCTGCTCGCGAGCAGCGCATGGAGCCGCGGAACGACCCTGTCCGCGGTGGCGGTCTCGTAGCGGCTATCTCGATGGAGGGTGCCGGGGTCCTCGACACCGAAGATCCCGGCGAGCGCGAGCTCGGTCAGCAGTCGCACGGCATTCAAGCGAACCTGCGGGTTCGGCCGCTCGGTGCAGAGCAGGAGCACACTGAAATCGGGCTCAGTCGAAAGGTTGCCCCAAGTCACACCGCGCCGGCACTCTTGCCAGTTTCGCGAGAGCCAATAGATGAGTTCTCTGCCGGCAAAGCAGACCTGTTGGGCTTCGTGCACGCCTTGCTCGGGCAGGGCTTGCAGATTCTCGTACCACTGCCTGTCGGCCGGCAGAATGGGATCCGGCTCAGCGAAGCGCAGGCCGGGGTGCGTGGGCTGCACCTGAGTGAGATCGCCAAAGTCGAAGTCGGCCTGCAGCGGAGCAGCGTCGCGGCCATACAAGGTCCTCAAGACGTGGTCGACGTGTCGTGCTTGGACGATGGTCTCGACAGTATCGACGCGCGCCGACTGGCGAACCAGCGTGCCCCAAAGTTGACGCGTCGTCGCTTGAGAGAGCCACGACGCGGTGCTGCGAGCTCGATTGGGCTCAGTGAGTTTGACGACGAAGCGATTGGCTTCGAACTCGTCCATGTCACCCATGATACGCGCATACTGCACGAGGCTCGCCGAGATGCACCGTTCACTGACGAGCCTCGCCATGAGCTCACGTAAGTCCCAAGCTGTCACCGGCGGCGAAGGACTTTGCGCGCGCGAGAAGAGCTTTTGCAGAAGAAGATATGCGTCGTTACGCGTCTCGAGGAAGTCGTCGATCAGCAGATGACAGATACTGCTCGTGCAGACCGCAAAGTCGGTCAAGTGAGGATGCCGCAACCTCTTCACAGCCATAAACAGCACGTCCTCAGAGAGCTTCGCACGCGCGGCGAAGTACATCTCTGGGTCGAAGCGCACATCCCGATTCGCGAAGACCGGAGCGTTCGCGGCAGCGAGCTCATCCCAGCGCACAGCGAGCGCCGCAGCGTCAGCTTCACTCGAAGACACGGCGAGCAACCGAGAGAGCCCGAGCAGTGCCGCACAGATTTCGGTCTCCGAGGCACAGACAGCCGCCAAGGCATTGGCGTCCTGCATGGCGCAAAGACTCGCAACGCGCTTGTCGAGCGCCGCTGCCCTGGCCTCGAAGCTCGGGCCGAAGGCACCGCTGCTACCGTCCGTGGACTTGCCGGCCCGCCCGCCAAAGAGACGGGAAAATAGTCCCATAACGCTCCTCATGCGATTGTCGAGGAGAGCGAGCTCCGCATGGTGTGAATCTCACTCGATTGCTGATTCGCACCATAGTATGACCTTTCCACCTTGGATTCCGCATGGATGAGGGCTGTGCCGCGAGATTTGCAGAAACTACCGCGCCAAGTCTTCTCTCTATGACACTGGTGTAGCTCGCGAGCGAGCCCTGCAGCCCCGGCGCCGCCAGCCTCTTTGCTCTCGGAGCTAGCTCGTGCGTGGAAGTTTCGAGCCCCTGACGCAGCGGCACACGATTCGCCAGTGGTGGGCCTTCTGTCATTCCTGACACGTCTTCACGGTGCGAGCCACCCCTCGACGACCCACGACCCATAGCCAAGACAATGACCAAGATCTGCACAGGCCTGTTCGCGACGCCGGGACAAGCATCTACTGCCATTCGAACACTCGAGGCGTCGGGAGTGCCCCACGTCGACATCAGCATCATCGCATCCGACGAAATCGACAGCGATGCATTCACGATGGAGGCTCATCCAACGGTGCCCGAGGCCGCAACGACCGGCGCGATCGCCGGAGGTGCAATCGGCGCACTCATCGCCGGCCTCACGGCTGCGGGAACGATCTCCACGGGCGGCGCAGGCCTGCTCGTTGCCGGCCCGATCGTCGCTGCGCTAGCCGGCGGCAGCATGGGCGTGGCTGTAGGCGCTAGTTTCGGCGCGCTGGTCGGCCTCAGGATCCCGGAGCACGAGTTGAAGGCCTACGAGGATGCGCTCAAACGCGGATCGGTTCTCGTCGGCGTCGAGAGTGGAGACGGCGTCGTGCTCGACCGTGTTGAGACCATCTTCGAACACTGCAATGCCACGAAGATCTCCACGCTGATACCGGCCGCCTGAGCGAGAGGAAGCGAAGGAAGCCATTGACCAGCGTGACATCCAACTCGGACAGCAATCGAAGCGCCAAGGCTGGTCGACGCTTCCTCCTCGTGCTGCTCTTTGCGTCGACACTCCTCGTCGCGCTCGTGATCAAGCCATTCGTGGGCGCGCTGTTTGCGGCTGCCGTCTTTGCGACGGTGCTGGTACCGGCTGCAAAGCGAACGAGCGCAGCGCTTGGTAATCGCCCCCGCGTCGCCGCCGCAGCTGTGGTGCTCGCACTCACGCTCGTGGCCTTCGTGCCCCTTGCCTATGTCTGTTATGTGGGCAGTCAACAGGTCGTGTCGGTAGTCGGTACGGCTGTCGAGAGAGTGAAAACCGATGGCATCGATGGACTCATCGCGGACTTGCCCGAAGGCATGCAGGCACTGGCGCGACGCCTCAGCCAGGCACTACCCATGGTCGCAAGCGCGAAGCGGACAGACTCGAGCGAAGAGCTCACCGATGCGGCGCGCGCGACGAACCGAGAGCAGAAACAAGAGGCGAGCGGCGGCGCGACCGAAGGAGAGACCCTGCAGCAAGAATCTGCAGCGAACGAAGTCGACTTTGCCGCCGTCATCGGCACGACAGCAAAGATCACCAAGGACGTCGGAGCCTGGCTGTTCTCACTGGCAATCGACCTCGGCGTGCTCGTTGTCGCCCTCTTCTTCATGCTCGTTCAAGGAAAAGACCTTGTTTCATGGATCGTCGAGGCTTCGCCGCTCCCAAACAAACAGACCAGCGACTTCGTCTCCGAGTTGAAGGACGTGACCGTCGCGGTCTTCACATCCACCATCCTGACCGCGTTCATTCAAACGGCGATCGCGGTTCTCGGCTACGTCGTTGCGGGGACACCGATGCTGTTGATGGTCACGCTGCTGACTCTGGTCGCCGCCTTCATTCCTGCGGTTGGCGCGGCCTCCGTCGTCATCATTATCGGCGCCATGACCATCGCAAGCGGGAGCATGGCCTGGGGCATCGCCCTCATCGCTTGGGGCTTCCTTCCCGTCGCCCTCAGCGACAACTTCCTGAAGCCGATGCTCGCGCAAGGCCGCTTACGCCTGCCCAACGCCGTGCTATTTTTTGCCATGCTCGGCGGCCTCGCGCTGATGGGCCCCATGGGCGTCATCGGTGGTCCGCTGGCCGTGTCCTTCTTCCTTGTCGTAGTCCGAGCGCTCAAAGAGCGAGGAAGTCCTCGAGCAGTTTCGACATGAGCGCACAAGGCAGGAGCCCGGACCGTTCATGAACACCTACTGCGCGAAACCACTGATCAAGGAGTCTCAGAAACATGCCGATCACCTCGATATCCAAAGACACCACAGCCCTGACGCTCACCGTGATTGCGGATTACGACGTCAGCGTCGAACGCCTCTATCAAGCGTGGAGCGATCCGCGCCAACTCGAGAAGTTCTGGGGACCGGAGACGTGGCCTGCGACCTTCACGCGTCACGACATGTCGGTCGGCGGCCGCTCACACTACTTCATGACCGGGCCGCAAGGTGAACGGACCCCCAATGCTTACTGGGAATTCCTGAAGATCGACGAGCCGAGCGTCATCGAAGTCATCAATGGCTTCGCGCTCGACGACTATTCGCCCGATCCGGCGAGCTCGCCGATGCGCATGACCTTCAACTTCAATCCCACGCCGTCTGGCTCGCGCTTCACCGGCATCACTCACTACGCGAGCCTCGAAGCGATGGAGGAGATGCTGAACATGGGCATGCTCGAAGGCATGAAGTCCGCGCTCGGACAGATGGATGCTGTGCTCGAGTCGACCTAGCCTGTCTCGGCGCGCTCAGCGCAGCACTTGCAGGACCGGATTCGAGATCGTCGCAGCGCCTTGGTCCACGCCGACCGCCTGGTAGCCGATCTCGAGCCCCTGCAACGCCGGCAGGGCGGGGAGAGTGACGATCCCGACGAAGCTGTCGCCGTTGGGGAAGCCCGTCGCTGCAACAACAAATTGCAAACTCAGATCGAGGTACCAAGCCCCGAGACCAGGCAGCGAGACCTTGTTGCTCTGCTTCGACAAGAAGATCGCCGCGACCTGCTCGGCCTTGCGCACGAGCCGCAGCGTGGCGCTGTGACCGATGAAGGAGTAGCCGCAGGACAAAGAGAAGCCACGAAGCATCGTCGTCGTCGCGAAGCCGTCGGCGCCACCTTGGAGGGCCACGCGCGGGTCGAGTTCGAGACTCGCCATCTGGCTGCGATCTTGCAGCGCAGGTAGCTGCGTCGAGCTTGCGAGCACCCCACCAGCGATGGCGGTCGAGGCATCGCCAAAGATGCGCAGCGAGCTCACACGCGCGCCGGTGCCGCTGTCGACGTCGACTTGGATGCCCGCTGCAGCGGCCCCGCGCGCGCCAGCGCTACCGCCAACGACCGTGCAGGCCGTCAGCGAGAGCTTCGCGCCGACGAGGCGGATGCCGGGCGTCCCGAGGACATCGGGAATGCCGCTCGTTGCGAAGATGCAGTCACTCACCTGGACATTGCTGTGGCGCAGGATCGCGTACTTGAGCGCGCAGCCGTGGACGACAACGTCGTCGCTCTCGTCGACGTTGAGGGCATTGCCCGAGGACACGATCTTGTTGGTCGCGAGGCCGCTCAGGTTGACGAGGCCCTGGCAGCGCTGAACCATGACATTCGTGTTGTCGAAGATGAAGCCCGCGAGCAAGAAGCGCTGCCCAACTTTGAGGTCCTTGATCTCGACCCTGCCGTTGGCCGGGCTCGAATCGATGACGGCACCGACCTCGGCCACGACGTTGAGGGGCTTCGAAGTGACGAACGGCTGGTAGCGGCCGGGCCGGACAAGGACCCAGTCGCCGTCCTTCGCCGCCGCGATGGCCGGCGGCAAGGTGGTGAAATTGGTCCCGACGCCATTGTTGGCATCGACGACGATGCGCTGCTGCGCAGTCAGAGAAGCGGCAAGAGAAGCGCCCACGCAGACGCAAGTCATCGTCAACGCGAGCGCGCGAGAGCTCGGGGCACGCTCGGAACACCGAGCCTTCTTGGCATCGAACATTTGGGTCTCTCCGATGGACGGATGAAGCACGGTGGGCGACAAAGCGCGAGTCTAGCTTAGAGGACCGAAGGCGCCTCCGGCGTCACGGGCCTTTCGGGAACACTAGAAGATTTGATCAGACTTGTTGGCCCCGTAGCCGCGCGAAGCGCGCACGACCCAGCATGAAATCGACCAGAAGACCACAGGCGGGGCTCGTTCGCGTCGGGCTCATCTTCACGGCGCTCGCCACCGCCCTCACCTCCTGCGCCGGCGCGCAAAGCGCCCATGCCATCGACGCCCGCATCGACATCCGCGGCTTGGCCGCCCAGCAGCTCGTGATGCGACCCGTCAAGGTCCACGACGCCGAGATGAAGGGCATGCACTCGCACAGCATCCTCGTCCCCGCAGGTTGGCGCTTCGAGGGCGGTGTCCGTTGGAACCCGTCGTGCATCGACAACTTCGTGACCTTCTCCGGCCGCGTCACGGCGCCGAATACCGCGAGCGTCGACTTCGGTCCAAACCTCGTTTGTCGCTATGCGGACGACGAGACCCTGCGCTTCGCCGGCGAACGGCTCGGCGGCATCGGCCACGATGGACTCTTGATCCGCGCTGCGCCGAGGCGCGCGGGCGAGGCCGTGCTCGAGGTCGTGCTCCCGCGCCTGCGTCAAAGCGCGACCAAGCTCGTCGTCCTGAGCGCCGACTACCACCGTGCTGCCGAAGAAGCCTTCGCCAAGACTATTCGCCCGCTCTTGGCCCAGCAAGAGACGATGAACGCCTCGATGCGAGCGACGGGCATGCGGACCGATGTCTGGTACCACTGCGAGCGCGTGCGCGTGCGCTATGTAGAAGACGGCAAAGCTTGGGAAGAAGAGCTGCACTGCACGATCGCAGGCTTCGACACCACGATGAAACTGCCAACCATGCAAAGAACCATGGGCTCGTGGTGGCTCAGCGACCTGCGCACGATGCGCGCACCACGAGGCGAACTCGAGGAGCAGCTCGCAGCGCTCTCCTGCGTCGCACGCTCCTTGCGCCCGACGCCACAGTGGACGACCGCCATACAAGGCATTCAAAAGCGCATCGCCGAGATCCGCCGCCGCGGCCAACTTGCGATCCTGGACACAATGCGCAAGGCACGAGAAGACATGCGGCGCGCGAACGAAGAGATCAGCCGCAGCCAGCTCGACAGCTGGCGCCAAGACCAAGCAGCGCGCGACCGGGTCTTCACGGCAATGAACAACAGCGTGCGCGGTGTCGACGACTACCGAACCCAGGACGGCGACACGATCGCGGTCGAGAGCCACTACGCACACGTCTTCCGCAGCGGAGACGGCAGCGTGATCGCGACCAATGACCCGGTCTACGATCCCAACACGGACGGCGCGCTCGAACACCGCGACTGGACCAAGCTCGAGCGCGTCGACTACTTCCGTTGATCGCGCGGCTCGCGCGTCAGCGCTGGACGCCGTCGCCGACTTCGTCTTCGCCGCCGAAGATCGCAACCGAGAAGCGCCCGCTCGAATCCGCCGCCGCGCGATACATGCCGGTGCTGTTGAAGGGCATCGCGATCTTGCCGCTTCGATCGACGGCGATGAGGCCACCATCGCCCTTCTTCAAGACGTCGAAGACCTCGGCGTGCGCGGCCGCCTCGAGGGTCTGACCACCGAACTGCATGCGCGCGGTCACCGAACGCGCGATCGCGTGGCGGATGAACTCTTCACCGGTGCCCGTGCAACTGATGGCCGCGAAGCCGTCGGCGTAGTTGCCAGCGCCAAGGAGCGGCGAGTCGCCGATGCGACCCCAGCGCTTGCCGGTCATGCCGCCCGTGCTCGTGGCGGCCGCAAGGTGGCCAGCTTGGTCGAGGGCGACGCAGCCAACGGTGCCGTAGTCCAAGCGCCGGTCCGTTGGCACAGCTTGCGCGCCGCGCTTGTCACGCTGTTCACGCTGTTGAAGCCGCTCGAGCGCCTGCTTCCGCGCCGGCGTGTCGAACCAAGCATTGTCGACGCGCTCGACGCCAGCCTGGTCGGCGAAGACCTCGGCACCGTCACCGGCCAACAAGACGTGCCGCGTCTCGGACATGACCTTGCGCGCGAGGCTGATCGGGTGCCGCACGGTGCGCACGCCGGCGACCGCGCCGCAGCGCAGCGTGGCGCCGTCCATGATCGACGCGTCGAGCTCGTGCTCGGAGGCGGCGTTGAAGACCGCACCCTTGCCGGCGTTGAAGAGCTCTTCGTCCTCGAGCAGGCGCACGACGGCTTCGCAGGTGTCGAGGGCCGAAGCGCCGCCAGCCAGCATGTCGTGGCCATGGGTCAGCGCCGCCTTCAAGGCCGCGCGGTAGCGGTCGAAGACCTGGTCGGGCGTCGAAGGGTCGATGGTCCCCGCGCCGCCGTGGATCGCGAGCGCGAAGGTCAGGCCGCCGCTCGCGTCGCGATCGGTCGTCGACCGCTTTGCGTGCTGGCAGGCCGGCAGAGCGAGGAGCGCAAGAGCGAGGCTCGTGACTGTGCGCGAGCTGAAAGACATGGACATGAAGCCCATGTTGCCCCGTCCGCGCTCGAGGGCAATGCCGCGTCCCGCTCGCTCTACACCGATTGGGCCGAGACGATCAGAGCGCGCGCCAGGGCTTGGGCATGAGGACCCAATGACCGTTGACGTAGACGAGGCCGTCGAAGGCCATGCCGAGCGTCTCGCCCTTCTTGACGAACTTGAAGCGGGCCAACGGGACTTCGGCCTTCATCGAAGACACGACGTCCTTGTAGCCACCGGGGAAGTCGCTGAGCGCCGCGCCGCCGCCCATGAGCTCGCTGCTGTTGCTGAGCGTCAACAAGACTTCGTCTTGGTCGGGCTTGGGCGCGACGACGAGGGCGCCCTTCCAGGCTTCTTCGTACATGGTGATGAGCTTGGCGGCGAGCGGCTCGTCGTAGACCGCTCGGATGTCATCGGCGGTCGGCTTCAGCTTGGCGGTGAGGGCAGCGTGGTCGGCGCCCGCTGCCAAGAAGCCATCGAGTAGGGCGCGGGCATCGGCCTCGAGGCTCGCTGGCTCCTTCTTGTCGGCGGCCTTCTGCGGGGCCTGGTCGGGGCTCTTCGCTTGCGGGCTCGGCGATTGCTGGCTCGGCGATGGCGAGGGCTCGGGCGGGGCGTCCCCGCAGGACGTCAAACTTAGGGCAAGGGTGGTCAGAAGCGCGATTCGCAGGGGGTGCGTCATGTCCATTCCGTCGGCAAGTCGCTGGCCCCTTCACAAAGAAAAACGGTGCGCCACGAACAGAGCCACGGCTGGGGTCGCTCCTCCTTGTGTCGCGAGCCTCTTTGCTTCGACCCCGCGCGTCTCCG
>CALLZN010000015.1 GCA_937858895.1 uncultured bacterium | reverse complement strand
GCCGCCATAGCCGCCGCGGCCACCACCACCGCCGCCGCCGCCGTAACCACCGCCGCCACCACCACTGCGGGGCTTGCGCTCCTGCGCTTCGTTCACGCGCAGGACACGGCCATCGAGTTCGGTGCCGTCCAGGGCTTCGATGGCGGAACGGGCGTCCTCTTCATTCGCCATCTCGACGAAGGCGAAGCCGCGCGGGCGGCCGGTTTCGCGGTCGGTCATGATCGCGACCGACTGCACTTGGCGATCGTCCTGGCTGAAAGCGTGCAGTAGCGAGTCTTCCGTCGTCTGGAACGAGAGGTTTCCTACAAAGAGTCGAGTCGTCAACGTTTCTATCCTCGTCGAATCAAAGCCGCACGGGGTTCTCTGCTACCCGTGTCGGTTGCCGGATCTCCTGCCGGCAGCGGACTTCGAGATCGGTGCCACGGCCACGAGCGCCGTGGGAATCTCCGCACAGGGTGGCCGGGTCCCCCCCGACTCCTCGCCCGACACCCAAGGACAAGTGACCCGGGTATGGAGCGAGTGCGCCTTCTTCACTGAGGAATCGAACGCCGCCGCGTACGCACGCGAATTCTTTCAGACCAGCTGCGCCGTCTCGAGCACCACCTCGATGTCTGGAACGACGCAGAACCGGCGCTAGTTTAAGAGTGTGGTGACCGCGAGGCAAGGCGGTCTCCGAGCGTGATTCTTCGCAAATTCACAAGAGCCTCGCCCTCCCCCGACCCCTCCCCCAACCCGTCCCGACCCGACCGAGCTCCGTGAGATGATCTTCGAGACGATCGGCGCCGTCGGCGACCTCAAGCGCCTCTCTTCGATCGCCGGCGTTCTGCTGCGCTTCGGGTTTCGTGATCTCTTCGAGCGCTCGGGATTGAGACGCGCCCTCGAGAAGGCCGGTGTCCGGCCTGACATTGCGAAGTCAGAGTCATCCACCCTGGAGTCGACGCCGGCACGCGTGCGCGCCGCACTCGAGGAACTCGGACCGACCTTCGTCAAGCTCGGTCAAGCCTTGGCAAGTCGTTCGGACCTCTTGCCCCCAGAGTGGACCGCCGAACTCAGCCGCTTGCATGCCCATGTGACCGCGCTGCCCTTCGATGCCCTGCGAGCGCAAGTGCAAGAAGACCTCGGCACGGACATCGAAGCCGCCTTCGCGAGCTTCGACGAGGAGGCGCTAGCAGCCGGCTCCATAGCGCAAGTCCATGCAGCGACGATGCACGACGGCACCGATGTCGTCGTAAAGCTGCGGCGCCCTGGGATCGACAAGACCGTCCACGCCGACTTGCGCCTGCTCGCGCGGCTCGCGCGCTTCCTCGAGGACGAAGGCGGCGAGCTGCGACGCCTGCGCCCGACCCGCATCGTGCGGGACTTTGCGCGCACGATGCGGGCCGAACTCGACTTCCGCAGCGAAGCTCGCAACCTCGCCCTCATCGCCCGCAACCTCGAAGCCGTCGACGCGGTCGTCCTGCCGCGCGTGATCAGCGCCTTCACGCGTGAACGCCTGCTCGTCATGACCCGCCTGCGTGGCACGTCCGCCGCCGATTGGCTCAGTGGACTGCGCGACGTGGCCTTCGATGCGCGAGCGATGGCGAGCCTCGGCACGGACGTCGTCCTGCGCATGGTCTTCGAAGACGGCGTCTTTCATGCCGATCCGCATCCGGGCAACTTGCTCTTCCTGGATGCTGGACGCCTGGGCCTGCTCGACTTCGGCCAGGTCGCCCACCTCTCGGAGGCGCGACGTCGCGACCTGCTGCGCATCCTCCTCGGAGTGGCGTCGCGCGACGAAGACACGATCATCGACGTGCTGCTCGAGTGGTCACCAGGCAACGATTGCGAAGTCGATGTGCTCGCTGGTGACGTCCGCGCCTTCATCGATCGCTACTACGGCGCCGAGTTGCAAGACCTCGATGTCGAGCGGCTCTTGCTCGACCTGAGCGAGATGGTGCGCGAGAACGACCTCTACTTGCCGGCCGACGTCGCCATCCTCGTCAAGGTCTTCCTCCTGCTCGAGGGCCTGGGACGCGCGCTCGATCCGGGTTTTCGCTTGAGCTCGCACATCGAGCCGCTGGCGCGCGGACTCGAGCGACGCTTGTTGTCCAAGCGCAGCCTCATGCGCAGAGGTGCGAACGAGCTGCGTTCGCTTCTCATGGATTTGCCGCGCGACGTCGACCGGGTCTTGAAGCGGCTACGACGCGGCAAGCTGCGCCTCGAGCTCGACCTCGAGCGGCTCGAGCACTTCGGCGAGCGCATCTCGAGCAGCGCGAATCGTCTGACGATCGGCATGATCACGGCTGCTCTCATCATCGGCACCGCGATCGCGATGACGATCGACGCCGGACCGCGCATCTTCGGCATTCCGGCCTTGGGCCTCGTCGGCTTCGTCTTCTCGATCGTGCTCGGCCTCGGACTGCTCTGGTCCATTTGGCAGAGCACGAGGCGACGCTCCTGAGCGGCGCGCGACAGGCGCGAGAACCTCGCGGCTATGATGCACAGCAGAGGCAAGAACATGCATGTGAAGTCCGCGACTTGGAGGAATGCACGGCTCGCGGCGATCCTGGTCGTGGGCACTTGCGGCAGCTTGGTCACGCAGGACCGCTCCGGTCCTCGCGACGAAGAACGCAGCTCACTCGTCGGTCGCGTCAGCGATGCTCGAGGCGAGGTGGTCGCCAACGCGAACGTCGTCCTCTGTTCACGCCCACTGTCGGCAGTCCTCGACAGCGGACCTCTCGACATCGTCGAAGTTCGGTCGGACGAGCAAGGTCGTTTTCGCGCCGCCTTGCTCGTGCACCGCGACTACTCAGTTTGGGCAACGAAGAATGCGGGCAAGAGCTACCGCGCGAGCGAGATCATCGACGGCGTGCGCGCCCCACGGACTTTGCGCCTCGTACTCGACGACGAGGAACGCTGGCCGACGAGTGTCCGCTTCGAAGGCCTCGATGCGTGGAAGGCGCGTGGACCGCTGCGCATCTACGTCCTCGACCCGCTGCCGGAGACGATGTATCGCGTGCCGCTCGAATTCGACGATCAAGGCCGAGCCACGCTGCCATTGCTCGCCGGCACGGGTGCCTGGGTCGAGGTCGATGACAAGGACGGCAAGCCGATCTTCCAAGCCCACGTTGCGGCGCCGACAAGCGAAACGCCGAGGGAAGCGACGAGCGCGAAGGTCTTGCGCATTGCCGCCCCACGCAAGCTACGGGTGCAGACGCGCTTCGCAGTCGTCCAGGGCAAGCCCAGCCAAGCGGCTTGCCGCGATGTCCGAGTGTGGTTTGGGCGCAACGCGTCGCGCTTGCCGCTGATCGAGGTCGGAAAGACCAATGAGGATGGCGTCCTCGACTTCGAGCTCGCCTTCGCGGATCACCAAGCTCGGCTGCAACTCGACGAGGCCGGCGTCAGCCGCGCGAACACCCTCGAAGACTGTGTCCTCGTCGTCGGCGGCGCTGAGACTGCCGATGCTTTCGCGAGCCTCAGCGATGTCGGTGGCGCGCCCGACGCCGATGGCACCAACCAAGTTCGCTTCGAGTTGCAGCTGGCTGCTCGCGCGCTCGGCCAAGTCATGATCGGTGAAGGACAGCCAGCAGCCCACGCGCGCCTCCTCGTCTACAACTCGCTCGTCGGCAAGACGGGCTCGGGCGGTCAATGCGCGTGCGCACCGCGCCTCTTCTTCTGCGATGCCGACGGCCGCTTCGAGATTCCGGGCCGCGGCACCAAGGACCCCTTTCGCGTGACCTGGCTGCCGAGCGAAGCGCAGCGTCGACTCTTGGCGCGCGACGAGTTTCCGGTCGCCTCCGAGGTCATCGTCGCCGAAGGCCGTTGGAACGAAAAGGGTGACATCGACTTCGGCATCATCGATGCGACGAAGCTCGTGCGCCTGAGAGTTGCGTGCACGGGCATCGATGGTCGCCCGCTCGTCGACGGCATCGTCGAGATCGGAGAGCGCAAGCAAGAGGGCCCCAACGGGCCGTTTCGGTCCCGCCTCGATCGACGAGGTCAGGTCTGCTTCCTGGCCCCCAAGGACTATCCCTTCGGCATCTTGCTCTCGAGCCCGCGCGGCTTCGCGAGCACGGTCGGCACAGCACAGAAAGACCTCGCGGTCGACCTGCGGCTCGACGGCACGCGGCTCTTTCGCGGCCGCATCGACGGTGCGGCGTCGGAAGGCAATCGAGCCTGGCTCAACGTTCAGAGTTTCCACGGCAGCGCACATGCCGCCCCCTTCGACCGCTGGTCGACCAACATGATGCTCTCGGGTTCGTCGAGCCCTGAGTTCGTCGACTTGCGGCGCATCAAAGATGCCGGAACGCAGATCCGCGTGCGCACGTGGCGCTACTTCGGCATGCCGATCCCGAAGCTCGAGATCGACGGCGACGGCAAGTTCCAGGTCGCATTGCCAGAGCCGAGCCTGAACTTGCGCTTCTTCGCCTGCCTCACGAATGACTCCGGCGCCACGAGCCAGCAGGCCAACATCCAGCCCGTCGAGGACTTCGTCGAGCTTCGCTTCGTGAAGTAGCGCTGATCTGTCGCAGCCCGTTCCGCGGCCATGCGTCGCGGCCACTCCGGCGTGCATGGCCAAAGTATGAAGCAATGCTTTATCTTACTCAGAGCGGCTTGCCCGAGGGCGCGCCGCACTGCGGAGCCTGGCTCTGGTGCCAGCTCCCTGCCCCCGCCTGAATCCAACAGAGAGAACGCATGCTGACTCGCATCTGCCTCGCCACCACCATCCTCGCCTCGGCCGCCATGGCCCAGGGCTTCACCTCGCCGAAGGGTTATCTCACGACCGAAGGCGCCTCCAACCACAACTACATCCTTTTCGCGAAGTACGAAATGCGTTGGCAGGGCATCGACCAGAGCCACGTCGGCGACGGCCCCAAGGTCATGAACGAAGTCGCGTGGCGTCGTGACGGCACGGCAGCGACGTCGACGATCTGGACCGCCCGCACAATGTCCAACTGGCAGATGAACATGGGTCTCGCCGACTACGCCAACGTGCAGGTCGCTGACCTCGAGAAGAACTACCTGACCGGCAGCAAGGTCCAGGTCATCAAGCCGGTCAGCCTCAGCGTCGTCGACATCAACACGCAGACGACGTCGCCGGCGCCCTGGACGACCGTCGTCAAGTTCGACGCGCCCTTCATCTACACCGGAAAGGACGCCTTCATCTGGGAAGTCATCTACGACAACAACACGGTCCTGGCCGACTACTCCTTCGACTTCCAGTCTGGCGGCTCATCGACCGGCTACAACTCGACGAGCGGCACGATCATCGGCACGGCCTGCACCTCGACCGGTAAGACGAGCGCGGTCTCGAACTCGACAACGTTCTACAACCACGGCACGAAGTTCCGCATCAGCCGCTCCGTGACGAACATGCCGGACAACGCGCCGGTCTTCCTCTGGATCGACGCGGTCAACCAGAACCTGCCCGTGCCCGGTCTCTGCACGACGCTGCACGCGACCCCGCTCATCAACATCTATCTCGGCGCGGCGAGCGCGACGGGCTCCATCACGAGCGCGATCATCGACAACATTCCGTACAGCGCCTCGGTCGTTGGTGGTGACCTCTACTTCCAGTACGTCGGCGTCGACGTCGGCCAAGCGGGCCTGCCCTTCTCGCTGTCGGCCGGTCGCAAGATCACGGTCCCTGTCGACCCGATCCCGACCGCGGTGACGCGCTTCTATCACTACAAGAACTCCGCCACCGGTTCGACCATCACGAGTGGTCCCTGGTACGGCGGCATCGTCACGCGCTTCCAGTGAGCGCCTTCGGCGCGAGCCGAAGTAGCGGAGCAGCACAAAAACAAATGGATGCTCACCGCAGCGGGGCACGGCGCGTCAGGCGCTAGCCCGGACTCTGCATGAACACCGTTGCGAGGAGCCGCCAAGGCCAGCAGATTTGCGGCTCGCGGGTCGAAGGGCGACGAAGGCGTACTCTGCAGTACGACGAGGAGGCCGTCGGCCCGCATGTCGCGAAGATGCTGGCATTGGTGGCGCCGTAGTAGGTGTTCACGCAGCGTTCGGGCTAGGCCCCGCTGTCACATGTTGCGGCGGTACTGGCCGCCTACGCGGTAGAGCGCTCCCGAGATCTGGCCGAGCGTGCAGACCTTGCAGGCTTCCATGAGCTCGGCGAAGAGATTGCTCCGTGTCGTCGCGCTGCGCTCGAGCGCGGCGAGGGCCGCTGCGATGCGCGCCTCATCGCGCTTCTGTACCGCGCGGCAGGCCTCGATCTGGTAGCGCTTCTCCTCTTCGCTGCTGCGCCGCACCTCGTCGGGGCGCTCGAAGGGCGAGCCTGAACTCGAGAGGAAGGTATTGACGCCAATGATCGGCAGGGCACCGCTGGCCTTCAAGGTCTCGTAGTAGAGCGACTCCTCCTGGATCTTGCCGCGCTGGTACATCGTCTCCATCGCGCCGAGGACACCGCCGCGCTCGCTGATGCGCTCGAACTCGCTGAGCACGGCCTCTTCGACGAGGTCGGTCAGCTCGTCGATGATGAAGGCACCCTGGAGTGGGTTCTCGTTCTTCGCGAGGCCGAGTTCGCGATTGATGATGAGCTGGATGGCCATCGCGCGCCGCACGGACTCCTCGGTCGGCGTCGTGATCGCTTCGTCGTAGGCGTTGGTGTGCAGCGACTGGCAGTTGTCGTAGATCGCGTAGAGCGCCTGCAAGGTCGTGCGGATGTCGTTGAACTGGATCTCTTGGCTGTGCAGCGAACGGCCACTCGTTTGGATGTGGTACTTGAGCTTCTGCGCGCGCTCGGAGGCACCGTACTTGGAGCGCATGGCCTTGGCCCAAATACGGCGCGCGACCCGGCCGATGACCGCGTACTCAGGGTCGAGACCGTTCGAGAAGAAGAAGCTCAGGTTGGGCCCGAACTCGTCGACATCCATCCCACGCGCGAGGTAGTACTCGACATAGGTGAAACCATTGGCGAGCGTAAAGGCCAGCTGCGTGATCGGGTTGGCGCCGGCCTCGGCGATGTGATAACCCGAGATCGACACCGAGTAGAAGTTGCGCACGTCCTTTTGGATGAACCACTCCTGCACGTCACCCATGAGGCGGAGCGCAAACTCGGTCGAGAAGATGCAGGTGTTCTGCGCCTGATCCTCCTTGAGGATGTCGGCTTGCACGGTGCCCCGCACCTGACGCAAGGTCGCGTCACGGATCTCGGCATAGCGGTCGGCGGGCAGGACCTCGTCCCCCGTGACACCGAGCAGCGCGAGACCGAGGCCGTCGTTGCCTTCTGGCACCTCGCCCTGGTAGCGCGGTCGCGGGAGGCCCTTGTCGCGGTACATCGTGTCGATCTTGGCGTCCACCTCGGCGAGCGTGCCGTTCTCGCGCAAGTAGCGCTCGCACTGCTGGTCGACCGCCGCATTGAGGAAGAAGCCGAGCAGCATCGGCGCCGGACCGTTGATGGTCATCGACACCGAAGTCATCGGGTCGGCGAGGTCGAAGCCCGAATAGAGCTTCTTGGCGTCATCGAGCGTCGCGATCGAAACCCCGGCATTGCCGATCTTGCCGTAGACGTCGGGACGCTCGGCCGGATCCTCGCCGTAGAGCGTCACCGAGTCGAAGGCCGTCGACAGACGCTTGGCCGGCATGCCGAGCGACACGTAGTGGAAGCGCCGATTCGTGCGCTCGGGCCCGCCTTCGCCCGCGAACATGCGTGTCGGGTCTTCGTTGGTCCGTTTGAACGGAAAGACCCCGGCCGTGTAAGGGAAGTCGCCGGGCACATTCTCTTGGAGGAGCCAGCGCAAGCGATCCGCGTGGCTCTCGTAGCGCGGCATCGCGACCTTGGGGATGCCGAGCTTGGAGAGGGACTCGACGTAGTTCGGCACGCGGATCTCGCGGCCGCGCACTTCGTACCGAGCCTCGGGCGCGCGGTAGCGGGCCATGACTTCGTCCCAGTCCGCGAGCAGCTTGGCGTTCTGGCCGTCGAGCTTGCGCGCGGCCTCGTCGCGGAGCTCGACGAGGTCCGCGCTCGTCTTGCCACGCGCCTCGAGGGCCGCGATCGCCGCATCGAGCTTTTGGATATCACCAGCGACCTGGGCCTGCTCCTCGGTCCACGCCCGGTGCCGGCGATTGTCCTCGGCGATCTCGGCCAGGTAGCGCGAACGCTGCGGTGGCACGACAAAGACCTTGTCGCTGTCGGCGATCGCAAGCTGCAGCTTCGATTCGAACTGCGTCGAACCCTTCGCGACGAGGAGCTCCATCAGCGCCTTGTAGGCGCGGTTCGTTCCCGGGTCGTTGAACTGACTCGCGATCGTCGCATGCACCGGCATGGACTCGACGTCGTCGTCGAAGCGGCCGTGGTTGCGCTGGTACTGCTTGCGCACGTCGCGCAGCGCGTCCTGCGCGCCGCGCTTGTCGAACTTGTTGAGCACGACCATGTCCGCGAAGTCGAGCATGTCGATCTTCTCGAGCTGGGTCGCGGCGCCATACTCGGCGGTCATGACGTAGAGCGAGACGTCGGCGTGCTCGGTGATCTCGGTATCGGACTGGCCGATGCCCGAGGTCTCCAGAATGACGAGGTCGAAGCCCGCCGCCTTGCAGACCGCGACGGCGTCGTCGACGTGCGGCGAGAGCGCGAGGTTGGCCTGGCGCGTCGCGAGGCTGCGCATGAAGACACGCGGCGCGACGATCGAGTTCATGCGGATGCGGTCACCGAGCAGGGCGCCGCCTGTCTTGCGCTTCGAGGGGTCGACCGAAATCACGGCGACCGAACGCCCTTCGAAGTCGGCGAGGTAGCGACGCACGATCTCATCGACGAAGCTCGACTTGCCGCTGCCGCCCGTGCCGGTGATGCCGAGCACCGGCGTCTTCGCGGCGTCGGCGCGCGCGCGCAGGTCCGCCATGCGCGACGCGAAGGCTTGCGGCGCGTTCTCGGCCGCCGAGATCCAACGCGCAACCTCGCGGTGCCGCCGCCAATCAAGGGCAGCCACTTCGAGCCCCTCGACGCTGCCGACGTCGAAGTCGCAGGCGCGGATCATGTCGTCGATCATCCCCTGCAAGCCCATGGCGCGGCCGTCGTCGGGCGAGTAGATGCGCGTGATGCCGTAGGCCATCAGGGCTTCGATCTCTTCGGGCAGGATGACACCGCCACCGCCGCCGAAGATGCGCACGTGTCCGCAGCCGTGCTCGACCAGCAGGTCGCGGATGTAGCGGAAGTACTCGTTGTGGCCGCCCTGGTAAGACGTCAACGCGATGCCGTGCACGTCCTCCTGAACGGCGGCCTCGACGACCTCCTGCGCCGAGCGGTTGTGGCCGAGGTGGATGACCTCGGCGCCCGAGGCCTGGAGGATGCGGCGGAAGATGTTGATCGACGCATCGTGACCATCGAAGAGCGAGGTCGCCGAGACGAAGCGGTAACGCCGCCCGGACACGGCGCTGGACTGTGCACCGATTGGCGCTTCGAGCTGGCTGGACATGCTGCCATTGTCGCCGCTCGGGTTGCGAATGGAACCCCGACGCTTCGGCCGGGACTCCGTGCCGGGGGCTCTGTGTCCGAAACTTCGACCGACGCGCGACATTGCGCCCTTGTCCATACTCCGAAGCGCGCGTGAAGCCGCGGCTTCGAACACGGCTTGCGATGGCGGCTCGATCCAGGGCTAGAATGGAAGGGCTCCTCGTACTTGCACTCTCGATCCGAACTTTCCCTTCCCCCACTGACCCCCCATCGAAGTCGAAGAACTCCATGTCGATGCGCCTGCTCACGCTGTCCTGCTCAGCGATCGCTTTTCTGACCCTGCCCGCCCTTTCTCAACGCACGGTCGTCTTCCCGGCCGAGGCCGCGACCTCCGAAGGCAGCTTGGCCGCGAGTGACGCGACCCTCGGCGCGCCGTGGGCTACGAACTCGAGCACGAACGTCGCCGACCACGCCTTCCGCTACGTGCTCGTCAGCGACCTGCCGGCCTCGATGAGCGGCACGATCACGAGCCTCGCATTCCGGCGCGACGGCGTCGTCGCCGCCGGCGATCGGACCCAAGCCTTCCAGGTCGAGCTGCGCCTCGCGCTCTCGCACGCCAAGCTGAAGAGTAGCGCGATGACGACGCGCTTCGCCGACGCCGTCGGAAACGACGCGATCGAAGTCCTACCGCGCAAGCGCATCATCTTCGGCACCCGCGATTTTGCGGGTACTTTCCCCGAGAGCTTCAACTTCGTCCTGCCGCTCGACAAGCCCTTCGTCTACGACGCGAACAAGGGCTCGCTTTGCTACGACCTGCAGCACTTCACGAACACGCTCTACGACCAGATGCACGGGCATGGCTTCTCGGTGCACGTCGACGCGATCACGAGCACGAAGGAGAGCGCGAGCCTCGCGAACGCCTCGCGCTGCTTCTCGATGAACCCGTGGAAGCCGGCCATCACCTACACCCAGCACCTCGAGCACGTCGTGCACAACAACATGGACATGCTGCGCTTCTGGGCCGAACGCCAGAACGCCATGCACCACAGCCGCGGTTTGCTCGTGTTGTCGACCGGTCTCACGAACAAGGGGCTCGCCTTCGACTGCGGCACCTTCGTGATCGACGAGACGCGCGCCTTTCACTACTCGGTCGAAACCTCGGATGACCAGGGCAACATCACGTGGCCCGCTCACGCCGGACACCACGGCGGGGCCCTCTTCATGGTGCCCTTCAGCCCGATGCTCATGGGCATCAAGATCTATGGCCAGGAAGCCAACTGGGACGTGCACGGCCTCAGGCTGTCCGCCACGAATTGGATGGTGAGCCAAGTGCCGACCTACCTCGGCGCGAACAAGAACTTCGGCCTGCGCGGTCTCTACGCGGCCGGCGCCGCAGCGCACACGGCCACCGACGGCACGCTCGGCGCGGTCGGTGCTGGCCCGGTCATCGCTTACACGATTCAGTGAGGCAGTTCGTGAGGCCGACCGTGAAGCGCTCTAGCTCTTGCGTCGTCGCGATTGCGGTCGCGACTCTCTGCTTCTGCGTGTCGGCTCCGCTGTCCGCGCAGGGTACGACGCCAGGTTTCACGAGGGCGCCGCAGCCGTCGTGGATCCTCGTCAACTCGTTCAACTCGGTGCCGGGGACCAACATCCAGCAGATCTTCCACGCCAAGCTCTCGAACAACAGCGACGGGCAATGGACGACCTGCTTGACTGTCCAGGCCTTGCCCGCCTTCTTCGGTGGTGACGGGCGCTCGGCGGGCGTCGTGATGGGGACCTTCGCGCCCTATCCGCAGGACAGCTACTTCATTGCGGGCACGGAGGCGAAGGCCCTCAACTCGAGCGGGGACGAACGCAACCTCACGCTCGATCCGAGCGGGCTCTGGGCCATCTTCGAACGCACGAGTGGCGTTTTCGTCGCGACGCGGGCCAAGGTCGGGGATCCCTTCGGCGCTCCGGTCCAGGTTGCGGGCTTCGGCTCGCTGACCGACGTCATGCCGGCGCTCGCCCCGCGCGGTGGGCAGATGCAGTGCTTCTACACGGACAAGGCCCGCATCCTCATGCAGGCGATCGACCTCAACATTGCCGCGCCCAAGCTGCTTGGGCAGGCGAGCGTCGTGTCCTTGCCCGTGCAAGCCGGTGCCAAGCCGTTGCGTCCGACGCCGCTGCTCGGCGGTGACGGCGACGCCGAAGCGCTCTTCCTCTCCGAAGAAGTAACACCCCACAATGGCACCGGCACCGGCGACGCCGATCCGGTCTGGGCTGCCGACCTCGACCCAGCGACACCAGGCCTCGTGCTGATCCAAAACCCAGAGTGGCAGCCGGGCGGCGCGCCGGCCGGTGGCTACCTCTACTTCGGTCACGACATCCTGCCGCGCTTCCACGTCATGCACTCGGAGTCGGCATGGATGGTCGGCGACGACGAGCCGCTTGGCGGCACGGCCGACCTGCGCGTCGTCGCGGTCAACCCCAACCGCCTCCTCGCTTCGGTCGTCCTGGTGGCCGGCACGACGACAGCCGGCGTCAAGGTCAACGACTTCGCGGGCCTCCTTGGCCTCGACCTCGCGACCCTCGTCGTGCTACCGCCGATGGTGCACGCGACCCTCGATGGCGACCAGGTCCTGAGCTTCCGCGTGCCGAACGACAGCAACTTGCGGGGCACGCTCGCGCTGCAAGCGCTCGTCGTCGACATCCGGACCGGAGCCGCGGTCTTCACGAACACGGCTGCGCTGACGCTGCGCTGAGACCAGCGTGCGGGTCTGAGCGCTCCGTGGTCAGCACGCAGCGCTCAGTGAAGAACGAGGGTCGCGGCGTTCGAAACTGTCGTCGCCTGCGGACCGATGTCGAGCGCCTGGTAGGTGATGGCCAGGCCGCGCAGCGACGGCAAGCTCGGGTTCGGCGTCGTGAGTCGCCACGTCCCGGATGCGTCGACGACCATCGCTCCGACGACGAAGAGCGTCGGCAGGTCGAGCCAGACGCGGCCGATGTTGGTGTCGATGGGGTTCATCGGAAGAGCCCCGAAGATGACGGCGAGTTGCTGCGGCTGCGTGCTCAGGTCGAAGCGCTTGGTCCCGCCCAGTTGACCGGAAACAACCCGCAAGGCCGGCATCGCGGCGATCGTCGGCGTGACGCCTTCGATTCCACCGATGAGCCTGATCTTGGGATCGAGGCGGAGCGTCGGTCCATCGGACCAAATGGCTGGTGCTTGGGCGGACGACGCCGTTCCGCCCGCGATGAGCGAGGCGACCGTGCCTCGAACTTCGAGCGTCGACGACAGCATCAAGACGCCTGGATACGGGTTGATGTGCGGGTGGCCCGGCGAGCCGCGCAAGTTGACCTCGGTCGCCTCGACGGTCGAGTTCGTGAGGCGGAGCGCGGCGGCGAGCCCAGCCACCTGGAGCGAGGCGTCGTGCAACGACACGCGACTCGACTCGATCTCGATGCCGCTTGTCGCCGTGATGTGCGAGACAGTCACGAGGCCACAAGAGCGAAGCAGTACGAGGACGCTCCGCACCCCGGCCGTAGCAAGCCCGTCGAGGTGGACAGCCCCGCGACACTGATCGATGACGAGGTAGTACGACGACAATGAGAACGGACTAGCGTCCGTGAAGGTGATGCCTCGCATCACGAAGCGCTTGCCCGCAGCCAGGTTGCTGACGGAGCAGAAGTCGCTGATCGAGCTCGCGATCGTGGCACCGCTTTCGCCCAGGAGACTCAACCCCTTGGACGTCACGAAGGGACGATACGTGCCGCTGCGCACCGTGACGATGTCCCCATCGACGGCTTGCGCGATGGCGGGCGGGAGGTCGACGAAGTCGGTCCCGGGGCCGTTGTTGGCGTCGACGACCCAGGTGCGTTGGGCAGTCAGCGAAGTCGCCAGGGCGAGAGCCGCTAACGAAAGCGGCATCTGGAAGAGTAAGTGCATGGTGTGTTCTCAGGCCGAGTCTGGACAACCGTGAACACGGTGGGGAAGACTCAGTCTAAGGCCTGAGGCAGACCCGCGATAGTGGGTAATCACGAGCAGGCGCCGTGCCCGTGAAACGGATCACGCGCCTCGCAGCAGGGCCGCAGCAGCAGGCCCCCCCACAAACTAGCAGCAGCCTCGCAGCAGTCTCGCAGCTCAGGCCATGGCCTGAACGCGACGCGCAGCAAGCGCCTTGCGCCGGCCGGCCGTGTTGGCGTGGATGCAGTTGGCCTTGGCGGCCTTGTCGATCTTCTGGAAGACCGTCGGCAGCATCTCTTGGGCCTCGGCCTTGTTGCCCGCCTGGACCGCTTCGTTGAGCTTGCGGATCCAGGTGCGCATCATCGACTTCTTGGTCTTGTTCTCGACGCGTCGCACCGCGTCCTGCTTGAGGCGCTTCTTCGCGCTCTTGATGTTCGGCATTGGGGTCTGATGGAAGCTGAACGGTTGTTGGTGATCAGGTAGATAAGAAGCGCACTAGGACGGCTCGTCGGTCCGTTTGCAGTCGATCAAGAGCTGGCCTTGAGCGCTTCGAGTTTCTTGGCGGCGTCTTTGAAGCCGATGTTGACCTCGAGGACGCGTCCGAAGCAGCGCCGCGCCTCGTCGGCATCGCGCCGAGCCTCGGCGAGGCAGCCCAGTTCATACAGCAGTTCGAGGCCTTTGTCGCTCTTCGGTCCGGCCGACTCGAGCGCCTCCTCGAACTGGTTCTTGGCGAGGTCGTCGAGCCCTTTGGTCCGGAAGGCCTTGCCGAGGCAAATCCGCGCATCGACAGCGAAGCGCGGGTCCTTGACCGAGCGCTGGAACTCGGCGATCGCGGCGTCGACGTCACCCGCCCCCATGAGCGCTTCGCCGAACTGCTGCCGCAGGCCGAGGTCGGTCGGGTGGGCGGCGACGCGGCCTTCGAGGCCCTGCTTGCGGATCGTCGCGATCTTCTTGGTGAGGCGCTCGATCTTGGCCTCGTCACCGAGCTTGCGGGCTCGGTCGAGGTCACCTTCGGCTTCGCGGATTTGCAGGTCGGCGACGAGACCCGCGAGGACGAGGTCGCCCGGGCTCTTGACCAGCGCGCGCTCGAGGTGGTCGAGGGCGTCGTCGATCTTGCCGAGCTTGGCCGAGAGTTCGCCGACCTCACGCAGCGCCTCGACGTCGTCGGGATCCTGGGCCAGGCGGCTCTTCGCGGCCTTCAGTGCCTCGGCGCTCTCGTCGGCGCTGCGGTGCTGCTTGCGCTGGGACTCCTCGAGGCGCTTGGTCTGGTCGGCGTCTTTCAGGAGCTCGCGGCTCGACTTGGCGGTCGCGAAGCCGCCCTTGCCGAGCTGCCCCTCGGCCGCGAGGTTCTTGCGCGCTCGCTGGGCTTCTTGGTCGCGCGGATTCAGCTCGAGCGCCGCCTCGTAGCACGTCGCCGCTTCGTCGAAGCGGCCGAGCTCGTGCGCGCACGCCCCGGCCGCGCGGAAGGCGCGGCCGCCGGCTTCGGCGTTCTTGGTCTGGCGGCCCTCTTGGAGCAGCCGGTCACCAAGGTGGCGGTAGACGACGTAGGCTGAAGCGATGTGGCCGGCTTGCCACAGGGCGTCGCCGAGGGCGAGGTTGGCCCCGACGTGATGCGGTGCCTGGACGAGGAAGCGCTCGAGGTTGCGAGCGCGCGCCGCGTGGCCCTTGGTCATCTTGGCGACGCCAGCGCTCAGCAAAGGCAAGAAGCCCCCGACATAGGCCAGCACATTGCCACTGGCCTTCTTGCCCTCGAACTTGCCATCGAGGGCCTTGCGCAAGCCGAGCCGCGCCTCGCCCGAGTTTGGGTCGAGGTCGAGAATGCTCTGGAAGAGGCTGATCGCGAGGGCCCAGTTGCGGCGCTTCACGGCCTCGTCGGCCTTCTGGATTTGCTTGCTGAGGTCCATGGACTCTGGGGGAAGCTGGCCTGGCCGCGCAAGGCGCGCAGCGAGACCGACGGTCGCGGGGGGCGAAGAGGGTAGCGAAGGAGGGGCGCCGCCGCAAGGCGCCGGCCGCCCCGCTGCGCGGTCGCCCGAAGCTCGGCAACGACGTGCTATCGTCGCGCCGATGAGCGCCGAGTCGCCACGCACGCCAAGAGCAGCGCCACCAAGCAGTGCGCCACAGCCAGCCACGCCCTTCGAGTGCCGCGTCGGATGCGGCGCCTGCTGCATCGCGCCGTCGATCGCGACGCCCTTCTTTGGCATGCCCCTCGGCAAGCGCGCGGGCGAACGCTGCGTCCACCTGACGGACGAGCGCCGCTGCGCCCTCTTTGGCCGCCCCGAGCGCCCGCAGTGCTGTCGCGACCTGGCAGCGGCCCCAGACATGTGTGGCGCAAGTGACGAAGAGGCCCTGCGCATCCTCGAGCAGCTCGAGCGCGACACCTTGCCGTAGCTGGTTGGCTGGCTGGCTGGCTCAACGCAACAAAGGCTCTGGCTCGCGCGAGGGCACACGCATCGCCTATCATCCGCGGACCCATGGCGCTCGAGAGCTACGTCCGACAACCCCCTTCGCCCAGCGGCGGGCTTCGTGTCCCGCGCGGCATCACCCGGGTCGCGGCCTGCTGGCTCGCTGTGTTGCTCGGCTTCCTGGCACTCTCGTCTGCGGCTTGTTCTTCACATCGCGCGGCTCCGAAGAGCCCAGCCGCTGCGGCGCGCGTGGCCTTCTTCGAAGCCTTGCTCGCGCGGACGCTCGAGCTCGACCCCCGCACGAAGAAACGGCGGACAGCGCTCGAGGCGACGCGTGCGCGCTTCGAGGACGCCCACGACGACACCGAGCTGTTCAGGGCGCTCTGCGCCTTCGACGCTGCTCGCGGGCGCGGCGGCCTCGCGCCGCTACCCAAGCAAGCCGAGGCCGAAGCCACTCCAGCGCCAAGTGAGTTGCCGCTGCGCTTCGAAGCCGAGCGAAGCGGCGATGGCCGCTGGCACTACTTCGTCTGCGACCTTCCCTTTGATGCGCATTACTACCTGCCGGACTCACGCCCCGAGGTCGGCGATGTCGTGGTCGGTCTTCATGGCCTGAGTGTCGACGCTTGGGTCACGCGCGCACGCGGGCTCGTCTGCGATTCGACCGAGGCGGCGACGCACGCCGAAGTCGCGCGCGCGATGAGCCGCCGCACGCCGACGTGGCCCACCGAACTCGTGCCCGACGAACCGTCTTTGCGCTTGCGCCGCAAGGATGGTCGCGAGGTCGACATCCCCATCGCCTGGACGAAGCGGCCGGTCGAGCAGTGGCTGCGCGTCGACGATCCCTACTACGACGGCTTCTCGCGCGTGCTCACGACCAAGAGCTTCGATGTCCACGCCTACGCCGGCAGCGCTGCGGTCCTCGCCATCGACTGCCACGAGTTCGACGAGGCGCTCGAGGCCGACCTCGCGCAGCTCTTGGCCTTCGCCGAACGGGAGAGCCTCCTCGACCATGACCTCATCCTGGACTTCACCCACTGTCGAGGTGGCGCCCACGGAGCAAAGCTCCTCGTGCACGTCTTCAACGCTCCGCTGCTCGCTCTCGATATCGAAGTCGCGACCGAGACCGTGCAGGCCGCCGAGGCTTCGTGGCGTGAAACGATTCCAAAGGCGCCGCGGCTGCGCTTCCGCGGCCGAGCAGCCTGCCTCTTCGGGCCCAGCGGGGATGCAAGCGTCGACCGCATCGCGACGATGGTCCTCGACCAGCGCCTCGCACAGGGCATCGGCCGCGCGACCCGCGGTCGCGGCTGCGCGAAGGCGCTCCGGGACGAAGTCGTGTCACCGATCAGCGGCCGCGCCTTCGCGAGCTTTGCTTGGAGCGTTGCCGAGACGCTGCGCGGAGACGGCACGCGCCTGGAGGGCAACCCACCGCGGCCTGCCATCGAAGTTGCTCCGACGCACGAGAACATCCGCGACTATCATCGCCTGCTCGTCGACCGCGCGATGGAGGCCCTCGGACATCGCTGAGCACTTGCTGCGCGACCGCCACTTGCACAGCCTCGCCTTGCGCGGGCTCGAACCTGGGGCGACAGTGGGCACAACCGAGAGTCACGACCGACCGAAGATCGACTCGAAAGTCCTCGAGTCCAGGATACGACCATGAAGATCGTTCTCTTTCCCGACCCAGTCCTGCGCCGCGGCACGAAGGCAGTCGAAGACACGAGCGGCTGGAAGGAGCGCGCCCGCGAGATGTTGGACCTCATGTACGAGACCCAAGGCGTCGGGCTCGCAGCGCCGCAAGTCGGGATCAGCGAAGCCGTCCTCGTCCTCAACCCGAGCGGCGACAAGGACAAGCCCGACGAGGAGCTCGTCCTCGTCAATCCGCGCATCGTGTCCAAGAAGGGCAAGGAGTGGGGCGCCGAGGGTTGTCTGAGCTTTCCTGGGATCTACGGCGAGGTGCAGCGCGCGATCAAGATCGTGGTGCACGCCCAAGACCTCGACGGCGCGCCCATCGAGTTCGTGGCCGAAGAATTTCTCGCGCGCGTGATCCAACACGAGATGGACCACTTGGCCGGCATCGTCTTCACCGATCGCTTCTCGCCCGCTGACAAGATCCGCACTCGCAACCAGCTCGAAGAACTCGAGGAGCGCTGGCGCTCCGAGCATGCTGCGCGTTGAAGGCCTACCACGCGTCGATGAGCGGTTGCTAGCCGGCCCCACGGCCGTGACGGTCGGCGTCTTCGACGGCATGCACCGCGGGCACCAAGCCCTGATCGCGCGCCTCTGCAGTGTCGCGCAGCAGCGGCAAGCGAGCACGGTCGTCTTGACCTTTCGTACGCATCCCGATGCCTATCTGCGCGGGACCGCGCCGGCCCCGCTCATGTCGCTCGACAACCGGCTCGAGGGCCTCGAACGCGCTGGCGTCGACGCTTGCTTCGTCCTCGACTTCGATCGTTCGCTGATGGAGATGAGCGCTGCGCGCTTCTACGACGAAGTCTTGATCGGTGGCCTTGGCTGTGTGGCCTTGGTCTTCGGCTATGACGCGGCCATCTGTCGGCAACGCGAGGGGACGGTCGAACGCTTCCGTGAACTCGGCCTCGACGCCGAGCGCATCGACCGCCTCGTCGTCGACGGCCGCGCTGTGAGCGCTTCGGCCATTCGCGAGGCGCTCGGCCAAGGCGACCTCGCGACGGCGACGACGATGCTCGGGCGCCCCTACTCGCTGCGCGGCCTGGTCGTGCACGGCGCGGCGCGTGGGCGGCGCATCGGCTTCAGGACGGCGAACGTCGTCGTTCCCGACCTCTGCCTGCCCGCGAGCGGCGTTTATGCGGTGCGTGCGACCGCGCGCGACCGCGGTCTCGACGGAGCCGACGCCGTCGTCAACCTCGGCACGCGGCCGACCTTTGGCGCGAGCGAGCAGAGCCTCGAGGTCCATGTGCTCGACCGGGACGACCTCGATCTCTATGGCGTCGAGCTGCAGGTCGACTTCCTTGCGCGCATCCGCGCTGAGCAGAAATTCGCGAGCGAAGCTGCGCTCACACGGCAGATCCAAGAGGACGTCGCGACCGCGCGGACTTGGCTCGCTCGGGCTTGATGACGTTTCTATTTGGGGGTTACTTGGGGCCGATGCCGAGCTCCGCGGCGAAGGGCGTGAGGGCGACGATCACGAAGTCGATATGTGCACCGAGGTCGACTCCGAGGAGCTCGGCGCCCTTTTGCACTTCGTCGCGCTCGACCTTGGCGGCGAAGGACTTGTCCTTGAGCTTCTTTTTGACGCTCGACGCAGTGAGGCTCGCGATGCCGTCGGGGCGCACGAGGCAGCACGCGCCGACGAAGCCGGTGAGCTCGTCGCAGGCGAGCAAGGCCTTGTCGAGGATCGAATCGTAGGGCACGCCCCACTTCGTGTAGTGGGCCGAGACCGCGTGCGCGATGGCCTCGCAGCCGCGCTCGCGCAGCCAAGCGACGATGCGCTGCGGATGCTCTTCGGGCCACTTCTCGTAGTCGGCGTCGTGCAACATGCCGGCGATGCCCCAGGCCTCGACGTCGCTCTCACCGGCGCCGTAACGGAGCGCTGCGGCGCGCATCACGACCTCGACGGCCCGCGCGTGCTTGCGCAAGGCGTCGCTGTCGGTCCAGGCGCAGAGTCGGTCCCAAGCCTCTGTCCGTGTGATGGTCATGGTTGGTGAAGATACACACCAGGGTTGCATGGCTTGCCCCGAAAGCGGCGCACGGCATGGGCAGTCCTTGTCCTCCTTCTTGTTCTCCTTCTTGCCATGGCAAGGCGGCTCGAGGCGTGCCCTCTTGGAGTGACGCTCCGACGCCGGTGTCTGCCGCCGATTGGCGCTGCGCAGCGCGCCCGTAGACGAAGTAGAATCCTCAGCAAGACCTGCGTTTCGTTCGTTGCGACCTCGAGGCGTCCACCCCATGTCGAGCAATGCTGCTGCCTGCCCGGGTTCCGAGTCGAAGTCTTGGGACCGTTTTGTCCGCGTCGTCCTGACTCCGCTCTTCGGCCTCTTGCCGACCCTCGCCGCCGGAGCCCAAGGGCGACCGATCGGCGTCTTCCCGTCGAGTGAAAACCCGGCGCGTCACGGCTTCTCGGTCGACGGCGTCGGTGACCTCGACGGCGATGGCTTCGCCGAAGTCCTGGTCGGCGCGCCCGAGTCACCGGGGACGCAGAACCTCGGCGCTTGGGTCGGCCGCGCGGTCGTCATCGCGGGCCGCGACGGTCGCCGCCTCTTCGATGCCGAAGGCGTCCAGAGCCAGAGCCGCTTCGGCCTCGCCGTGCGCGGGCTCGGCGACCTCGATGGTGACGGTGCGCGCGACTTCGCGGTCGGCGCTCCACACGAGAACCTCGGCGGCTACCGCTCGGGCGCCGTGCACATCTACTCGGGCAAGACCTTCGCCAAGATTCGCTCGGTGGCCGGCAGCGCGAGCGACTACATGGGCGTCAGCATCGCGAACGCGAAGGACGTCGACGGCGACGGGGTCGACGACTTCTTCGTCGGCGGCCACGGCGGCGCGGTCCAGAATCAGGGCGTCGCCCTCCTCTGGTCGGGCAAGACGGGGACCTTGATCCATCGCTTCGTTGGCGCGAACCCACTCGACTTCTTTGGCCACGCGGTAGAGGCCGGTGCCGACCTCGATGCGGACGGCACGCCTGACGTCCTCGTCGGCATCCCCGACGAAGACACGGCTGGCAGCAACAGCGGCCGCATCGAGGCTTACAGTGGCAAGACTTTCCAGCGCCTCTGGTTCGTCCTCGGCGACTTGACGACGGACAACCTCGGTCACTCGATCAGCTTCATCGGCGACCTCGACGCGGACGGTGTCTCCGACATCGCGGTCGGCGCGCCGCAGTTCACACCGGCGACGCTCGGCAAGGGCTTCCTGCGCATTCTGTCGGGCAAGACCGGCGTCAGCCTGCGCCGCTGGTCAGGGCTCGCGCTCGGCGATTGGTTCAGCGAGCCGGTCGAGGGCATCGGCGATTGGAACGGCGACGGCAAGCCCGACGTCCTCGTCGGCTCGAGCCGCGCGAGTCACAACGGGCTCACGGGCTGCGGTCGCGTGGACGTCCTCTCGGGCGTCGATGGCAGCATTCTCCAGACTTGGTTCGGACCAGCTGCGGGCAGCAACTTCGGTTTCGCGCTGCGGCCGGTTGGCGACTTCGACAACAACGGGCAAGTCGACATCGCGGTCGGCGCGCCGTCGCACAGCGGCGGCCGCGGCCTCCTCGAGATCGAAACGAGGGTAGCACCCGACCTCACGATCGGTTTCAACGAAGCGGCGATCGTGATGCCGACCACGGTGCCCATGCAGCTCGAAGTGCCCACGAGCTTCGCGGGTCAGCTCTACATCACGCTCGGCAGCGCGTCCGGCCGCAGCCCGGGCATCCCGATCGGCGCGCTCACGCTCCCGCTCGCAGCCGACGCTTACACGAACATCTTGCTCGCCGCACCCAACACCTTCGTCCAGGCTGGCCTCGGCGTGCTGCCCGCGAGCGGCAAGGTCGCGATGAGCTTCGGCCTCGCGCCAGGCTTCAGCACGAGCCTCGCCGGAACGCGGCTCGAGCACGCGGTGCTCTTGCTTGACACGGCGACCTTGCAGTTCACCCGCGCGACGAACGCGGTGACGCTGCGCCTCGTGCAGTGAGGCGGTGACGCTTCAGCAGCCGAAGAAGCTCATCGCATTTGACACGGCTTCTCGCTCCATGCGGACGTGCGCGTCGCCGACTGCAACCGCGAACGCCGTGAGAAGCTCATCCGCTACATGGCCCGTCTGGCCATCGCGAGTACAAGGCTTCGCATCGCGCGCGACGGCGATGTGATCTACGGCTTCAAGCGCACCTGGAAGGACGGCAGCAAGGCCATCAACCTCACTCCTCGTGCCTTCCTCGTGCGACTCGCCGCTCTCGTCCCCAGGCCGCGTCATCCGCTCGTGACCTACCACCGAGTGCTCGCGCCCGCGCGCTCCCCGCCTGGATGCGAGGATGAGTTCTTCGCGTAGGGTCACGCACTTCGCAGGCGCAACCGTTACTGCGGGCTACCGCTGCGTACTTCGTGAGGAGATTCGGCGATGTAGCCGAATGCAGGTCCTCGATGCGCCACGCATCGTCTCCCTTCTAGCCCGATTCACACGCCGGTGGTCAGCATCTCGCTGCACCTGCCAAGCATCGTGTGGAAGTCGAAGACCTTGTAATCAGTCCCAGATCCTCGCGTTTCTTGCCCGCGGACCACAGTGGCCGACCATCGTGCTGCCACCGTCGGTCTTCTCGGCGCCTGAGTGACGCCGGCGGTTAGTCGATCTGGACATGGGCTGTTGATTTTCGGAGTTCCAGGCGAAGGCTCAGCGGCCCCCGCGACTTGCGGCACGAGCTTCGATTCGTGCTTGCGCCTCAACCCGCACTTCCACGTGCTTTGGCTAATGGGTCGTGATGTCCGTGATCGGCGTGTTGGTCTTCGCCTTCGCCGCCCGTCGACCCGCGAGCCGCAAAACTGCTGGCCTTGGCGGCACCTCGCGGACTCCTAGGACCCCAACGCGGACCAGAGCGCGCCGATGCCCACGGCACGAATGCGCTCAGCGAGTGGAAAGACATCGTTCCCCTGATAAATCACATCGAGCCGCTCGAGCCCGAGGGTCTCGAGCGCGGAGTACATGGAGCGGGTGGTCCGCGGCGCGGCCGTGCGCTTGACCTCGAATCCCAAGCGGCGTTCGCCACGAACGATGAGCAGGTCGAGTTCGGCGCCCGTGTGCAATCCCCATGAAAAACAGTCCTCAGGCTCGGCGGCGAGCGCGCGCGTGACCTGCTGGATCGCGAAGCCCTCGAAGGACGCGCCGACTTTGGGGTGCCCTTCGAGTTCCTCCATGGTGCGGATGCCGAGCAGGAAGTGCAGGACGCCACTGTCGCTCAGATAGACCTTGGGAGAACGGACCTCGCGCTTGCCTACATTCTCGAACCAAGGGTTCAGGCGCCGCGCCATGAACGTCGCACAGAGGATGTCGAGGTAACGTCCCACAGTCCGCTGTGAAACACCGAATGCGCGCGCAAGCTCGGCTGCGTTCCAAGTCTGACCGTGATAGTGCGCGAGCATTGTCCAGAAGCGGCGAAGCGTGATCGATGGCACCCTGATGCCGAGCTCCGACAGGTCCCGCTCGAGATACGTTCGCGTGAACTCCTGGCGCCAGCGATGGCTGGCGGCGTCGCCGTCGGCAAGGAACGAGCGCGGAAACCCGCCCCGCAACCACAGGGACGACATCGCCCTCGAACCGACCTCTTCCAAATCCAGCGGATCGAGACGGTAATACGCGATCCGACCCGCCAGCGACTCACTGGACTGGCGCAGCAGAGCCGGCGAAGCACTGCCCAGGATCAAGAAGCGGGCTGGTAACGGGCTACGGTCGGCGAGAACCCGTAGCAGGGGGAACAGCTCGGGAGCGCGCTGCACTTCATCGACAATGACGAGACCACGAAGGCCCTCGAGCGCCAGTTTGGGGTGCTCGAGCCGCGCGGCATCCGTCGGATCCTCGAGATCGAGGTGTGTCTTGGGGCCATCTGTCGCCTCGCCGATCGTACGGGCCAGGGTGGTCTTCCCGACTTGCCGAGCGCCGAGCACCGCGACGACGGGAAACTGCGCCAACAGGCTCAGCACCTGATGACGGTGAGCGCTTCGATCCAACACCGCGACAGTATCCATGAAAAACCAGCATGACGTGCCGCATTTTCCTGGAAATACAGGCCTTGTGCGACTCTTCGTCCGCGACCTCCCGCGTCAGCCAAGGGCGAACCATCCTCGGCCGCGACGGCAGCAACCCGGCCAAGGCATCGGTCGCCGGGCTGACAGTTCGGCGCTCTGCGGCATCAGATCGGGACACTTCAACGCGATACCGCTTTCAGCGGCCGAGGGTCAGGACCATGGCCTGACTCGGCACGAGCGGCAGCAGCGTGAGCGGATTGAGCCACAAGGCCTGCAGGACAACGCGTACATCGACCAGCTTGGTGTCGTTCGGGATCGGCACGGTCAGCGAGAAGCTTGGCGCAGCTCCGATCGCGATGAGCAGCGCCTGGCCTGGGTCGGTCCAGAGTTCACAGGCGCCGAGGCGTATCGGTTGCGGGCGCGAGGCGTCGAGATAGACGAGGCGCACGTTCGAGGACGGCCCGAAGAGCATGGTCCACTTCGAGTTCACACCGACGCGCGTCGAGTCGACTTGGATGCGGGCCCGGCCGTTGCACGGCTGGCCGAAGGGCCGAGCTGATGCGCCGAGCGAGCCAAAACCATAGAGCTCGAGGCCGGTCGGCCCGGCTTGCTGCGGCCCGCTGCGAGCGTCGGGATCGAAGGATGCAACGGACTGGCCGCTGATGACGCTGTTACTGAGCGATGAAGAGCTCGGTAGCGTCGACGCGACAATGGTCCTGCCGTCGGTCGAGAAGATGCTGCTCCCACCGGACGGGGTGTCGGCCGTGAAGACAACGCGGTCGCCGACCACGTGAAAGTCACGAGGATTGGAGGACTCAGGACCGGGCACTAGGTCGAAACTCGAGAACTTGCCCGTGTTGAGGTCACGGATGAAGAGCTCCTTGCCGCCACCCGCGGTCGTTGCGTGAAAGACTAGGAAGTCGTCCCCCACGAGCGTGTGGTCGCCGCTGTCCTCGATCGTCCCGATGTCGATATCGCGAAACGGCACGAAGCGATCGCCAGGAGACACTTCGTAGGTCTCGTTGGCGGCGCCAGCCGAACCGCGCAACTGCATGTTGGCGAGGACGAGACGGGTCGGCACTCGCAACTTGCGTAGGATCTCGAATATCGCGAAGACCTCGAAGCTACGCCGGAAATTGGCGAGCTCTTCCTCGGAATAGAAGATGAAAACACTGGCGCCCGCCGGTCCGCGCTCGCTCCCAGTGACGCGGCGCAGTATCAAGTCGCCGTTCGCATCAAGAGCTGTCAAGAGCAAGGCCGTCCCGTCCGAGCTGACCGCGAGCTTGTCAGGCGAACTCCCTGCGGGGCCGGTGATGAAGTCGAATGCCAAGCGCACGTCGAGGCCGTCGCTCGCGAAGAGCTCACGTCCGACGATGGCGTCGGTCGCGGCGAAGAGGGCGTTCTCGAGACCGGTCGCCGGATCATGAATCACATGAAAGCTGCCGACCGAACTCGTGGCGGGACCAACTGCAATGTCATGAACACGAACACCTGGTACGCCGTGCGTGAGCGTGCAGACCTCCGTACCCGCTACGCCATTGTTGGCTGTGAAGATCAAGTTCTTGCCGTCGAGGACCGTCAAGCTCCGAGGTGACGAACTCGAGGTCCCAGGACGCAGGTCGGCCACGAGACTCGGCTGCTCGCCAGGTCGGATGCGGAAGAGCTCGGTACCCGTGCTCAGGCGCGTGGCGACAAAGTAGAGCGAGTCGCCGACCACCGTCAGGTCAGCCGGAAAGCTGCTGCGCGCACCAACTTCGACGTCGATGAGCTGCGCCTGCTGGCCGTCAAAGAAATAGAGTTCAGTCCCGTTGGCGAGAGTCGTGGCCACAAAGTAAAAGCGATCGGGCCCGACCTCCGTGAAGTCCCTGGGTTCACTGCCGCGCGTGCCAACGACCGCTTCGATGTCTTTGACGAGCCGCGTGCCCGAAGGCGTGCCGTCGGTCTCGTAGAGCTCGCGCCCCTCAGGGCCTGTCGCCGCGAAGCAGACTTTGCCGCCGACCGACTCCGAGAACTCTCCGGGCAGCGAGCTTGCGCTGCCAGGCTGCAGGTCGGCCAGGAACTTCGTCCCCGCCGTCGTCCCGTCGCTTCCCCAGAGCTCACGCCCGGCGCCGACCTTGTCGGCGACGATGAGCGCGAAGCTGCCCGCAACCACGATCTCGGACGGAAAGGAGCTCGCAAGACCCGGCACGAGGTCGGCCAAGAGGCGCGTGCCTTGCGCGCTTCCGTCGCTGACGAAGAGCTCGTTGCCGAGAGCGCCGTCCGATGCACTGAAGATCAGCGAGTTGCCGAGGACGCGTAGCCCGGCGGGGAAGCTGGAGGCTGAGCCGGGCGCCACGTCCGCGACCAAGCGCGTGCCGATGGTCGTGCCATCCGTCTTCCAGAGCTCCGCACCTTCGGCTGTGGTCGTTGCTTGAAAGTAGACCTCGTTGCCGAACAGCGCGAACTGCTTCGGGTCACCGTTCAGAGCACCAGCGCGGATATCGATCAAGAGGCCAGTACCGGCGGTCGTGCCATCGCTCGCATAGAGCTCGCGACCCGTTCTCGTTTCGAAACCGTTGAAGAGGAGCTTGCCCCCGATGACAACTGGGATCTCTCTGGAGTTGAAGCCCGAAATGACTCCAACACGCAAGTCCTTCAATTGAAATGTCCCGGCAGCGGTACCGTCGGTCCGCCACAATTCCGTTCCTGTCACGCCATCATTGGCACAAAAAAGAATGTGCCCGTTGCAGAGCCGGAAGTGGTGCGCGCCGTCCGTCGACGAAGCCGGTCCCGGGCGCAGATCCAGGAGCAAACGTGTGCCGGCCGCTGTCCCATCCGAGACGTGCGGCTCCCGACCACGCTTCGCCCGCGCGGCGTGAAAGTAGATATCGGAGCCGACGACGCTGAGCTCGGCCGGCGACGTACCGACGACGCCGGGCTCCAGGTCGACGAGCAGCTTGGTCCCGGCAGCCGTGCCGTCACTGACCCAGAGTTCGCGGCCGTGATCAGGATGGGTCGCCGCGAAGTAGACCTTGCCGGCAAAGACCACGAGGTCGCTCGGCGCCGACCCAGCGGTCCCGGGAAAGATGTCGATCAACAGCGAGACGCCTTGGGCCGTCTTGACCCAAAGCTCGCGGCCGTGCGCGAGGTCCGTCGCGGCGAAGAGCTGCAGCGAGCCGAGCACGACGGCGCGGCTTGGCTCGCTCGAGAAGGGCTCCGGCGCGGTCTCGATGTCGGCCAACAAGGTCGCGCTGCTTTGCGCGGTGACCACAGCCGGTGTTCCTGCCACGAGGGCGATGAGGCCGAGACGAGCGCAACGGCCGATAGGGCGAGTGAGGTTCTTCATGGTTCGTTTCCAGAGTCGCCCCCCATGCGCAAACGCTCGCCGGAGCGGCTCGAGAAAATCGCCGAAGATCTCCCACGGCCCGATGCCAACCAAGACGGCGGCCAGCCCCCTGCTCTCGAGGCGGAGCCTTGGTCGCGGAGCTTCAGCGAACGGCGACGATGCGACCGTGTGCGACGAGCACGCGCTTACCGCCGAAGTCGAGCTCGAGAGACGTCGCCGAAAAGGTCGCCGACTTGGCAGCGCCGACGAGAGCAACAGCAGCGCGCAGGGACTGCCCGACGAAGAGCTGTCCCTTTTCCGGCGCGATTCGCGTCTTGGCCTCGAAACCGGCGGCTGGAACGACGACTGCCATGCCATCGTGGAAGACGAAGCGCGCGCTCTCGCCGTCCTTGTCGTCGTACTCGAAGGTAAGACTCGTCGCTGACGCCGACACTCGATGCGGCCCACCATAGGCCTCGAGAACCTGATCGGGCGTCGCTCCGACGTAGCGGTCACTGCTGGATGTTGTAACGACGCTGCTCGGCCGCGCCGCGAAGAGAACAGCCGTGATCCATGTGCTGACAAGCGCTGTTTTGTTCATGGGCGCTCAGACGCGCAGCAACGAGGAAGCTTGCGCTCCTAGGCTTGCAAGCTCTACGTAGTCAGCGCAGCTCGAAGAAGACCGGCATGTGGTCAGAGCCGATCGCGCCGACGAGGCGACGTTGCTTCACGAGGACGTCGCGGCTGCAGAGACAATGATCGAGCGGAATGCGCAGGATGCCGGGCAGCCGCATCGGCCACGTAGGTTGGACGCCGAAGCCCTTGGCGCTGTCGACGAGGTCACCGACCTCGAGCATGCGTTCGAAGATGTGCGACCACGGAGTGGTATTGAAGTCGCCAACGACCACGCAGCGCTCGCCCGCCTCGCGCGCGAGCTGCGCGACCTCGATCAGTTGCTGGTCGCGCCGCGCCGTGCCGTTGCGCCGCCTTGGCGGAAGCGCGTGTGTCGCGAAGACCGTCCACGTCTTCGCCTCGTGGACGAAGCGCGCGACCAGCGTCGGCAGCGGGCCCGCGATGAAGCGGCACTCGGCCGTCTCGAGCGGCATGCGCGCTAGTAGCGTCATTCCAAAATTGTCAGCTCGCGGCTCGACGATGCGATGCGGGTACGAAGCCATGAGCGGCTCGATGCCGGCGATCCAAGCTTCGTCCGTCTCTTGGAGCACGACGATGTCCGGCTCTTCGCGCTGCACGGCCTCAACGAGCACCTCATGCGCGCGATTCGAGGTATGCACGTTTGCGAGCAAGACCCGCAGCGGTGTGCGCGCCTCTGCGCTCGGGTCATGCTCCATGCGCCACGCGAGCCTGAAGAGCCCCGGCAACAAGAAGACAGCCAGGACCACGACGGCCAGTACACCGCGCAAGTCGCGATAGACGACGAAGAGGCCCAAGAAGAGCGCTGCCGCGTAGGCGTACTGCACACGAAAATGGGCACAGAGATCGAAGAGCCAATGCCAAGCGCCGACCTGACCAGCCGTGAAGGCCGCGCAGAGGGCTGCAAAGAGCAACCAGACAACGCCGAGCCCTCGGCGCGCAGCGCTCTTCGCTGGCTGCGCTTGCGTAGCGTCCTCTGCCCTCACTTGATCGCTGCGCGATAGGCCTTGGTGCCGCCAACGACAGGTAGGCTGAGGCCGCAAGCGTCGAGCTCGAAGCTCAACTCCGTGCCCGGCGGCGGCCAGAGCGTGAAGTCGCGATCGCTCGACATCAGCAGCACGCCGATGGCGCGTCCAGCGGGAATGATCTGATCGTCGGGTTCGAGCTCGAAGCTCACGTCATAGAAGCGCCCGGCCTTCAACGCTTCGCCTTTGCGCTGCGAGGCGTGGTTCTGCGGGTCGGCCCAGCCGCGCGTGATCACATTCTCGTAAATGCGCCCGCCCTTCTTCCAAGGCAGTTGAATGAGCCACACCGAAAGGTTGGCGGCCTTCTCCGAGGACGCGACGCGCAGCTTGATCTTCGCTGTGCCAGAGATGTGGACTGGTGCCTCGAGCTCGGGCGTTGCGTAGATGAGGCGGTGCGGCAACGACGCTTGCGCGAGGGCTGTCCCCGAGAGTTCGACGTTGTCGGTCAGGGTCTCGACGCCTTGGTCGCTAGCAGCTTCGAGTGTCAGGGAACCCTGGTCCAAGCCACCCTTGCCGAAGGAGAGCTCGACCAAGGCAGCATCCGGGTTCGGATAAGCAGCGTAGGCCGTCGGTTGCCGCTCGCCGATGCGCACGATCTGGGCGCGAGGATCCTTCTCGACCCCGTTGTCGACCCCATAGAGGTAACGCGTGAACCAACGATTCATCATCGTCATCGTCGGGTCGCCGCCGTGCCCGCCCTGGTGCAAGTAGAGCTGGGTCGGCAGACCGCGCTCCTCGAGCCCCTTGAAGATGCGAATCGAGTGGCTCGGCATGACGTTCCAGTCATTGAGCCCATGCGCGAGCAGGACCGCGGCGCGGACATTGTCGAGCTTGTTGGCGTAGTCGCGACCCGCCCAAAAGTCGTTGTAGTCCCCGGTCAAGCGATCGTGCTCGGCGACGAGCACCTTGTCACGCACGTTGCAGTTGCACCACTCGCGCCGCGCGACGTCTCCCGAGTGAATGAAATCGAAGAGCACATCGATGTCTTCACCCATGTAGCCACCCGGATGGCGAATGAGACCGTTGGCACGGTAGTAGTGATAATAAGAAGTATTGGGTGCAACGGGGATGATCGCCTCGAGCCCTTCGACCCCGGTCGTCGCCGCGGCGAGCGGCAAGGTGCCGTTGTACGAAGTGCCGGTCATTCCAACCTTGCCCGTGCACCAAGAAGCAAGCACAGCGTCGCCGCCCTTCGGCGCGCTGAAACCCTTCGCGCGACCACAGAGCCAGTCGATGACCGCCTTTGGCGCGAGCGACTCGTTGTCACCACCGACCGTCGGACAGCCCTGCGAGAGCCCCGTGCCCGGCGACGCGGAGTGCACGACAGCAAAGCCACGCGGCACCCAGGTGCGCAGGAGCGACTGCGACATCAACGGGCGACGGATCTGCTCGCGAATGCCTGGCGGGCTCTCGCGCTTCGGCGGCACGGCACCCACCGCATGGCGCGGGTTCCAAAAGTACTGCGGGTTGTTTCCAGCGACGCCGTTGTAGTACGGACTCGTCTCGTAAATGACTGGCACCTTCAAACCTTCAGTCTTGGTCTGCAGCTGCCGCGTGACGTCGACGTGGACGCGGTCCTTCTTCCCGTCGCCGTCCGAATCGAAGCTGGTCTCGACCCAGAGGTCCTCGCGGATCCAGTCCTTGGCGTTGTTGAAGGCCTCGACGACTTGGGCTTCGCCGTTCTCGAAGACCGGCGCAGCGCGTTCGGCGACGACCTGCGCGCGCGCGGCGCCGTGGAGACCACAGGCTGCAAAGAGAAGCGCAGTGAGTCGCACGCCTCGGGCAGGCATGCGGTGCGAGGAAGGAGCAATGGTGCGAAGTCGTGCTTGCATCGGCATCTTCGTGGTTCGGCGTTGTTGTTTCTGGCTCGAGTGCGCGCAGCAGGCCGAGAGCGTCCGACGACGTGGCCCCCCTGCGCTATGATCCGCGGATTCATTTTCCCTCCACGATAAGAAGAAGCCGATGCAAGTCAGCCCTCGGAAACGCAACATCGTCGCCGCCCTCGCTTCGATCCTCGGCCTCGCCACAGCGTGCGACGGCGTGCTCCTGGCCCAGACGACCCTGCGCCTCGCCCCCGACCGCGACGCCCACGTCGAAGAAGCCAATCCAACGACCAACTACGGCACGACCTCGCCGCTCAAGCTGACCAAGGAAGGCAACTCGGCGTGGATTCGCACCTACTTCGGCTTCGACGTCCGCCCCTACTTGGCGCTCGGCGCGCCGACGAGCGCAGTCCTGCGCGTCTACCAGTCGGGGGCGAGTGGCGCTGGCTGCCTCGCGGCGAGCGCCCACGCCGTGACGTCCGCCTGGAGTGAGACGACGCTCACCTGGCAGGCCCAACCGACCTTCGACAACAACCCGGTCGACTACCGCTGCGTCGGCGACAGCTTCTACAAGGGCTGGCGGGTCTTCGACGTCACGCAAGTCGCGCGCACTTGGTGGACCGGGCCCAACCACGGCGTCCTGCTGCGCACAGGTTGGGAGATTCGCTCGGGCGCCTCGCGCCTCGCGCTCGTGCGCAGCCGTGAAGACTCGGTCAGCGCCGAGCGGCCCTTCCTCGAGCTGCGCTGGGCCATCACGTCCTTTGGTGCGGCCTGCGCTTCGAGTCAGAATCTCCGGGGTCAGCCCGTCCTCGTCATCGACAGTGACGACGCCCTGGTCGGCAAGCCGCTCGACCTCCATGCCTTCGACGCTGCGAGCTCAGGAGGACGCGCGGCTTTCGTGCTCGCCGGTTTCAGCAAGCAGACTTGGGGAAGTCTTCCCTTGCCGCTCAACCTCGCTTTCTTGAACCTGCCCAACTGCAACGTGCACGTCTCGGGTGACGACATCCTCGGCACCCTCGCGCTCTCCGGCAAAGACGCGAAGTGGACCCTGCCCTTGCCCAACGATGCGCGCCTGCGCGCCATCCCTCTCTATTTTCAGATGCTTGGCGAGAACTTCGTCCTGAGCCAAGCGCTCGAAGTCCGGGTCCGCTGACGTCGAGCAGCTTGCGCGCTTTGCGTACAGCTCCGACACTGCTGCGATGAGCGGACTATTCTTTTCAACTCTCGCCGCAGTCTTCGTGGCTCTGGTTGCGCAACGACTCCCTGGCCAAGGTGGTGCAGCCGAGTCCGACTGGGCAGGCTTCCGAGGCCCCGGCCGCGACGGCGTCACGAAGACCGCCAAGCCACCATACGAGTGGAGCAACGACAAGAACCTTGCCTTCAAGGTCGACTTGCCGGGACCCGGCGCTTCGAGCCCCATCGTCGTAGGCTGGCGCGTCATCGTCGTCTGCTACAGCGGCTACGGCAGCCACCTCGACGACGGCGGGCGCCTCGAGGACTTGGCGCTGCACATTCTGGCCTTCGATGCGATATTCGGTAGACAGCTCTGGCGCCACGACGTCCCAGCGCCGCTCGCCAAGAAGCCGCCGCAGGTGCAGGTGACCGAACACGGCTTCGCGACGCCGACGCCCTTCTGCGACGGCGAACGCATCTATGCCTACCTCGGCCACGCGGGCCTAGTCGCCCTCGACCTCGAGGGAGAGCTCCTCTGGCGCAGCGACACCGGCACGGTCGACCCGAATGCGAAGCCCCCGAGCAACCAAGTCGTGCGCGACGGCAAGGCACTGTCGCTGCGCTGGGGGGCAGCTTCGAGCCCGCTCGTCGTCGATGATCTCGTCATCATCAACGCCTCCGAGGAGAGCAACCAAATCCGCGCCCATGACCGCAAGAGCGGCAAGCTGGTCTGGAAGTACGAGTCCGCGAACCTCGAGGGCTGTGCGACTTCGCCGATGCTCGCCGGCAAGGGCGACCAAGCTGTCGTCGTCATCACCCTCGCCGGCGAGATCTGGGCCCTCGCGCCCAAGACCGGCGCCTTGCTCTGGCGCGTCGAAACCGAGAGCCGCGGCGGCATGTCCCCAACGCCGGTCGCCAAGCAAGACATCGTCTACGCCTTCGGCGGCTCGGGTGAGGGCCTCGCGCTGCGCGTTGCACCCACGCTCGAGGACGGCGTCGAACGCACCGTTTGGAAGAGCAAGAACCTCGCGATACCCTCGCCGCTGCTGCACGACGACAAGCTCTTCTTGGTCGAGACGAGCGGCATGGCCGCCTGCCTCGACGCCAAGGACGGCAAGATCCTCTTCGACGATCGGCTCGCTGGCAAGACGAGCAAGATCTATGCATCGCCGGTCATCGCCGATGGACGCATCTACGTCGTGAGTCGCAAGCGCGGCACCTTCGTCTACTCGGCCGACGGCAAGTTCGATCTCATCGCGCGCAACGAGCTCGATGATGCGTCCTCGTTCAATGCGTCGCCGGCGCTGGCCTTCGACCGCATCTACTTGCGGTCGGATCGCAGCCTCTACTGCATCGCCCACAGTTGATCGCATCCATGCTCCTTCACTTCGCGTGGCCGGTCTGTGCCGTACTCGCGTCCCTGCAAGACAGCGACGGGAAGCGCCCGACGACTCGAGCAGAGTGGCCCGACTACCGCGGCCCTCGCCGCGACGGCCATGCACCCGAGCAAGCCAAGCTGCCGCTCACGTGGAGCAACGACAAGAACGTGACGTGGCGAACGCCCATCCGCGGCGTCGCTTGGTCGTCGCCGGTCATTGCCGCCGGCCTCGCGTGGCTGACGTCAGCCAAAGACGACGGAAGCGAGCACTACGTGATCGCGGTCGACGTCGCGAGCGGCAAGGTCGTCCACGACGAGAAGCTCTGGGACATCGCGAAGCCTGCCCCCAAGCACGAGCTCAACAGCTACGCCTCACCCTCGCCGGTGCTCGCGGGCGGGCGCGTCTTCGTTCACTTCGGCAGCTATGGAAGCGCCTGCATCGACACGGCGACGCGCAAGGTCCTCTGGCAGCGCCGAGACCTCGTCTGCGACCACATCGTCGGGCCTGGGTCGTCGCCGATCGCCTATGACGATTTGTTCGTCTTCCACGTCGACGGCGGCGACGTCCAGTACCTCGTCGCGCTCGACCAAGCAACGGGCGCGACTCGGTGGAAGACCAAGCGCTCGGTCGACTTCCGCGAACTGAGCCCCGACGAGCGCAAGGCCTACAGCACGCCCATCCTCGTCACTGTCGACGGCGAGACGCGGCTGCTCAGCGCGGGCGCCGAGGCCGTCTATCAGTATGAAGCCGCAACAGGTCGCGAAGTCTGGCGCTACCGCTACCGCGGCTATTCGATGTCGGCGCGACCGATCGCGATAGACGGCGTCGCCTACTTGACGACGGCCTTCAATCGACCGCGCCTACTCGCCCTCGACCTCAGCGGTGAAGGCGACGTGAGCGACCGCGCCCTCGTCTGGGAACAGAAGCGCAATGTCCCGACCATGCCTTCACCGGTCCTCGACGCGACGCGCATCTACATGAGCAACGACGCCGGCATCGCCTCCTGCCTCGATCGCAAAACCGGCGAGCGCCGCTGGCTGCTGCGACTCGACGCCGAGGTCTCGGCCTCGCCGCTGCTGGCGCAGGGGCGAGTCTACTTCTTCGACCGCGAAGGAAGGACGACCGTCCTCGCGGCGAGCGATGAGCTCACGGTCCTCGCGCGGAATGAACTCGGCGAGGGCGATGGCTTCATGGCTTCGCCCGCCGTCGTCGACGACGCCTTCCTGCTGCGGAGCAAGCGCTATCTCTATCGCATCGAAGAGCAGTGACCACGCCGCTAGAAGAGCAAGAAGAAGACAACAACGACGACGACGCCACGAAGCGACGCGCGGCAGAGCTCTTCATCGAGCTCTACGCCCTGAACCCCGAGGAGCGAGCTCGCCAACTCGCAAGCGCGGCCAAAGGCGACCGAGCCCTCGAGTCTGCCGTCGAAGACCTGCTGCGCCACCACGACGCGCCGGCAGCCAGCATCGAAGCGCTGGGGCGCCTCGCCGCGACGGCGCACGACGACGATGCGACCTCGCCCGAAGCGCCCGAACAGATCGGCCCCTACCGCATCGTCGGCCTCCTCGGCCGCGGCGGCATGGGTGTCGTCTACCGCGCGCAGCAAGCCCATCCAAGACGCGAAGTCGCCCTCAAGGTCCTCCACGCGGGCATCGCGCGCCCCGAACTCCTGCAACGCTTCCGCCAAGAAGCGGAGCTCCTCGCCCGCCTCCGTCATCCGTCGATCGCACACATCTACGATGCTGGCACCGCGGACCACGGCTTCGGCACCATGCCCTACTTCGCGATGGAGCTCGTCGACGGCCTGCCGATCACGGACTTCGCCAAGGAGAAACGGCTCACGACGCGGGCGCGCATCGAGCTCTTCGTGGCGGTCTGCGACGCCGTCCAGCACGCACACGATTGCGGCGTCGTGCATCGAGATCTCAAACCGCAGAACATCCTCGTGACGCCGGCAACGACGACCTCGGCGCCCGTGCCCAAGGTCTTGGACTTCGGAATCGCGAAGTCGCGCGACGACGACAATCCAGCGTCGGCGATGCAAACGAGCACCGGCCAGATGCTCGGGACGCTCCCCTACATGAGCCCCGAGCAGATCGCCGGGTCGAGCGCCAAGGTCGACGGGCGCAGCGACGTCTACTCGCTCGGCGTCGTGCTCTACGAGCTGCTCTCGGGGCGCCTGCCCCTCGACTTCCATGGGCGACCGCTGAGCGACCTGGGCCGCTTCGTCCGCGACCGCGATCCGACGCGGCTCGGCAGCCTCGATCGAGAGTGGCGTGGCGACATCGAGACGATCTGCGACCGCGCGCTCGCGAAGGAGCCTTCGCGCCGATACCAGACTGCGGCCGAGCTTCGTGACGACCTCGAGCGCTGGCTCACGCACCTCCCGATCCGCGCGCGACCTGCAACGCTCACCTATCGCGCGCGGCGCTTCGCGCGGCGACACAAGGCGCTCGTCCTCGGCAGCGCGGCAACCTTGCTGGCTTTGGTCGCAGGCTTGATCGCGACTTCGCTCTACGCCGCTGAGAACAAGTCCATGGCGCTCGTGCAGAGCGACTTGCGACGCAGCGCCGATGCGATGAGCGAGGTCATGCGTGCGCGGCTCTACGCCTCGGAAATGGTGCAGGGCAGCACCGCGCTGCAGAGCACGAGCGGCGATGCAACGGTGCGCATGCTCGTCGACCGTTGGACCCCGCGGGCTGGCGAGGTCGACCTGCGCGGCTTCGAATGGCACGTGCTGCGCGCGGCTTGTCGAAGCGCGGAGCTCGAGTGCAACTTCGTGTTCGGTCCACCGCGCAGTCTCGCCTTTCGCAAGGACAACGGCTTGCTCCAGATTGCGAGACTCAAGGGAACGATCGCGACTTGGCGGCTCCCCGAGATGGTGATCGCGAGCGAAGTCTCGCCGGCGTTGGGCCTGATCGGCCGCTCACCAGCACACGGCTTCCTGCTGCGACGGCAGGGAGACCGCATCGAAGTAGTGACCGAGGCTGGCGTCCTCGTGAGCACGACCAAGCCACTGCGCGCTCCTCGCCACGCGGCACTCAGCCCTGACGCGCGCAGCATCGTCGCCCTCGAGTATCCGGGGACTGGCGATCAGTGCACCCTCGTCATCGTCGATGTCGAGTCGGGCGAGGTCGTGCAGCGGCCCGACACGGGCGTCCTCTATGGCGGTGGTGCTGCGTTCTCTACGGATGGCCATTACTGCGTGGTACCAATGCATCCGCAGCCGCGCTTGCACGTCTTCGAAACGACGACCTGGACCCTGCTACACGACATTGCTTACCCCAATGCCAACTACAGCTTTCATGGCGCGGCATGGCACCCGACGCGGCCGATCTTCGCTGTCAAGCTGCGCAACGAAGATGAAGTCCCGGTCTTCGACGCCGTCGATGGCCGCTTGGTCAAGACTTTGCGTGGCCAGCGCCTCGGCGGTCCGGCCATCGCGTGGAGTCCCGATGGAGAGCACTTGGCCAGCGGCTCTCAGGACGAGAGCGTCGGGATCTGGCGCTTCGAGAACGGTGAATACACGAAGCTCGGCAGTCACGACGCACCCGTGTTCTACATCGCGTGGGAACCGAGCGGCGCGCGTGTGGTCAGCGCGACGCAGACGGGTTCCCTCAAGACTTGGCGTGTCGACACGCCGCGCGCCGTGCGCAGCATCCTCGATCCAGGTGTGCGCAAGGGGCGGCAGAATGAACTGCGCTTTCGTCCCGACGGCAACATCGCCGTTCAATCCGGCGCCGAGACCCTCGTCATCGAAGCCATGCGCGGAACCGTCGTCGAACGCGTGGCCGCGGTGCGCGCCGCTTGGAATCGCGATGGCAGCCTGTTAGCACACTGGCGCGGTCGTTCCGTCGTCGTGCGCCGTCAAGGCGAAGCCGAGCCGCTGGTCGTGCGCGAGTTTGGCGAAGCGATCCACGCCAACGTCGCGTGGAGCCCAGTTGACGACCGCCTCGTCGTGCCGACCTTGGAGGACACTCTGTTGTGGAGCCCCTTGGACGCGAGCGTCGCCCCAGTCAGCACTGGCTTGATGCGCTTACACATGGTCCAGTGGTCCGCCGACGGCCGCAGCTTGCACCAACGAACGTGGAGCAACAATGTGCACGTCTTCGATGTGACGCAGGCGCGAGAGACGTGGAAGGTCGCCGTCGCTCGTGGTTTCGGCCTCTGCACGCTGGACGCCACGGGGCCAGGTTTCTGCGCCGCTGGCGACGACCACGCCATCCAGGTTTGCGATCCCACGACGCGGGAGGTACTCGCCCGCTGGCTCGCTCATGACGGGCGAGTCCTCTGTCTCGCGGCGAGCCCCGACGGATCGCGGCTAGCGAGCGGCGGACGCGATCGCCGCCTCCGCCTCTGGAACCTCGCGACGCAGCAGCAGACCTTCGAGCTGGCCTTCGACAGCGACGTGACGGCCGTTGCGTGGAACCGCGAGGGAAGCATGCTCGCGCTCTCGACCGAAGACGGACGCGTCGTGGTCGTCGACGCCTCGCCGCGCGACTGAGGCCCCGCCCTTCGCACGAACAGAGGCCGCCGCGTCGCTCACGATGCGGTCAAGGACTGCGAGAGCAGCGAGCGCGCGAGCGCCCACTCGTCGTTGGCGAGCGTCACGCTGATACCCAAGGTCGCGGCAACGTCGTTCGCAGTAAGACCGGCGAAGAGGCGCAGCTCGGCAATGCGCGCGAGACGCGGACGAAAGGACTCGAGCTTGGCGAGGGCGGCGTCGATGTCGAGGACGCCGCTCGCGTCGAAACTCGAGCCGGCCGGGGCGTCGACGAGGGTAATGCGCTTCCACGCGCCGCCGCGCTTTTGGGCGCTGCGTTCGCGCGCACGGTCGACGAGGATCCACCGCATCGCCCGCGCCGCAAGAGCCAAGAAGCGCCGCCGCACGACCTCCATGTCTTCACCCTCGAACTGCGCCGGGTCGATCATGCGCAACCATGCCTCGTGGACGAGGGCGGTCGCCTGCAGGGTCTCGTGCTGCTCTCCGCGCAACAAGGCCTGGGCAAGGACGCGCATCTCGTCGTAGACAAGGGGCAGCAGGTCGTCATCGCCAGTGCTGCGGTCGACCGCTCGGTCGTCGGCCGCACCTGTGCCGCGCGGTGCAGCAGCGCTCGCCCGCCGTTGAACGCGGTCACGCAGGAACATGGGCAGAGCGTCGGAGCCGTCTCGCATCAGCCCGCGATTCTACGACACGAGGAAAAAAGTGCCCGAAGTCCGGTCGTGAACGCGGCCATTTCCGACTGAGTCAGTTCCTGATCCACGATCGAGAACACGACTCCATGAATGCACTCGTTCCGGCCTTGCTGACCTTGGCCCTCTCTCCCGTCGCCTTCGGTCAAGCCCTCGCTCGCATCGAAGCTCCAGACCTCCTGATCCCGACCCTACGGGATCCCGCCCCGGAGCCAGGTATCAAGCGCGCCCGCACCGTGCGCGTCGACACGGCCCTCTTGCGTCGCGCCGTGGTTGGCACCTTGCTGCGCATCAAGATGTTCGATGACGCCGACTTCACGGTCCGCCTCGATCGACTCGAGCTCGAGCCTTTCGTCAAGGACAGCTTTCATTGGCATGGGAAGGTACTGGGCCGTGAAGGCAGCGAAGTCATCCTCACCATCAGCGGAACCGGCTTCGCGGGCTGGATCTTCCCGAACGAGCCCAAGCTCCAATCCTTGATGATTCAGGGGGGCAACGGCGCCTACGTTGCCCAAGAGCTCGACGATGACAAGCACGTCTGCATGACGCCGCACCTGCCACAGGCACATCGCGACCAGCACACAGGTATCGCGAGCCTCGTCTGCAACGACGACCCGGAACAGATCGACTTGCTCTTGGCCTACGACGCTTCAGCGTCGGTTGCCGCCGGCGGCGACTCGAATGCAAGCGCTGCCTGCCTCAACGGCGTGAGCAATGCCAACGTGATCTTGAACCGCTCCAGCATTTTCATGCGCTTTCGCGCGAAGGCCATCATCAAGGTCAGCAACTATACGACATCGGGTAACCTCACGACCGATCTCAATCGGATGACGAACAAGACCGATGGCTTCATGGACCAGATCCATGGCCTGCGTGAGACCAACAACGCCGACCTCGTTGCCCTCGTGGTCAGTGGCAGCGGCGGCATCGCGTGGTGCCACAGCGGGTCCACTACAGCAGCCTTCAGCGTCACTGGTTACAGCTCGCTCGCTTCGATGACTCTCGCGCACGAGCTCGGACACAACCTCGGCTGCGCGCACGACCCGGTCAACGTCGACTGCACACCGACGACCTATGGCCGCGGTCACTACTTCCACTACGACACCGTCCTGTTCGAGCGCTTCTACGCTTACACGGTCATGAGCTACGGGAGCGGATGGGGTGACTGCAGCTTCCCCTTCTTCTGCACACGGACGCGGCAGCCGCAGTACTCCTCGCCCTTGGTTTACCTGCAGTTCAACAACACCAACTACCCGTCTGGGACCGCGACGCGCGACAATCGTCGTGTCATTCTCGAGAACCGCCAGTCGGTCTCGAACTTCAGCCGCGTGATCACAGGCAAGAACAACGCTCCGACGATCACGAAGCAGCCGACGAGCGTGACGCTGTCGATCGGCTACCACGACGGGGCGACGGTCCTCTCTTGCGCAGCGGACGGGCACAGCAACTCGATGGCCTTCCAGTGGCGACGCAACAACGTCGCGATCAGCGCCGCGACGAGCACGGAGCTCAAGCTCGGCACGAACATCACACCGGCCATGGCCGGTAGCTACGATTGCGTGGTGACGAGCTGCGCCGGCACGACCTACACGAACAAGGCAACGATTACTGTCGGCCCCGAACGCGTACACCGCGTCGGGTCGTCGACCCAGAACGTCGTCGCGCAGATCGGCGACGTCGATGGCGACGGCCACATCGACTATGCGCTGGGCCAGCCTGCTCTCAGCACGGTCACGGTCTACTCCGGCAAGACCAACGTGATCATCACGTACTGGGCCTTCAACTCGGAGGCCGGCTACAGCCTGGCCGGGGGTGACCTCGACGGGGACGGCTACAGCGATCTCGTGGTCGGGCTTCCAGCAGACAGCAGCAACCACGGGCGCGTCTTGCTCCATCGGGGAAGCAACATGCGCATCGGCGGTCGCACTCTCTTCCCGTTCGCGACGGGTAGCGGCGCGGGCAATCGCTTTGGCGAGCGCTTGGCGGTCGCCCACCTCGACGCCAACCCTGGGTTCGATGTCGCAGCCGTCGGCCGGGACGAACTCTCGGCGTGGACGAGCAACGGCTCGCTCTTGTGGCGGGTCAAGCCAGCACCCGGTACCGTCATCGCCGGTCTCAGTACGGTCGGTGACGTCAACGGCGACGGCTACGACGACTTGGTCATCGGCTTGCCGACCTACCTTTCGAATCAGGGCCGCTGGGAGCTGCGCTCAGGCCGCGACGGATCGCTCTATCGCTCGTGGAATGGCAGCCCCGGTGAGCAGCGCGGTGGCGCTGTCTGCGGTGTCCAAGGTGACGTCGACGGCGACGGGGTCTTCGACTTCGTCTCGACCTCGCCGCCCTACAATGGCAACGGACTCGTCCAGTTCTGGTCGGGCCGCACGGGTCAGTTCATCCGCAGCCTCTGGGGGCCGAACGGAGACTTGCGCTGGGGTCGCTCGGTCGCACCCATCGGTGACTACGACGGCGATGGCGTCGTCGACGTACTCGTCGGCGCCAAGGGCTATGTCGCCGTGATGAGCGGGCGCACCGGCTCGATTCGGCACCGCATCGACAGCAGTAACCTCGACTTCGGCACCATGGTCGCGGGCCTCGAGGCCAACGGCGATGCGCGCGGCGACATCCTCGTGAGCGAGAACAACGTCTGCTTCTGGAAGTATGACCGCGACGTCGTCGCCAATCCGCCGGGTTGGACCAACTACGGACGCACCTGCCCTGGCACGGGGGGCAAGCTGCCGCGCATCGGAATGACCGGCACCATGCCGCGGCAAAGCGGATCGATCCGCGTCACCTTGAGTGGCGCCCGCACGAACTCGGCAGCCATCCTCAAGCTGGGTGTCGGCCGCAGCAACATCGCCCTCGACGCGCTCGGCATGATCGGTTGCTCGAGCCTCGTCGACATCGGCATCGTCAACTTCGTGCTGCCGACCTCTTCGACGGGGTCAGCGGTCTTCGGTCCGATGTCGCTCTCGACCGACCCGCAGTTCGTCGGCGCCAAGTTCAACTGGCAGTGGATCGTCCTCGACCTGGGCGGCAACACCTTCGGCCTCACGCTGTCGGACGGCGGCGAGATGAAGGTCGGCGCCAAGCTGTGATTCACTTCTCGCCGATGCAGTAGAGCGACTTGCGGCCGCGCAAGTAGATGCGGTCACCGACGGCGACGAGGCTCGCATCGACCTCGTCGTCGACTTGGTTCGCCGCGAGCTCGCGGAAGTCCTTGCCGGCGTCGAGCACGACGGTGAGGCCATCGCGCGACGTAAAGTACACGCGATTCGCGACGCCGATCGGTGAAGCATAAATCGAGCTGATGCCCGCCAGGCTCTTCCCGGTGTAGTGCTCTTCCCCGGTCTTGGCATCGAGGCAAGAAACGCGCCCGGTGTTGTTGCGCACGAACCAGAGCCGACCTTGGTAGAGCAGGGCCGAAGGCACATAGCTCGTGTTGCTGCCATAAGCCCAGAGCAGCTTGTCGCTGTCCTTGACGTTGCCTTTGGCGCCCGCGAGCTCGATCGCTTGCAGCGCGAAGCCGCGGAAGCCGCTCATCAAGTAGACGACGCCATCGGCGTAACACGGCGACGGAATCGCGTTGGTCGTCATGCCGGAACACTCCCACACGACGTCGCCGGTCTCGAGGTCGTAGCTGCGCGAAGCGCCGGTCGCCGGGATGACGGCTTGCGCCTTGCCGTTGACCTCGAGGATGCGCGGCGTCGTCCAACTCGTCACTTCGTCACGCGACTTGCGCCAGCGCTCTTCGCCGGTCTTCTTGTCGAAGGCGACGACGAAGGAGTCACCTTCGTGGTCCCAGTTGACGACGAGGGTGTCGCCATGAAGTGCGGGCGAACTGCCTTCGCCGAAACCATTGCGCGTGCGCATGATGCCGAGGTCCTTCTTCCACTGGACCTCGCCGGACATGTCGAGGCAGTAGAGCCCGCGCGATCCAAAGTGGGCGTAGATGTGCTCGCCGTCGGTCACCGGCGAGTTCGACGCAAGGCTGCCAGTCGCATGGCCGGCCTCGTGCGGGACGACTTCGTTGACCTTGGTCTTCCACGCGACGCTGCCGTCCTTGCGATCGAGCGCGTAGACCCAGAACTCATGGACCTTGGTCGCAGCTTGGGCTCCGCGACCTCCGCCGCCGCGGCGGACACGCGGCGCTTCGGGCTCGTCGCTCGCAGGCTCGTCGGCAGTCTTCGCCTTGCCTTCGCGCTCGGTCGAGACGGCGGTCGTCAAGTAAAGGTGGTCTTCCCAGACGATCGGCGTCGAGATACCGACGCCGGGCACTTGGACCTTCCAAACGATGTTCTCGTCCTCCGACCACAGCAGCGGCGGCTTGCCGAAGGCCTCGCCGTTGCCGGTCGGCCCTCGCCAAGTCGGCCAGTTGTGCTGCGCGGCGCTCGGATCATCGGCCTTGGCTGCCTTCGAAGGAGACTCCGCAGCTTGGGCGAGGCCAGCGGCAGCGAGGATGAACGGCGTGACGAGAGCGCCACAGGCGAGGATTACGGTGCGGGCAGGCGGGCTGTTCAGTCGTTGCGGGTCGCGCATGAAGACTCCGTGAGGCAATAGAAGCGTGAGATTGTACCTTAGTCACGAAGCCATCCGGGACGCACGGTCGGCCGCTTCTTCGGCAGCGAGGCCGCGGTCGATGAAAAACGTCCCGAACGGCAGCAGAGAGGCCACGCCGATGCGTGCAGCCCATGTGACGTCCTTGCCGCGCGTGTTCATACCTTGCCAAACGAGCCAGAAGAGCCACACGAAGAGGGCGCCGTGCACGGCGCCGACGATGCTCACCGCGATCGGCATGGCAAAAAAGTACTTGAGCGGCATCGCGACGAAGAGCAGGACCAAGAACGAGATCCCCTCGACGAAGGCGAGCGTTCTGAGTCTCGCGGCCGGGGTGTCGAAGCGCATGGGCGTCGCAGCCCTCAGCCGCGTTCGCCAATCGCGAAGAGATGCCGGCGCCCGCGATAGTAGAGGACACCGCCCGAGGCCGCGGGGGTCGCCATGAGGGTTTCACCGAGCTCGTTGAGCGCCAAGCGTTCGAAGCTCCGCCCAGCGCGCACGACATGGACCTCGCCGTCCTCGCTGCCGAAGTAGAGCTTGCCGTCCGCCAAGATCGGCGAGCTCGTGAAGCCCATGCGGCCCCCGCCCATGCGTTCTCGGTAGACGAGTTCGCCGGTCTTGTTGTCGATACAGGACAAGACCCCCATGTCGTTGCAACAGTAGAGCTCCTTGTCGTGGGCGAGCGGGGTTTGCATGTAATTGCCGCGCTTCGTCCAACTCCACTTCATGTGGTCGCACTCGCTGGCATCCATGGACAAGTCGCCCTCGGCATGGACCGCGATCGCGAAGATCGGCGACAAGCGGCCGTGGGCATTCGTGATGTAGATCACGTCTTCGTGCACGATCGGCGTCGGCACCGGGATGTCGCCGCCGCCTCGCAGCTTCCAGATCTCTTTGCCACTCGCGAAGTCGTAGCCGCCGATGTGCTTGAAGCCATTGACGATGATCTGCACCCGCCCATCGCGCTCGTCGATGGTCGGACAGCCCCACGTCGGAACCTCGTCACGGAGCGTCCTCCAGACCTCGTTGCCGGTCGCCGCATCGAGGACCGTCAAGAAGCTCTGCCCTTGGATGTCACACTGGACGATGACCTTGCCGTCATGCAGGACCGGCGAGGAAGCAAAGCCCCACTGCGCCTTGTCGAGCATGAAGTAGCCGGCGTCGAGGTGGCCCAGCGACTTGTTCCAGAGCGGACGACCGTCGACATCGAAGCAGTAGAGGCCCTCACTGCCGAAGTGGGCGATGACGTATTTACCGTCACTCGTGGCGGTCGGCGCGGCGTGAGAACCCTTGGGATGGCGTTTGACGTCAGGCACGCCTTCGAAGCAGGTCTTCGACCAGAGCAGTTCGCCGCTCTGCTTCGCGTAGCAGAGCACGCGATACTCCTGCGCGCCCTCGTTCGCGACCGGAACGATGCTCCCATAGAGACCGACGGTGAGCTGCGCGTCCTTGCCGTCCTTTGGCACTGCGGTCGTCAAGAAGATGCGATTGCCGACCAGCACAGGCGAGCTGTGCGAGAGCCCGGGCACGGCGGTCTTCCAGAGGATGTTGTCGCCGGTCTCCACGTTCCATGTCGTCGGGTAGGTCGCTGCATCGGCGATGCCACGCCCGAAGCGGCCGCGAAACTGTGGCCAGTCGGCGGCGCTCTGTTCACGGTCCTTGCCGGTATCGCTTCGCTCGGCGTCCTTTGGTGTTTGCTTGTCGGGTGATTGCTTGTCGGGTGCTGGCTCGGCAGGGGTCTGCTTGCGCGCTTCTTCTTCGACGACCTTGCTCTCTTCGTCGTCCGCACGAACGATGCGCCCATACATGTGACCGCCGTAATTGGACCCGGCCCAGAACCCAGCGGAATGCGTGTCGTAGACGAGCACGCGCGCTGTGTAAGTCCCCATGGTCGGCACGGGGATCTTCGTGACTTGGATCACCGGCGTGTCACCGGCCCAAAGGACTTTGACGACGATGGGCAACGTCGCCGAGCGTTCGCCGTACTCGATCTTGGCCATGAAGCGCCACTGGTCGCCGCGCAGCTTCTCGACCTTGGCGATGGTGTAGCTCTCTTCCTTGGGCTCACGCTTGTTCGCGTTGTCGCCGGCCTTCCCGTCGAGAGTGAAGAAGCCGACCATCTTGCAGCCGCTCATCTTCGCGGCGAATGCTGCCTCGCGCGCTGCAACCGGATCGGGCTTGGCAGCTTCGTCTTGGCGTGGAGCACTCGAAGCCGCGATGGAGGCAAGAAGGAAGAAGACACTTGCTAGCAGGGTCGTCATGCGCGTGATTCTAGTCTTCGCGGCGTTGGCAGGTACATGCCGCTTCGCACTTCGAAGACACCGGAACGGTCGAACTCGACCAGACCTCGCGACTTGCGGGTCAGAGCCGGGCCTGCTTGCATGGCCGTGATGATGCGAATCGCAGAAGCACTCCCTCTCGTCGCCGGCCTCGCGCTCGGCGCGCTCTTCGTCATGGCGGGCGGCATGTTCTTGCTCGACCTCGTTCCCGAGCAGCCGCCGCCGCCCGAGGGGTCAGCGGTGGCGCTCTTCATGGGCGCCTTCGCGCCGACGGGCTACCTGACCTTCATCAAAGTGCTCGAGGTTCTCGGCGGCGTGCTGGTCGCGATTCCGCGCACGCGCAACCTCGGCCTCCTCGTGCTCGGCCCCATCCTCGTGAACATCCTCGCCTTCCACGTCTTCATCACGGGCGGCCACGGCTTGCTCGAGCCGATGGTCCTCGCGGTTTGCGCGCTGGCGCTCTACCTGCTGTGGGTCGAACGGCGGGCCTTCGCAGGCCTCGTGCAGCGCGCGCCACGAGCTGTCACTTCCAAGTAAAGGCGCTCAGCGCTTCGAGCTCACGCACGAAGAGCTGCTCGCCATCGACCGCGAGGTGGGCCCAGGTTTCGGCATCGGCGACGCGCTTCGTGTCGAGCACTTCGTAGCGCTCGGTGTTCGCTGCCAAGAGATGGAGTTCGCCGCTGTTCATCAGCGCGAGGATCTTGTCGCCGTTCGCAACGAGTGAAGCGTACTCGTCGCCGATGGGCTCCGAGGTCCAGCAGATCTTGCCCGTCGCGAGTTCGACGCAGGTGAAGCGCTTGCTGCGCAAATAGAGGTACGCATGGCCTCCGATCTCGACGGGACTCGTCATGTAGCCTTGCGTGCGGCCGTTCCAGCGTTCTTCGCTGCTGTAGACAGGCTTGGCTTCGGCGCCCTCGGTCGCATCCACGGCAGCAGCCGCAGCCTTGATGTCGAAGAGCTGGGCCCGGCCGCCATAGGACGATGTAAATACAGCGTCACCAAACGGCAGCGGTGTCAAGATATTCATGCCGCGAAAGGTCTTGATCGGCACACCCCAATATTTATTACCGTGCTCGGGGTCGACGCCACAAAGCTCTTCGCGCGTCTGTACTAGCAACTGCTCTTGGCCGTTCAGCTTCGCGAGGATTGGAGATGAGAAGGCACCGCCCATCATGCCGCCTCGGTCCTCGAGGCTCGTCCACACGCGCTCGCCCTTCTCTTTGTCGATCTTGAGAAGCCCACCGCCTGTCTGCACGAAGACGTGGCCGCCCACGACGAGGGGAGAACAGACGAAGCCGAAGGCTTGCTCGGGCTGCTTCCAATCCTTGCGCAAGTCGATGTGCCAGAGCAGCTCGCCGCTCGCCTTGTCGATGCGGGTCAGCGTGTCGACCATGCCGGCGACGTAGATGGACCGATCGTCGAGCGCGGGCGTCGCTCGGATCCACGACCCGTTGCGCGCGGCAAAGAAGGGCACCTTCATCGCGCCGTCCCAGTCGACCTTCCAGAGCTCCTTACCCGTGCCGCGGTCGAAGGCCCGGACGTGCTCGGACTTGCTGTCCTCGCCGTGCGTGCCCGACTCGGTCGTGTAGACCCGCTCGGCGTCGACCACCGGGCCCGAGTAGGACTTGCCGAGGGGCACGCGCCACGTGCGCTCGAGACCGTCGAGCTTCGCAGGCCACGCGGGCCCCTGCACCTGTCCTGAGCGCTGCGGCCCACGCCATTGGTTCCAGTGGGCTGCTTGCGCAAGCGCGGTCACGCTGTCCTGCGCCAGCAGGACGCCAGATTGGAATGTGGTGAAGCAAGCGGATGAGAGGAAAAGGAGAGCCTGGAGTCGACATTGCGGCGTCATGGCACGAGCCCTGGATCCAATCGAGGCCAAGAGCAAACTTTGGCGCACGGAAAGTCCCAAAACACCTTCCGTCGCCGGGTTGCGCCCGGAGATGCTGTGGGCTCCTCCAGACCCAGCCGAGGCCACACGAGATGTCGATGTCCCGCCGTCACTTCTTGGCGTCCAAGCTCGCGCTGGCCGCCACGCCGCTCGCCTTTCGTTCGATGGCCTCCAATCCGCGCTTCGCGATCGTCGACGACACCGGCGGCCAAGGACCGAAGCCCAGCGATCGCGTCCGACGCTTCGAAGACATGGCCTTCGGCCTCTTCGTCCATTGGGGCCTCTACTCACAGATCGGCGCCGGCGAGTGGGTCAAGAAGCTGCACGGCATCGACCTCGCTCGCTACATGGAGCTCATGAAGACCTTCACCGCGAAGGACTTCTCAGGCCGAGCGCTGGCTCGCGTCGCGAAGAGCGCCGGCATGCGCTACGTCACCCTGACCAGTCGCCACCACGACGGCTTCAGTCTCTACGACACGGGCGGCCTCTCGCCCTACGACGTGACCAAGACGCCGGCAGGTCGGGACCTCATCGCAGACTTCTGTGTCGGCTGCCGCGAAGAAGGCATCGTGCCGATGCTCTACTGCACGACCCTCGATTGGACGGACGAGCGCTTCGACAAGGACTGGAAGGCCTACCAAGAATACCTGCGCGCGTCGGTGCGCCGCCTCTGCACACAATACGGACCCATCGGCGGTTTCTGGTTCGACGGCAATTTGAGCAAGAAGGACGCCGACTGGGAGCTCGACGCCCTCTACGCGGTGATCCGTGAGCACCAACCCGAGGCCCTGATCATCAACAACACCGGCCTCGAGCAGGGCGGCAGGCTCACACACGACGAGATCGACGCTGTGACCTTCGAACGCGGACGACCGAGTCCCATCGATCACAGCACAATGAAAAAGTATGTGGCTGGCGAGATGTGCCTGACCTTCAACCAGCACTGGGGCATCGCGACCAAGGACTTCAACCTCCTCTCACCGGCCCACGTGATCGAAGAGCTCCTGCTCTGCCGGCGCGCGGGCGCCAACTTGCTGATGAACGTCGGCCCAGACGCCGAAGGGCGGGTCCCCGACTACGAGCGCGCGGCCCTCGCGCGGGTCGGCGACTGGATCCGCCTACACGGCGGCGACGATGCCCTGCTCTATCGTGGCAGGCCACACGGCATGAGCGGCAGCGAGCGCGACTTTGCGCTGCGACGCGGCGACGACATCGAGGCCTACGTCTTCGACCTCACGGCGACGGCGACGACCTTGCACGGCGCGTCGTGCCGTGGACCGGGCAAGCGTCGCTTCGAGGGCATCCCCGAGGACTATCGCCGCGCCCATTGGCTCGACGACGGCAGCGAAGCAAAGCTCGAGCGCGAAGGCGACGCCCTCATCCTCGACGCCACGAAGTGGCGCTACGGCACCAACACCGTCGTGCGCGTCGCGCGCCTCTCGAAGTGACGCGTCGCGCGCCTCAGCGCTCGCTGTTGCGCACGCGCTCGAAGAACCAGTCGAAGCCGAGCGCCGCGTAGCCATAGAGCATCGACAAGCCCAGCGTGTCCACGGCCTGCGAAGTGACGCCATCTTGGTCGGCGACGATGCTCCACTTGACGCTGCCGAGCGCGGGCGCGAGCACCTCGGGACCGGGCAAGCCATCGTCGTTGCCGCCGACCTGCTGGACCGCTTCGGCGAGCGCCAGCCGCACGATGGGCCAGTAGGCAGTCAGCGGCTCACCGTAGCGCATGAAGCCGTGCATCGCAGCCGCGCGCCCTGTCAAGCTCTTGAAGTCCTCGTCACCGGCGAGCGACGGCTTGCCGTCGTCGAAGCGCGCGAGCGCTTCACTCAAGAAGTTCTTGAAGGGTGAAAGAATGACCGTGTCACCACGGAAGGCGATCGAAGGTGTCAAGGTGATCGCAGGTGTGCGCAGCGTCGCGAACCAATAGTCCCTACCTTCATTGTGGCGCAGCTTCGGCATGTTCTCGCCACTGCACAACGCTTGGAGCTTTTCGAGGAGCTTCGCTCGCGCGACCTGGGCATCACCGCGCAACTTCAAGAAAACGAGCCCCTGCGGGATCTGCTGCTCGAGGTGGACCGCGACGGACACTTCATCGCCGATCAAAGAAAAGACCTCGCTGACGTCCTGCACCGAGAGGCCAAAGAGTTGGAGCCGGCGATCGACCCGGCTGACGGCGCGGCCTAGGTCTCGTCCCGCTTCCCTTCGAACCTCATTGACGAGAGCGCCTGGCAGCGCGTCGAGGATCGCGAGGCCGGCCTTGGCTGCGGCCTCGGCGTCGTAGGCCAAGTCGAAGTAGGCAAAGGTCTTCTCAGGACAGAACGCGGAGCCGACTCCCGTGGCGTGTTTGCCGAG
>CALLZN010000014.1 GCA_937858895.1 uncultured bacterium | reverse complement strand
ACCGGAGCCTGGACGCGAGAACGGCTATGTGTGGCCGCTCTACGACAGCTTCGACATCTTCAGCGTGCACGCGAAGAACCCCAAGGACCTCGTGCGCCTCACCGACACCAAGGGCTACGACGCCGAAGGCACCTACTGCCCCGCCACGCGGCGCATCATCTTCACGAGCGTCCGCGATGGCGACATCGATCTCTACTCGATGAAGGACGACGGCAGCGATGTGCAGCGGCTGACCGATCGGCCCGGCTATGACGGCGGGGCCTTCTACTCGAACGACGGCAAGCAAATCGTCTGGCGCGCCGGCTACCCCGAGACCTCGATCGAGCTCGAGCAGTACCGGACCTTGCTCGCGCGCGGCCTCGTGCGGCCGAGCAAGATGGAGATCTACGTCGCCGACGCCGATGGGTCGAAGCAGAAGCAAGTGACCAAGAACGGCAAGGCCAACTTCGCGCCCTTCTTCTTTCCGAACGGGAAGCGCGTGATCTGGGCCGCGAACCTCGAGGCGCCGCGCGACTTCCACCTTTATGCGAAGGACGTCGCGGGCGGCGAACGCGAACGCATCACCTATGCCTCGCGCTTCAACTCCTTCCCGATGTTCTCGCCCGACGGCAAGTGGCTGGTCTTCGCGTCGAACCGCAACAACAAGCAAGAGGGCGACACCAACCTCTTCCTTGCTCGCTGGCAGGACTGAAGCCGCGGCGCTACCAACGCCTTCACGAATACGTGAAGTGCGCGGTCAGCGTCGCCGCCGAGCGCGCGCGCAAGCGCACCCAGTAGGCCGAGAAGCCGCGCGGAAACTCGTAGTCCGCATGGCCACGAGCCGGCACCTCGAGGACATGGTGCAGGTGCCATGCGCCTCGGCCCGTGATATCGACTTCGATTTCGACGCTCGTGCTCTCTGTCGTGCCGCCGTCCCCACCGCCTGGAGCGAGCGCTGCCTGCGAACAGCGCAGGTGTTTGGCATCGAAGCCATGCATGAGAAAGCGATCCGAGCGCTCGCCGGCGGTGACCTGGGTCTCCGTCCACGGCCCCCCATGGCCGCGCGCCTTGCCGAGCTGCCAAAGGTCATCCACGACGCCGAGCCAGACCGCCGCGCGACCGTCCGTAGACTTCACGACGTGCGGCTGCGCGCCGGCTAAGCCCTCGGCAACCGAAGCCAGCACGAGGAGGCCGCGCCACGAGCAGTAGTCCTGAATCAAGAACGGATGGGTCGCGATCGGCCGCACGAGGGCGAAGCCGCCCGCGTTGCGCGCCGGCACTTCATAAAAAATGTTGCCGATGTGAAAGAGGTCGCGCTCGGTCGCAACCTCGCGCGCCACTCGGGCTCCATCGAGTTCGGCATCGACTTCGTAGCCGATCGGTAGGCGATAGCGCTCACCGTCGTCGTCGACATAGACGAAGGACCCAGCCTCGCGTCGCGGCTTGTCGGCAGCGACGCTGACCTCCGCGCGCATGCGCCTTCCCGCGCCTTCGTCGTGCGGCTCGAAGCGCAGGTCACTCCCCAGCACCCACGAAGCTTGCTCTCCGTCGACTTCGTCGCCTGGCTTTCCGGCGACGCGTGCGAACTCGAGGCCGAGCTCTTGCCTGCCGGCTCGCAGCAAACCGAAGGTCCCATTGCGCGAACGCGCGAGGGCCGCGAAGCGCCGGTCAGGAGCGTCGCCGCGCGCGTCGATCCCGCGATAGGCAAAGACCGCCGTCACGCGACAGGCGCGGTCGGCCACGAGTCGCACCCACTCGCCGCCCGCCTTCGGATCGAAGACGATCGTCTGCAGTTGGGACGCCGGCGCGCGCAGAGTTTGCAGACGCCGCCAGCGACCCGCCCCGTCATCGACTTCGACGCTGAACTCGACGGCCGCATCGCTCTCTTGCACGACGTGGAGACATCGATGTTCATAGCCCGCAAAGAGGTAGGGATCCGAAGCCTGGCCTGGCGCGACTTCATCGCCGACCCAGACAGCGCCACTACCAAGCAGCGGGCCGAGGCGTTCGATGTCTTCGGGCGCCACGAACCAGAGGTTGGACTGCGACTGCAGGGTGCCGAGGACGCGCTGGCCACGACCGTCCGCGTCACCGCGCTGCTTGAGCCGCCGTGTGTTGAGAAACTCGTTCTTGGCCGCGTCATCACAGCCGAAGACCACATCGTCCTCGAAGCGGCAGAAGTCGCCGACGACGCGCAAGTAGGTCGAGCGCGGGCGCAGCCCAGCGGTCTTGCCGAGGTCGAAGTCCAACGGAAAGCGCCACAAGGTCCCATGCATGGTCATGAGCCCCGCGCCTTCTCCGACGTCGCGGATGCGTGGCCACTCGGTGTTCCAGCCGTGCGCACCGTCGTAGCTGTGGCTCGCCTTCGGAAAGCGATAGTAGGACCAAGCGCCAGCGCTGCGCAGCGCGAGCAGCGCCGAGCGGTGGTCGAAGCCGAGGCTGTGCACGGGTCCGTCCCGCAGACTCGCGGCGAGCGAAACGCCGCCAGGTCCCGTGACTTCGGTGAACTGCATGCGCCGCACGACGCGCCACGGCGCATCGAGCTCGCCGCTCCACTCGGCTAGGCCTGAAGTAAGCGCTCCGGTTCGCGAGAGCGCGCGAGAGTGCCGTGGGCGTGGCCGCGCACAGGCGTTCCGAACCGGAGCGTGGCCGTAGCCACGTGAGGATTCGGGACGCCGAGCACGGCCGTGAGCGCGGTGCTCTCGTGCGCAGCGCAGCGATCTCGCGGATCGGAGCGCTTATTTCAGGGCTAGGACGCCCGACGTCACGTCGGGCCGCTCGCGGGCCAGCGCGCTGTGCTCGCCGTTGTTCGCGTAGACGAGGACCCCTTGGGCCGCGAAGAGCCCCTTGCCGTGGTAGCCGGGCAAGAGCGTGCCGCCGCTGTCGCGCGTGCCATTGGCGTCCGGGAAGAGCGTCCGCACCTCGTCGCGAACGAGGTCGACCTCGTAGAAGCCCTCCTCCATGGTCGCGTAGTAGACCTTGGTCGCAGGCTCGAAGAGGTGGGCCGCGATCCCGGTCAAGCGTCCCGGCATAGAAGCCGGCAGAATCGCGCGCACCGTGCCATCCGCTGCGATGCGATAGGGTCCGATCAGCGCTTCACCGGTCGCCTCGTGCAGCGCGCGACAGGCCGCCGTCCCACCGACGCTGCCCTCACCGACGAAGAGCTCGTAGCTCGTATCGATGGCGCGCAAGAGGTCGTCGGAGCCGCGGGCCGCGTGCGGTGGATAGGTGATCCACCACAGCTTGCCTGCATGGGACAGGAGAGCCCAGATGCCACACTCGCCGCTTTCGTTGAAAGAAGCGAGGGCCGGATACACGCCACTAAAGGCACGCTTCGAAGTCGCGAAACCCTGCATGGTGACGGGTCGCATCGCGAGCGGCTGCTGCCCGGATTCTTGCCCCTGCGCGAGCAGGTGTGGGCCGGCAAGCAACCCGGTCAACCCGGTCAGGACTGTCAGGAACTGAAGCCCTGCATGTGGTACCAGGAGGGGGACTTGAACCCCCACACCCTTGCGGGCGGTGGATTTTGAATCCACTGCGTCTGCCAATTCCGCCATCCTGGCCCGGATTCCGAAGCGCCAGATTCTGCCCAAAGTCACGCTCCCGTTCCACTGCATTCATGCCACGGCATGCAAGCTGCGCCTGCGTTCCGCGCGATCAGTGTAGTTCCTGATCTTCGTCGACTTGTCCGTCGGCCACCTTGCGCCGCGCTGTGGCCCTGCCCGTGGAGTTGTACTTCACGCTCGTCTGTCCCTCGCGCAGCGCTCGCGTTCGGCCCTGAAGCGCACGACCCAGAGTCTCACGTGCCAGGTCCTCGTGACCTTCCTCCATCTCGATGCTCGCGAGCAAGGCGAGGGCGCGTGGGCTCGGCGCTTCCATGCCGCGCAGCAAGACCTCGAGCGTCCGCCGCGCGCGGCCGAGATCGCTGCGCGTGTAGAAGTGCTCCGCGAGCGTCAAGAGGCTCGCACGACTCGGAATGCGCTCGAGCAGCATTCTCGCATCGAGGGGCACGTCATCGGCGAGAAGGAGCGCGCGGGCTCGCGCCTTCGCCTGCGGCGTCCCGACATCGGCGAGGACGCGCAGCGCTCCATCGAGGTCGGCCTTGGCGAGAAGCAGGTCAGCCTTGCGCAGCAGGCCGGCTTCGCTCTCTTCGAGGCGGAGGGCGCCGTCGACGAGCCGCTGGGCCAGCGCGTAGTCGCCAGCCAAAATCGCTCGCTCGCTGCGTCGGAGCTCGAGGTCAGCGAGGGCATGCGTGATCTCGTTCGCGCGAAGTTTCGTCACCTTGCGCAAGCTCTCGCGCAGCACGCCCGCGGCCGCCTCGGCGTCACCGCTCTGCTCGATGCGACCAGCGAGCAGGAGGGCGATGTCGGGATGCGCGGGCCACGCTTCGTGCGCTTCGCGCAGCTTGCGGATCACGGTCTCGGCGATGCCCGTGCTCGTCATCGTGTGAATGCGGGCTTCGAGTTCGGCCAAGCAGAGCGTCTGGCGCTTGGAGAGGTCCTTGCGCGTGACGAGGGCGAGCTCGCGCCGGGCACGCTTTGCCTCGCCGCGCAGGAGCGCTGCTCGCGCTAGCTCGAGGCGAGCGGCGACGTCGAGCGGCCCGTGGGTCGAAGCGAGCCCCTTCTGGAGGTCGAAGAAGCGGCCACAGCGCAGGACGCTGCGAAACAGGCGCTCGGCCTCGGCGACGCGGCCTGCGAGACGCGCTTCGAGCGCCCGCAAATGCAGCGAGAGCGCGTAGCGCCGGAAGGCATCGAGGACGCGGTCCTTGAAGAAGAAGTACACGACCGCGATCGCGCCGACCCCCAACAAGGTAACGAGGACGACGCGGCCGACGCTCGTCTCGAAGAGCGGCGAGACGACGGTCATGACGAGGCCGAGGAGCTTGTTGACCGCCCCGAGCACCGGCCCGATCAGCGCGAGCACGAGGAGGACGGGCGTCACGTAGAGGAGGCGCCGCACCCACTTGTGCTTCTTCAGCCAGGCCTTGACGGGGCCCAGCGGACTCAGTTTGTCGACGAAGCCCGGACCCTTCATGGCCGCCCACCCTGGTCGCGCTGCCGCAGCAACTCGTGCAGCAAGCTCGCGAGCTCGGTCTCGGTCTCGCCATGGGCGAGGCGCTGCAACGCCTTTGTCGCTGCGCGTCCCTCGGTCGCAGCGATGGCCCGTGCGATGCAGGCGCGCGCGTGCTTGGAGAAGCTCTGTTTTGCGCCAGGCGAGGCGAAGGCGCCGAGCCAGCCGACCTTGCCCTTGTAGCTGGCCTCGAGCTTGGCGGTCGCCGCCTTGCCGAGCTCGGCGAGGAGGGCGATGACGCGATCGTCGGCCTCCGACGGCGTCGACGAGAAACAGCGCACGAGAACGTCGGCGGCCTCGACACCGCAAGCGAGAATCAGCCGCGCGTGCGCAGCGAGCTGGGTAGGACTTCGCGCTTCTGTTGTGCTCGAATTGGGGCTCGTGCTCGTGGCGAGCTCCGGGTCGGCGAAGCCCGCGACCAGCTGCTCGAGGGCTTCTTGGCGCAGGTTCTCGAGCAAGGCCTCGGCGCCTTTCGCCGTCGCGGGGCGCCGCAGCGCCTCGACCAAGAGGCCGAGCACACGTTGGCCCGGGCCGCGGACGGCGAAGAGGTCTTCGAAGCGCGCGAGCCGACGCCCGTCGCCGACGACCGACTGCAGGGCCGCTTGCACGAGGGCGCGTGGTCGATCGAGGGACGGATCGACAAGGATGGCATCGCGCAGGTAGCTCCGCCCAGCCGGCAACTGCGCGAAGAGCGGCACGAGGTCTTCGTCGGGGATCTGGTTGAGTCGGCGCACGATCTCGACGGGCGCGCAGCGTCGGCCCAGCTCTTCGAAGGCGTCGAGCTCCGCGAGGCCGACGTGGTAGTCGATGACGAGGTTGCGCAGATCGCGATCGGCGAGGGCTGAGGGCAGGGCCAAGAGCTTCGCGATGCTCGCGCGCGCCGGCGCACCCAGGGCCCGGAAGACCGGCGCGAGCACGTCACCGAGCGGGCGCAGTGCTCTTAGCTTGTTGCCGCTTTCGAGCTGGGTCTTGTCCTCGGCCACGAGGAGCGAGCGTGCTTGCAAGAGAGCCTCGGGGTCGCGCTGCCCGATGGTCACGAGCGCCTCGACCAGCAGCGACTGCGGCCCACCGAGGTCGTCGCTCGTCTGCGCGAGACGGAGGAGAGGCACGATCGCGCGGCCGCCGCCGGCGACGATGGCGGCCTTGGCCGAAGTATCGCCCGAAACGAGGCGCCGGCAGAGCTGCACGAACCAAAGTTCGTTCTGCTCGATCTCGTCGATGACGCGCTTCGGGTCGACGATCTTGTCCTCGAGGCCTGCATCGGCGAAGACGGGCGGACTGGCGTCGCCGCAGGCGGGACAGGACGGGGGCTCGCCTTCGCGCGCAGCTCCACAGGGCGCGCAGACCGCTTCGGGGAAGAACGACAAGATCGTGGCCAGGTCGCGTGCTTCGCTCTTGTGCTCGGCTGTGTTCTTTTTCGCGTTCTCGTTCTCGCGCTGCGTAGAGCTGGGAGCGAGGACCGTCACCGTTGTGGTGGCCATTGTGGTGGCCGTCGACTTTCCTTCGAGAGCGAGCAGCTTTTCGCGCCGGGATGCCGGGCTCACCGACGGCGCCAGCAAGGCCTTGCGGACATCGCCGTCGAGCACGGCCAAGGCGCGACCAGCATCGCGGTTGTCGCGGTCGAAGCGCAGCGCTTCGCGGAACTGCTTCTTCGCGGCCTCCTGGTCTCGCTGACCGAGCGCGTGCAAGCCCGCGCGCACCGCGACCATGGCGAGCGAGCGCGCGAGCTCCGGATCGGCGCGACGACTGTGCAAGCGCCGCCCGGCGTCGAGGGCCTCGGTGTAGAGGCCGGCCTCGCTGCGCAGTTCGAAGGCGAGCCGCAAGAGCGCTTCATCGCGAGGGAAGCGCGTGACCGCTGCGTCGACGCGCGCCAAGGCATCGGCCTCGGCGCCGGCCGCGTGCAAGTCGCGCACGATCGCGGCTTCGATGCTCGGGCCTTCTACGCCGAAGCTCTCCTGGGCCTCGCGGTGTTGCTCGTCCGCCTCGGCGTGCCGCCCGACTTGATTCACGGCTTCGCCG
>CALLZN010000013.1 GCA_937858895.1 uncultured bacterium | reverse complement strand
GTCCGGGCTTGCGCGAGGCCGTGGCGCCCTTGGGCCGCCTGGACCACAGGACCTCGACCGAGGTCGCGGATGGGTTGCGCTCCAGCTCTTCGACGAGGCGCGGCACGAGCCGCAGCACCTGCTCGATTTCGCCGAGCAAGGCTGCGGCTCCCGGGCGTTGCACCTGGCCGAGCTCGTTCGCGTCCGGCGGCAGCAGCTGCACGACCAAGTGCTCCGACATGGTCGCAAGGTCGCGCAGGATGGCCGTCATCATGTCGTCGCGCGTCGCGGGCATGACCGTCACGCCGACACGACGTCGATGCCCGCTTCGAGGCTCGCCTTCCAGTCCTCGACCGTGCCCGAACAGGTCGGCAACTGAGTGCCGTGCTCGGACGCCCAGTCGGTCAACGCGGCCAGCAAGGCGGCGTCCGTGGGATCGCCGGCCAAGAGGCGCACCTTACTCAAGACCTCCTGCGCAAGGACCAAGTCGATGACCATCCAGGTGTCGATCGTTGCCACCCCGGAAGCTGCGAAGCGACGCTGGCACAAATGGATGGAACGCGCCGTACGAATGGAGAAGGTCGCCCCCTTGGGCACCAGCAACTCATCGAGCTCATTGATCGCGCTGCGCTGCTTGGCGTCGAGGTCGACGCCGACAGCGTCAATGGCCTCATTGGGCGCCAACCGAAGCTCGATGCGCGCGGCGCGGTCCATGACGCGCGGCGAGAGCGGCCGCGTGGTGTGATCCGAGTTGATGGTCCCGAGAAAAAAGACGGCCGGTGACAGCCAAACACGGTCCTCGGCGGGCCCACCGACGACACCGCTGCCTCCGAGCTCGAGGTAGCGATCGTTCTCGCTATCGAACTGGGAGATCGCGAGCACGTCGGCGAGCCAGTGCTCGGGCTGACTCAAGTTGAACTCTTCGAAGACGACGACCCGCGAACGACGATCACCGCTCTTCCACGCCGCGGCCGCGCGGAAGAGGAAGCGCGTGAATGCCGTCGGCACGAAGCCGTGGTCGACCGGGTTCACGTAGCCGAGCAGGTCCTCGCGCCCACGCCAAGTCGCTGACACAGGCACGATGAGGAGGCGCTCGCGGCTCGGATCGTCGATCAGGTTCGTCGCGAGGTAGCTCTTGCCGACGCCTGGGTTGCCGCTGAGGATGACGAAGCTCTTCGTGCTCTCGGCGATGCGCAGCTTCGTGCGCACGTGTTCGCCATATTGTTCACAGATCCAGGTGTCGCGAGCCGGGTCGACGAGGAGGACGGAGGCGTCACGAGCGACGGCGTCCGTCGACGGCGTGGCGCTGGCCTGTGCGTGGGCCGAAGCGCCGACGAGTGCTGCGCTGCTGGCAGTAGCTTGGCGTGTTGCTAGCGCCCTGTCTTCGAGCGTCGAGAGCCTCGCTTCACTCTCCTTGGTGACGCGCAGCGACAGCTTCTCGGCCAAGGCGGACATACTCGGATCGCGGGTCGGCGCGGCACCGAACTCTTGGATCTCGGCCCGGACCTGCCCGCGTGGTATGCCCCGCTCCTCGCAGCGCTCGGCTGCGACATCGAGCCAAGCGTCGAGCTTGTCAGCAAAGTTACGCAAGCGCTGCGCCCGCTGCTTCGGCAAGGCCTCGGCGCTCGCGTCATCGAGGCGCAGGATCGCCTCGTCAAAGATCCTGCGGACATTGTCACGATTGAACTGCTTGATGTACTTGCCGCCGGTCGGGTCCTCATAAGGCCGCGGGATGCGGAACTCATCGAAGCGGCACCAGCCGTCGGCGTAGGGCTCGACCCTGTAGTTCGTCCTGTAATGATCCTCGACCTTGTGCACGACTTGAATGCGATATGCCCCATAAACCACGTGCTTGCCGGCCTTGCTCCCGCGCGGCTCCGCGAACTGCGGTCCATAAAGCAGGAGAACTTGGTCGTTGAACAGGTCGGGATCGTCTTTGAGGGCCCAATGCGCGCCCCCTTCCTCGATGACCATGAAGGGCGCGTTGAGCGCAAAATTGCAGAGGTGGAAGCAGCGCCTGCTTCCACGCGCGCAGTAGTCCTCGCGGAAGCGCTGCTGCGCATCACAGTGCCAATTTGCGGGATCGCTGCAGACCTCCCCTTCCCAACCGTGTCGGTGGGCATTGGTCTTACAGCCGAGGGAGTTACCGGGAGTCAAGAAGAACTTAGTCATGCTTTAGTTGCGGAAGGCTCGCGCGCGGGCAGCACGATCGAGCTTGATGAAGTGGAGGTTGTGGCGGTCCTGGAAATTGGCTCGTAGACCCTGGACCCAAGGGTGTACGCAATTCATCGATACATAGTAATAGATCGGCAAGACGACCATGTCGTCGAGCGCTTGCTGTTCGGCGCCGGCCAAGATCGCGAAGCGCGCGGCCGCGTCGACGGTCTTTGCCGCCTCGCGGATCCTAGCATCGAAGCCCTCGTCCGCGTAACCCGTGCGGTTGTTCGCGTTGCCGCTCTGCCAGAGGTCGAGGAAGGTGTTGGGATCGGGATAGTCGCCGATCCACCCTGCCCGAGAGATGTCGTAGTCGAAGGACGACTCAGCCTTGAGGAAGCTCTGCCACTCCATGTTCTCGAGGCGAACCTCGAGCCCCAGCGCTTCGCGCCAGTTGCTCTGCACGACCTCGGCCACGCTCTTGTGCACCTCCTGCGTGTTGTAGAGGATCGAGAAAGACGGCGCCCGCTCCATGCCGAGCTCGCGTAGACCTTCGGCGAGCAAGCGCTTGGCTGCCTCCTCGTCGCGCAGCGGCAACATCGGCGACTCGTAGCCGGCGACGCCCGGCGGGACGATGCTGACGGCAGGAACCTGGCCACCACGCAGGACGCGCTCGCAGATTCCTTCGCGGTCGATCGCGAAGTAGAGCGCGCGGCGCACCTTCGCGCTGCCGAAGAAGCGTCGCTTGACCGGGTCCGCGTTCTTCTGATTGATGCGATAGAAGTACGTGCCGATGCGCGGACGCGGCTTGAAGTCGTCTCGCTTCAAGAGCTCGGGAACGGCGTGAGCGGGAACGTCCGTGATCCAATCACAAACCCCCGTCAAGTAGAGGTTGAGCCCGGTCGTCAAGTCCTCGATCGGCAAGATGTCGATGCTCGCGATGTCGATGTTCGCGGCATTCCAGTAGTGCTCGTTGCGCACCGCGTGCAAGCGGTCACGCACCGAACGCAGGACCATGCGAAACGGGCCAGACGACACGAAGCGACCTGGCTTGTACCACGCACTCGGCCACCGCTCGACCGTCGCGCGGTGCACCGGAAAGGTCGGATAGAAGGCCGTGAGCGCCAAGAAGTAGGGCACCGGCTCCCGCAGACGCACGACGAAAGTGCGAGCGTCTGGCGCCGAGACGCCCACGGTCGCGGGGTCGCGCGTCTTGCCGCTCGTAAAGTCCTCGCTGCCCGCGATACCCCAGAGCAGGTAGGAATACTTCGAAGCAGTATCCGGTGCGAAGAGCCGCCGCCACGAGTAGACGAAGTCCTCTGCGGTCAACGCATCGCCGTTGCTCCACTTGGCATCAGCGCGGATGCGGAAGGTCCAAGTCAAGCCATCGTCCGAACGCTGCCAGCTCTCCGCGAGGTCGGGCAACACCTCGGTGCTGTCGGGCGCCTGGACGGTAAGGCCGGCGAAGAGCGCACGTAGCACTCGGCCGCCAGGCACGCCCGTGACCTTGGCGGGGTCGAGGCTCTCGGGCTCGGCGCCGTTCGTGAACACGAAGTCAGCGCGCTCGCGATTGACTCCCGACAGGGCCCAGATCGTCGCGATGACGAGGAGGCCGACGAACCCAAGACTGAGGGCGTTGCGCATCGCGTCTCGTCGCATGGCAGCGATCGTACGTCGTTGGGCTCACCGACGCGAGGCTCTCGACGGTATCGAAGCGCGAATGCGTCACGCGAGCTTCAAGGCGAGCACGAAGCACGCGCCCCCAGCGGCATGTTCTTCGAGGCGCAGGTCGCCGCCGAGGTCCCGCGCGAGGCCACGCGCCAAGGGCAGGCCGAGACCGACGCCGGGTACGTCGTTGCTGTTGCTCGGCATGGCGCCGCGGTCGAAGGGCACGAAGATGCTCTTGCGATGCGCTGCATCCACACCAGGACCGTAGTCGCAAACCGTCAACTGCGCCTCGTCGCCGACGACATCGACCCCGAGGCGCACCTCGCGTCGCGTCGCGCGGCGCGCGTACTTGGCGGCGTTGTCGACCAAGTTGAAGAGCACCTGGCCGACAGCTTCTTCGTCGGTCACCACGCGCGCGTCGAGCGCTGCAGGCGCTACGTGCACGTCGAGCTCGAGCTCGACCTCGCTGAGCCGTTGGCTGAGCGTCGGCACGATACGCTCGACCAGGTCCGCGAGCACGTGCTCTTCGCGGCGACTCGCGAAGCGCCCCTCTTCGAGACGTGACCACGCGAGCACGTTCTCGACGACACGCGATAGGCGATCCGACTCGCGCTGCAGCGTACGGAGATACTCGCGCTGCGCGCCAGGCTCCGTGACCATGCCGTCGGCGAGCATCTCGCTGTACATGCGGAAGGTCGTAAGCGGCGTACGCAGCTCATGGGTCACAGCCGAAGCGAAGCGCGCGCGACGCTCCCCAAAACCAAGTGCCGTGCGCAGGGTGAAGCCGAGCACGAACAGGCCAAGCAACGTCACCCCCCAAGTCGTCCACAGAATCGTCGTGATCGGCAACGCTGGTGAAGCAACTGTGCCGCGGTAGTCCGCGAGCAAGCGCGCCGGCACCGAAGCGAGCATCGCCGGCTGTTCGGCAGCGCTCGGCTCCTCGCAGCGCTGCAGTTGCAGCTCCCCACCATCAAAGAGATCACGC
>CALLZN010000012.1 GCA_937858895.1 uncultured bacterium | reverse complement strand
GCGGTCGTAGCGACGCCGCTTGGCGTGCTCGATCGAGAGCCGCAGACGACCGACTTCGCGCTCGTAGACCTTGCGGTCCTGGTCCGTGTAGGGCGAGTTCGGATTCTCGGTGCGGCCCGGAGGGTTCCATCCGCGCGTGCCGACGATGCAGGTGCCGTCCGGCAGCAGGAAGCTCTCGTTCTGCAAGATGCGGATCGATGGTGGCAGGATGCGCTCGACCTTGGCTTTGCCGCTCCACCAGTGCGCGTGGTTGCCCTTGATCATGAGCTTCTGCCCCGGCAGGGCGTGCACGAAGGCCAGGTCCGGGGCGACCTCTTCGAGCGTGCTCGCCCACGAGAGGTCACCCCCCATGAGAACCCAATCGTCATCGCTGACGAGGTCCCGCCAATTGCGCTCGATGCGCGAGGCGTGGTCGCTCCAGTGATCACCGAAGATGTCCATCGGCTTGTCGCTGCCGAAGGACAGATGGAGGTCGCTGATCGCGAAGATCTTCATGACGGAAATGCCGCTGCCTCGAGCGCCTCGCTGTCGGTCAAGCCGGCTTCGATTCCCGCCTCGTAGCGGTCGAGCACTTGGCGAGCGGGCGCGCTGCCGTGGGCAACGAGGTCCTCGAGGGGTCGCAGGATCTCGAGTACGGACGCATCGAAGCGACCACCCTCGACCTGGCGCCGTAGCCCCTGCTTCGCGACATCGACGAGAGCCATGGCGACGTCTCGCACGCGCAGCTTGCCGCAACGACCTTCGAGGCCATGCTTCGCGGCGCAGTCGTGCAAGCGTCGCACGCCAACAGCGTCGCGTCGGTCATGCACGCGCGTCGCGAGCTCGCGCGCCTTCTCGTCATAGGCGAGCCCCGCGAAGAGTGCGCAGAAGGTCTTGGCGAGCTCAGGCGCGACACAGTCGGCCGACCGCACTTCGACGCCGCCTCGCAATCGCGCCGAGGGGAAGAGCGTCGTCGTGTGTAGCGAAAAGTCGTCGAGCGTCGGCGCCCACTCGCTACCGATCAGGTCGCGGAAGCGTCGATAGCCTCGCACTTCACGCAGTTCGCCATCGCGACGCACGAACCAAGGCTCGGCATCTAGGGCCCAGTCGACGTAGGCCTCGAGGCCTCTGTCCTCGTCGAGGCACGCGATCGGGATCCCGCAACGCGTCGGATCCGTATCCCACCAAACCGCCTCACGGTAGGAGAGGTAACCACTGGGGCGCCCACCAACGAGCGGCGAGTTCGCGTAGATCGCTGTGATCACGGGCGCCGACATCAAGGCCGCGCGCAGCAACGACGCGCAGTCGTCGGCGCTGCGGCTGTCGAGCGTGACCTGCATACCCGCCGTCGCCCGCATCATGTGGATGCCGAGCGAACCGCGCGCGGCGAGGCGGCGGTTCATGATCTCGTAGCGCGGCTTCGCTCGCAGCGGGATGTCGTGGGGCATCGTCCAAGGTTGGTGCCCCATGAAGAGGAAGCGAAAGTCGCCGCTCTCCCCCTCGGGGCCGAGCCAAGACGCATACGCATCGATCCATCGCGCGACCTCGCGCGGATCCTCGAAGGGCGCGAGCGACAGCTCGATCTGCCCACCGGGTTCGACCGACAAGTTCGAAGCGCCGAGCTCGATGACCGTGATCTCGCCGTTTTCGCGGTGCTCCTGCACTTCAGCGCCCATCGCCGTCGAAGCTCGTTCGGCGATCCGACGCAGGAGAGCGTCGGGCCCTGCACTACCGAGACTCGGTGCGGCGGCCACGCTCGCGCGCTGCACGCGCAAGCACTCGTACTCGAAGCCGAGGAGCTGGCGTCGCGTCGGCGTCGACGACCGCGCGAACCAAGCGACGAGGACACGCCGCAACTCGTCCGCATCTTGCGGAAGCAAGTCGTCGTGAGTCGGCGCCGTCGCTCCAGGAATGCTCTCATCTGTCATCGACGCTGCACTCCTTTCCTGATGACGTCGAAGTCGTGATGCTGGCCAACGCACAGCTCACTTGCAAGTCGCATGCTCATCGTCCTCTCATGATCCAAGCTCAGTGCTTGATGAAGTCGAGCCGATCTTCGAAGATGCAAAGCACAAGTTGTCCGCGGGCTCGGTCCGCGACCGTGCGATCGCGAGTCCTCTCCAAGCAGAGCACTGATGTCACGAACCTCGAAGGACGAGTACGAGTCCTACAAACTACGCCGAAGAAGCGCCGGCCGCGGCCCGCTGTTCGGCGCGCGTGACTTCGATCGCTTACTTCGACAACACGACCTGCTGAGGCTCAAAGAAGTCGAGCGTGGTCTTGGCCGAGAAGAAGCGGAGCGCCTCACGGAGCTCATCGCGCTCTTGCTCTTCGATCCTGCCAGCGAAGTCGAAGAGGACGACAGCGACGCCGCGCGAGAAGTTCTCGCGCCTGGGATCGATGCAGAGGTGGACGCCGAAGTCGACATCGTCGACATCGATGTCGACCTTGATGTCGACTTCGATGCCGACATCGACGCGACGACGCAGCCTGATGCCGACTTCGAGGTCCTACCTGACTTTGATGCCGCAAGCGAGCGCGACCTGCGTTCCTGCCAGCAAGGACGCGGTAGCTTCCCTTGCAGCGATCACTGCGATGCCACCGTCTCCCGGCTCGGTAGCCCCATCCCCTCTTCGGAGTCCCGCCGCGAGCGCTGGCGCTTCGAACGCCGCAACTCGCGAACCTGACAAGCTCGCCGTCGCCTCAGGTCCCGCGCTTGGTAGCGCGCCACAAGGCAGCCGTGCTGGCCCCCACTCCCGGCGCTTCGCCGCTGCCCGTCCCCTGCACGAAGCCAAGGCGCGCGAGGGCCCACTCGAGGAAGGCCTTTGCGTCCACGACCATCTTCGCCGTCACGATGATCGGATGCATGATCTGACAAGACGGACGGAGCAAGCGGCGGCACGCGTGGAGGATGCCGAGCACAGGCTCTTGCTCGGCCGTGAGACCCGCGCCGAGCACTTGGATCGCGAGCGCATGAAAGTCCCAGATGTCTGGGCTCTCGCCGAGCGTGAGCTCCTTGCGATGCCGCAGGCCGTGGTCGAGCAGAAGGCCTTCGAGCAGCGAGCCCAAGTGGACGAGCGACAAGCGCAAATCGTCGTTTTGCTCTGCCCGCGCCAAGTCTTGGAGGTCCAAGCGAATCTGCGCGCGCACGCGATGGTCGCGCACGATGTTGGGGTCGAAGAGGCCGACCACGGGGGCGACTCCGCGCCCTTCTTGCGACGGCACGCGCAGCTCTGGTGCTAGGGCCGAAGAGGCCGAGAAGCCCTCGCCTCTGTAGCTCCCTTCGTTGGCCTGGAACGGATTGCGTTGCACCTGCAAGCCGCTCAGCCGGGCGTCGGCCGGAGCGTAGGCACCTGGCGGTCCGCCGTAGGAAGGCATGTTCGGACCCGGGTTCTGATGCCCACCGTAGTCCGGGTAACCAGGCGACGGGTAGCCAGCTGGTGCATAGGGGCCAGGTACATGTCCGGGGCCATGCGGAGGATGCGACGGCATCGACGGCGGCCCGTAGCCAGGCCCACCGTAGCCAGGCCCACCATAGCCCCCTCCACCGTGACCACCCCCACCGTGACCCGGCGGGGCTCCGTATCCCGGTTGGGCATAGCCACCTGGCTGCGGATAGCCAGGCGCCGGGTAGCCGTGCTGCGGGAACTGGCCTGGACCAGCGTAGCCCGAGCGCGGGTCGTGCCCCGGGAAGCCGTGCGCTTCGCGGTCGCCCGGGTGGCCGTAGCTCGGGCCTCTCCCTGGACCGCGCTGCGCATCCGCCGCCTCGCGATCCATCTCGGCGTTCGATACGCGTATTTGCCCGATCGGCATCGCGACGCCGTTCGGGATGCGCGACTGCAGTGAGCGCACACTCGGCGTGACGCGGCTCATGGCGTCGATGCTCAGGATCGCGTGCAGTGGCTCGGTCAAGAGCGCCCGCGCTTCGGTGAGCAAGAGCTCCCGCTGCTCGACGAGCCAATTGCGCTCCTCTTCGTCGCTGATGCGACCGGCGAGGCGCATGTCGAGTTCGGGCAGGGCGTCCGCGATGCAAGAAGCGAGCAGGTTCGCGTCGTCTTCGGACAGACTCAAGCGATTGGTCGACCGCGCTGCCTCGCTCATGCGCAGCAGGATCTCGCGGATCCGACGCACACCTGCATACTGGCGCCGGAAGACGTCCGGCAGCTCTTGGCCTGACTCCTGGATGTGGCGGTGGTAGTCGCGGAGGCGCGCTTCGCTGTTCGTCACCGCGTCGAGAAACACGATGAGCGTCCGCTTGTCGATCTCCCTGTTCACCATCCGCCTCCGAGGCCATCCGCCTCCGCAGCTCGTGCTGGGGGCTCGGAGCTACCCCGACCAAGCACGGCACGAATCGCGGACGC
>CALLZN010000011.1 GCA_937858895.1 uncultured bacterium | reverse complement strand
AAGGTCGTCTTCGTCCACTTCTGGTCGATCACCTGCCCGTGGGAAAAGCACGCGGAGCCGGTCATCGTCGAACTCGAGAAGACCTACAAGGACAAGCCGGTCGTCATCGTCGCCATCAACGCGAACCAGAACGAGATCGGCGCCAAGCCTGAGCCCGCTCCCGCAGAGGAAAACAAGAAGGGCAAGGACACGGGCGAAGAAGAACAAAGCGGCGATAAGGCCAAGCCCGAGCCCTACGCGAAGCTGAAGGCACACGTCAAGAAGACAAAGGGCTTCGACCACGAAGTCCTCGTCGACCACGGCAACGTCGTGTCGGCGAAGTTCGGCGCGCGCACCACGCCTCACTGCTACGTCATCGACAGCGAGGGCGTCCTCCGCTACGCGGGCGCGCTCGATGAGGCCGACAAGAAGAAGGCCGAATCGCAACCCTTCGTCAAGATGGCCATCGATGCCGTCCTCGCTGGCAAGGAAGTCGAGGTTCCGTCGACCAAGCCCTACGGCTGAAGCATCAAGACCGGTGGCCGCCGTGCGCGGTCCCGCAACTGAGCTCCTCGACACAGTGTTGAACCCGTAGCGAACGCGCCCGTGAACTCGATGAGTTTCCGGGCGCGCTCTCGTTGATCGAACCCCAAACTACAACGCAAACCGATGCTGCAGCACCAACACGCGAGGCGCTACGCCTCAGCTCTTCTCGCCTTCCTCGCTGCTTGCGGCGCGCCTGCCCCCGACGTGCGCTTCAGCGACGCCGCAACACTGGAAGCAGCGCTGCGCGGGCAAACGACGCTCGTCAACTCGTGGGCGCTCTGGTGAAGTCCGTGCAAGGCCGAACTGCCCGACCTGGTCGAGGTCGGCAAGACCCTCGCTGCGCGCGGTGCGCGCCTCGTGCTCGTCAGCTACGACCTCCAGCTCCCGGACGCCAAGCGTGACGATGCGCTGCTCGCCAAGGTGCGCGCCTTCCTCGCTTCGGTGAACTACTCCGGGACCTGCCTCGTGCTCGATCCGTCCGCCATCGAGGGCTTCGAGGCAAAGTGCGAGATCGATGGCGGCGTGCCGATGACGCGCCTGCTCGACGCGAACGGCAAGGTCCTCGCCAAGCACGACGGCCAAGGGACGCGCGCCGACTTCGAGGCCATGCTCGAGCGCTTGCCAAAGGGCGCGCCGCGCTGAGCGAAGCGTCAGATCGTCGTCACGCTGCCGTCAGCGTCCCCGACCACGATGTTCGTCGCGAGCCCGCAAAAGAGGCCGCACTCGACAACCCCAGGAAGCGCGTCCATGCGTAGCTCGAGCGCGCGCGGATCCGGGATGCCCGCTTCGAAGCGACAGTCGACGATGAGGTTGCCGTTGTCGCTCACGAAGGCCTCGCCGCTCGCGTCGCAGCGCAGCGTCGTCGTGCAGCCGAGGGCTTCGAGCTTGCGGCGCGTCGCCTCGAAGCCGAAGCGCAGCACTTCGACCGGCAGCGGAAAGGCGAGGCCGAGGCGGTCGACGAGCTTGCCGCGGTCGACGATGACGAGCATCGCGCGCGAAGCCGCAGCGACGATCTTTTCGCGGGTCAAGGCGCCGCCGCCGCCCTTGATCAGACACTTGGCGCCATCGACCTCGTCGGCACCGTCGATCGTGAGGTCGAGCACAGGGTCGCGATCGAGGTCGGTCAGCGGCACGCCGAGGCGCATTGCCTCCCGCTCGGTCGCGATGCTCGTCGGGACACCGCGGACCCGCAAACCTTCGTCGCGCATGCGCTCCGCGAGCCGCTGCAAGGCGAAGTGCACCGTGCTACCCGTGCCGAGCCCGAGGACGGAGCCGTCTTGGACCTGGTCGGCCGCCGCGACCCCGGCTGCTTGCTTTGCTGGCGCTCCCACAACTCGCGAGCTTAGACGCAGCAAGCTCCGGCGGAAGCGCTGTTTGGAAGGCTCGCGGTCCCAAGACGCCCCGACAGGCCGCCGCCGCTCAGGCCATGGCAAGGGCTCCTGCAAAAGCGATTGATTTGCAACAAGGCCGATCTAAGCTGGCGACGAAGCACGGAGTAGCCTTCTTGGGCTGCTACACGTTGCTCTTGGAGCGAAGCAAACGAGACCTATGGACCTGCTGGATTCGGACCTTCCTGCGCCTGCGATCGAGGTGAGCACGACGCTCACCGAAGCTTCGACCCAGAGCCTCGCGGAGCTCGGTCGCAACCAAGTCGCTCGCGTCGTCGCGATCGACCCCTCGGCGAGTCCGCGCCTCGCCGCCTTGGGTTTTTGCCCCGGCACGATGCTGCGCGCCGATCGCCGGGCCCCGCTCGGCGATCCGATGATCTTCGAGGTCCGGGGCACGCGGCTCGCGCTGCGCCAGCGTGACGCTCGCTGCATCCGCGTCTCGCTCGTCTGACGACCGTGGTCGCGAGCTCCGCGCCACCGCTCGAGCGCGCTTCGAAGCTCGCTCGCTTCGCGCTCGTCGGCAGCCCCAACTCGGGGAAGACGACGCTCTTCAACGCGCTGACCGGTCTGCGCGCCAAGACGGGCAACTACGCTGGCGTGACCGTAGAACGACACAGCGGCTCGCTGCGTGTCGACGATGCGCGGCAGAAACCGGCCGAGATCATCGACTTGCCCGGCACCTACAGCCTCGATGCCCTCTCCGAGGACGAGGCGGTCACGGTGCGTGTCCTGCGCGGCGAACTCGACGACGAACTAGGTGGCGGCCTCGATGGCGTTCTCGTCGTCGCCGACGCGACGACGCTCGAACGCTCGCTGCCGCTCTTGGCCGAAGTCTTGGCGCTCGGGCGGCCGACGCTGCTCGTCTTGACGATGATCGATGAGCTCCGCGCGCGGGGCGGCACGATCGACATCTTCGAGCTGCGCCGCGCGATCGGCATCCCGGTCGTCGGCATCGTCGGAACCAAGGGAGTCGGCCTCGACGACCTCAAGCTCCAACTGGCCGAGGTACAGACTTGGTCGCGAGCGCCGACCACGACCGTGCATAGCACGACGACCGAACGCTTCGCCTGGGCCGATGACGTCCTCGGTCGCGCGGCCCGCTTGGCGCCGGGGGCGAGCCAGCTCACGCAGCGCATCGACTCCGTCTTGCTGCACCGCGTCTTCGGGCCGCTCTTTTTCTTTGCCTTCGTCCTCGTGTTCTTCCAAGCGGTCTTCTCGGGCGCCGACCCGCTCATGGACTTGCTCGACTCGGGCATTGGCAGCGTGGCGGATGCGCTCGCCAATGTCTTGCCGCCGGGCTTGTTGAGCAGCTTGCTCTGCGACGGCGTCGTGCGCGGCGTCGGCTCGGTCCTCGTGTTCTTGCCGCAGATCGTGCTGCTCTTTGCGGTCATTCTCTTCCTCGAGGCGTCGGGATACATGGCCCGGGCCGCCTTCGTCGTCGACCGGCTCATGGGCTTCGTCGGTCTCGAAGGGCGCTGCTTCATCGCGCTGCTCTCGAGCTATGCCTGCGCGGTGCCGGGCATCCTCGCGACGCGTTCGATCCCGTCCCCCCGGCACCGACTCATCACTATTCTCGTCGCGCCGCTCACGACTTGCTCGGCGCGCTTGCCGGTCTATGCGCTCCTGATCGCCGCCTTCGTCGAACCCACGCCGGTCTTCGGGCCCTTGACGGCGCAAGGCTTGACCTTGCTCGCGCTGTACTTGCTGGGCGCCTTCTCCACGCTCGCCGCCGCGGCGCTGCTCGGCCGCGGCCTCGTGCGCGGCCGCTCGCTGCCCTTCTACCAAGAGTTGCCGCCCTATCGCTGGCCGAGCTGGCGGACCATCGCTCAGCAGATCTGGCAGCGCGTACGGATCTTCTTGAAGCGCGCAGGCACGGTCATCCTCGCGGCGTCGATCCTGCTCTGGCTCCTGCTCTCGTTTCCTCGACGGGACTTTCCCGACGGGACGCCGACTGCAGAGCAGCAGCAAGTCATCCTCGAGAACAGCTATGCCGCCCAAGTCGGGCGGGCGATGGAGCCGGTCTTTGCGCCGCTCGGCTTCGACTGGCGCATCAACGTCGGCTTGCTCGGCTCCTTCGCGGCCCGCGAAGTCATGGTTTCGACGCTCGCGCAGATCTATGGCCACGGCGATGCCGACGAGGGCGACGAAGGGTTGACGTCGCGAGTGCGCGAAGCGATGGATGCGCCGACGGCCTTCGCCTTGCTCGTCTGGTTCGTCTACGCCCTCCAGTGCATCTCGACGATTGCGGTCATGCGCCGCGAGACAGCATCCTGGCGCTGGCCCATCATCGCGCTCGTCGCGATGGGCGTCTTTGGCTGGTGCGGTGGCTACCTTGCCTACACTCTCGCGTCCTGACGTCGCCCGAGTGTTAGATTAGTGTCGTGACGGATGATGCAGTAACGAAGCCCGAGAAGCGTCCTCGTCGCGCCGCGCGCGTGCGGCGCGCACCCAAACGAGGCCGCAAGCTCGCATGGAAGCCCTTGGCCCTCGGCGCCGTTATCGGCGTTGCAGGCTTGACCGCCGCGGTCCTGTCTTCGAACACGAGCTCCGCGCCCGAAGCGCGGCCGGTGACGCCGCTCGCCGTGCGCTGCGTCGACGGCACGGGTTCTCCGCTCGCTGGCTTTGAGGTCAGTTTTTTTGACCACGACCAACCCCAAGGCGAACCGCGACTTCGCACGCTGAGCGATGTCGATGGCAAGGCGGTACTGCCAGCATTGAGCGCCCAAGGACGCTTCTTCTGCATCGCGCGGAGCAGCGATGGCGCGATCGTGTCGCAGTGCTTCGTCGAGCAGGGCGATGGCGTGCGCGACTTGCTGTCGGCGCCGCCGACCCCGATCGAAGGTCGCGTCGTCAACACGTCCGACCAAGGCGTGCCGGGTGCGCTCGTTGAAGCTCGTGTCGTCGGTGGCCCCGTCCTCGAGGCGGTCAAGAGCGGTGACGACGGAAGCTTCGTGCTGCGAGCCGTTTCTTCCAGCCTGCCCTTCGTTCACGTGTCGGCACGTCAGATCGGCCATGCCCTCGCCGAAGCATCCTGGGACCGTCAGACGGGAGGCGCGCTCGCCTTGGTCCTCGCCAAGACCCAAGCCTTGCGCCTCGAGCTGCGAGGACCCGATGCGCAACCCCTCGCAAAGCTGCGAGTTTCGATCGTCGGCATGCCGGGGCGGACGACGCAGACGGACGAAGCGGGTCGCTGCGAGTTCGGTGACTTGCCTTATGGCGATGCCTACTTCGTGCTCATCGACCATCCGCGCTTCACGTATCGCTGGACGTCCTACACCCCGAGCAATGACATCCAGGTCGTGCGGCTCGAAGTCCCAAGAACTTTGCGTGCGACCGCCGTCGACGCCGGCCTTGTACCGCTGCCGGGCATCGAGGTTCGCCACAACCACGGACCTCGGCGTTGGGTGCGCAGCATCACCGATGCGCGCGGACACTTCGAGATCGGCGACTTGCCTTCGGGGCGCGTGCAGTTCTTCTTCGAAGCACGCGACCGTGAGGGCAGCTTCGTGGCCGAGGTGGGCGAAGAGGCATCGAGCGCCGCGGACGCGAAGTCGCCGCGCCGCATTGTTCTGCAATGAGTGCGGACCGGGCTCCGCGCTTCTTCTCCTTCGACGAGCGAGAGCTCATCGCTCGGACGTGCGAAGCCGCGCCCCATGAGGCTTGTGGGCTTATTTTCGCTGCGCGCGATGCGACTTGGCCACATGACTCGAAGACCTTCGTAGCATCCCAGACGCACAACGCGAACCGCGAACCCGAGCGAGGCTTTTCGATCGACCCGCTCGACTGGCTCAGCCACGAAGAGGCCGCTGCAAGGCTCGGCCTCGAAGTGCGAGGCTTTTGGCACTCACACCCAAACTCGAGCCCGGCGTTGTCAATGGCAGATGCACAGACGATCGCTGGCCTCGGACCGGCTGCGTGCAGGTGGATCTTCGCGATCGTCGGGCTCGGGCCTGGAGGGCGCTTGGTACTCGAAGTCCACGAGAGCTTGGCTGCTTCGTAGGAGCGGCGCAAACAGCAGCTTGTCTATTGCTGCTTGGGTCGCCACGGCGTCGCGCCGTTGTGCTCGCGCAAGAATTTTGCGTCCATCTTGCGATACCAGGCATGCAACAGCTCGCGCATGTGCTTCACCCTGTCGGGGTGTTTGCCGGCAACGTCTTGTTGTTCGCCGATGTCGTCGGCGAGATCAAAGAGATGGACACGACCATCTTCGAGCCGCTCGATCAGCTTCCACGTTCCAAGACGCACCGCAGCGCTCGGGAATCCACCTTGGTTGCCGTAGTGCGGGTAGTGCCAAAAGAGAGGTCTTTCGGGTAGGCCTTCACCGCGAAGGGCAGCCGCGATACTCACGCCATCGATCGCATGCGCGACGGCAGCTTGGCCGGTGAGTTCGAGGATCGTCGGTAGTAGGTCGATGCTGCACATGGGCTGCGCACAAACAGCGCCAGCTTCTGTCACTCCAGGCACGCGCCATAGCCACGGCTCGCGGATGCCACCTTCGTACATCCAACCTTTGCCACCACGCAACGGAAGGTTGCTCGTCGGCGAACCCTCACTCGTGGACAAACCGCCGTTGTCGGAGGTAAAAACGACGATCGTCTTGTCCGCGATGCCGAGCGCATCGAGCTTGTCGAGGACCTTGCCGACGGCCTGGTCCATCGCTTCCACCATCGCGGCGTACACCGCGTGGCGCTGCTGCAAACGCACCCTTCGGGGCTGCTTGTTGTCGTAGCACTGCTCCTCGGGACCGAACTCGGGATCACTGTTGTTTGGCAAGGCGGCGATGCGCTTCTTGTACTTATCGACGAGGTCGGCGCGCCCCATCAATGGAGTGTGCACGGAGTAGAACGAGAGGTAGGCGAGAAAGGGCTGTGCGCGATTCTTTTCGATGAAGGCGCAAGCTTCTTGTGCCAAGCGATCCGGCAAGTGTTCTCCCTCCGGCCCGTCATCGAGGCGCGGGTTGTCGTAGGGCGCGAAGTACTTCTTGCCGCCATAGGGTCCACCGCGGTCACAACCTCCGCAGTTGACGTCGAATCCTTGGTTCTCAGGCCAGTACTCCTCTGTCGGACCGAGGTGCCACTTCCCTGCGAAGAAGGTCGCGTAGCCGTGGTCCTGCAATTCCTCGGCGAGGGTTCTCTCCTCGATCGCCATCCGGTCGTTGGCCAACGCCGGCTTGAAGCGCACGACGCGCCTACCCATGAAGTAATTGGTCACATCCGCACGCGACGGATAGCGACCCGTCAGCAGCGAATAGCGTGTCGGCGAACAGACCGGACACGCCGCATAACCGTTGTCGAAGCGCATGCCGCTCTTCGCCAAGCGGTCGAGGTTCGGAGTGTCGTAGAGACACTTCGGGTTGTTGGCCCTGATGTCCATGAAGCCGAGATCGTCCGCGAGGATGACGACGACATTGGGCGCGGCAGCTGGTGGCGCAATCCGTGGTCGCGGATCCTGCCCGACGACAAACTGCGCGGTCGACGGCCGCCAGCCGATGCGGTGAGCGCGCACCTCGATCTCACCCTTCTGCTTGACCACGAAGGGGCCCGTGTAGACCCGCCACGAGGAGCCCTTTTCCGTCGGTAGGAAGCGATAGCCAATGGAGGCACCTGGCTCGGTGCATCGCAGCGTGACCTGACTCATGATCGTGCCGGTCACCTGCGCCATGGTCGGCTCCGGCGTCTTCGGCTGCATGCCATCCGGTGGCCAGATGTGCTCCCGCACCAGGCGGGTCTCCGACAAGACGAAGCCGAGAGCCTTCGTGCTTTCGACCCAGCGCTCGAGCTCGACGCGCAAGGCCGCAATGCGCTCGGCATGCTCTGCCCGAGTGAACAAGTTGTGCATCGTGCCGATGCGCGTTGCATACATACCAGTGATCAACGACGAGCTTGCCGGTGCACAGACGGGCGACGTCGCGAACGCACTGCGGTAGCGGATACCCTCGACCGCGAGTCGATCGCAGTTGGGCGTCGGCACAGTGTTGTCACCGTAGCAGCAAAGCCACGGACTCATGTCTTCCGCTACGAGCCAGACGACATTGGGGCGCTCGAGGCCCTCGGTGCGCGGCCTCTGCGCTTGCAAGGAGGCGGCGACGAGGAGCAAGGACAACAGGGATTGGAATATGGACATCGTCGATTCACGGCCGCTAAGCACGCTTCGTCGCGAAGGGCGGGTCCCTCCGGCCGCTAGGCGGGGGAGGTAATATCGGGTCAGCCGGGCCGTTGCCAGCCCGGCTTCCCACAGATC
>CALLZN010000010.1 GCA_937858895.1 uncultured bacterium | reverse complement strand
CTTGAGCGCAGAAAGGACCTGCGGCGGTAAGGCAAACGACGCCTGCGCCCCGCCGCCCGCGTCGAGGACGCCGATCGTCTTGTCGGTGATGGGCGGCCGATTCGCGAGCTCGAGGAAGGCCACGAAGAAGGCGTCGGGATTGAGCGGCACGACGAGGTTGGCGTCGATGCGAAGCCCCGGGCTGTCGCCCGAGTTCGAAGCCGCGAGCACATAGGCGCGCCCCGAACGCTGCTGGCTCGCACGCAAAACGAAGCGCGCGGTCCCGCCGTCCCGCGTCGAGAGCGCGGCCGAAGAAGCCCAGAGCGGATCGTTGCTGAGCCGAAGCTCATGGAGGGGCGAGAGCAGGACCTTGGCCCGCCCATCGTCGACCTCGATCTTCAAGCGCGCCACGCCTGGCGCGTTGCCGGCAACGACCGGGAAGCGGTAGACACCGCCCCCCATGGCACTGACCGCGCCAACCTGCACCTGGGCGCTGCTCGATGCATCGAGGCTGACCGTCAAGGTCGCGGGTCGACTCACTGGCGCGCCGTCGAGGTCGACGAGGCGGACGGTCACGACCCCGGCCGTCTGGCCATCGGCAGGAAGCCCAGGGGTATCGAGTTCGACCGTCGATCGATGGTGGTCCGCACGCCCTTGCAGCGCGAGGCGCCAGTAGTCGTAGTCGATGCGCAGCCGGCGCACGGGGTCGGCCGAGTTGCCGCTCGTGTTCGCGACGTTGAGCTCCATGAAGTAGCGACCCGAGCCACAGCCGACGCTCGTGTTGCAAGCCCCGTCCGTGTCGCCGATGCGCGCGATCAACATGTAGCCGATGTGCGCCGACTTGTTGAAGGACGGCGGAGGTGATCCGCAGCCGGTCGGGTTGCCACCGCACGAGCAACGGCCATCGCCTCCCATTGCGTAGGCCGCCTCCATGGCGAGCATGAGGCGAGTCGCGACGTCGCCGCTCGAGTTGCGGATCGCGTCGACCGCGCGGTCGACGACCGGCGCGCCGGTCAGCACGTTGCCCTGCACCGCGTAGACGAGGTCACCGATCACGCCCGTCTTGCCACCGGCCCAGGCGCCCGCGCCCGTCCCCGAAAAGGTCAGCGCCCGCCCGGCCGTGTCGACCATGCCGTACTGCCGCGTCTGGTGACCGCTGTCCTGGGCCGCGAGGAGTTGCAGGATGCGGTCGGGCGCCGTGTCCTTTTGGAACTCGCCGAAGACGAGCACGCGGTTGCGCCCCGTGGCATCGACGAAGGACTGTGCCGTCGCCCCGCCTTTGCCCACGACGAGGATGGGCGTCAGAACGCGCAGGTCGAGGCCCGTGAGACAGGTCGCCGACCCGATCGCGACCTCCTTGGTGCGCGTGTCGACGATGACGATGGACCAGGTCGCGTCGAGGCGCGGAGCCGCGAGGGACAAGAGGGCGATGGTGGCAAGCCCGCGACGAAGCTTCATGGGAGGCCTCAGGAGAAGGGAGGGGGAAGGAGAAGAGTCCGTTATATTCATAGCACTCTTCGCGCGGCCCGCGCAGCTCTCGACTCCCAAGAGGCCTCGATGCGTCTATTCTCTTTTCGCTGTGTCGCTCTCTGCGCGGTCACCTCGCTCGCCTTCACGCACGCCGCGCGCGCGCAAGAGCGCGAAGCCATGGCCGCGCTCTGTGTGCAGCGGCTTCTCTTGCAGAGCCTCGACGTGCCGCAGGCCTTGCCCGGCGCCTTCTCGCTGCGGGTCGTCTTGGACGGCGTCCCACGCACCCTCGACCTCCAACCCTTCGACGTGCGCGACGCGCAGCACAAGTGCTACGTCGACGACGGCAAGGGCCTACGCGAGGTCGCGACCGCGCCCTCGATCACCTACCGCGGCCGCGTGCGCGAAGAAGCGCAGAGCGTCGTCGCGGCGTCGTGGCTCAATGGGTCCATCGAAGCCGTGGTGCGCATCGACGGCGCTTCGACGAGCAGCACCTTCGTCCTGCAACCGCTCGCGCGCGTGCTGCGCGTGCCTACGAGTCCGCTACACGCCGTGTATCGCAGCAAGGACAACCTCGCCAAGCCAGGGCGCTGCGGCAACGTGACCGCGAACGCGAAGGCCGTCGACTCGACACCCGCGCGCCCGGCCGCAGCGACCGTCCTCGCCGCGCTCGCTGCCGACGCCGACTTCGAGTTCTACCAAGCCAACGGCAGCAGCCTCAGCGCGACCCAAAATCGCATCGCCGCCCTCGTCAACAGCGTCGACGCGATCTTCCGCCAAGACATCGATGTCGCGATCAAGGTCACGTCGACGATCGTGCGCACGAGCGCGACCTACACATCGACCGATCCACGCAGCTTGACCGTCGAGGTCCAAGCCCTCTGGAACCGCGCGCACGGCAACGTGGCGCGCGACCTCGTCCACCTCTTCTCGGGCAAGACATCACCGAACGACATCCGCGGCTACGCCATCCTCGGCTCGGTCTGCGTGCAGTCCGACGCCTACGGCGTCTCGATGCCGAACGACAGCAACGAAAGCCGCAACGTCGGCCTCGTCGCGCACGAGGTCGCGCACAACTTCGACGCCTTGCACTGTGACGCGCTGACGCCGTGCAACATCCTCTGCTCGCGCCTCGGCGCTTGCAGCGCCAACCTCGCGAGCTTCGGCCCGGCGTCGAAGGCCGCGATGATCCGCTTCCGCGACACGCGGACCTGCCTCGAGTCGGCGACGCCGCCGCTGCTCACGTCGGTGTCGCCGACGACGCTCTCGCCCTTTGCCGCGCCGAGCATCGCCGTCGTCGGCCAGCGCTTGGGCGGCGTGTCCGAGGTCGTGATCGGGACCCAGCGCATCGACGTGCGGACGACGAGCAAGAGCGATACGGGCTTCACGTTCCGGCTGCCGGCGCCGCCTGGGCTCGGCACGCTGCCCCTGACGGTCGTGAGTGCTGCCGGTCCGAGCAACGCGCTCAGCATCACGTTGCAGGCCTCGAACCCGCCCGAGCTCGCCGTCTCGGGCTTCGCGATCGCGGGCTTTCCGCTGCTCTTCGAGTTCGCGGGGCGCGAGCGCGCAACCTGGATCCTCCTCGTCGCGCCGGACAGCACGACCTTCTCCTATCGCGGCTTCGGCATCCTGCAGAACTTCATCCCGCTCGCCGTCGGCAGTCTCAGCGTGGCGGGCCTCGGGACCCTCAGCCCGACGATTCCGACCGGGGTCAGCGGCACGCTCTGGTCGCAGCTCGTGACGGATCGCGCGGGGCTCTTCGACGGCGCGTCGGCGCTGCGCTCGACGACGATCTTCTGAGCAAGTCGCTGCCTGCGCAGTTCAGCCGACGACTGTGACCAGCGTCCACTCGGTCGGGCGGTGGAAGGCGATGACAGGGTGCGGCGACGAAGTCGACAGCACCGGCTCGCGTCCGCGGCTCGCGTCGTAGCGACAGAACGAGAGCGCGAGCGCCGAACCCTGCGGACACGGAAACGGAATGCGCAAGCGCGCGCGCCAACCATCGGCGAGCGTCTCGACGGTTGCCTCGATGAGGCTCGGATCGGCCGCGACCTCGTCGATCGAGGCGATGCGTCGGTGCTGGTCGAAGTCCTCGAAGCGCAGGTGCAGCTTGTGACCGTTGGGCGTGACGTGCACTTCGCTGTAGGCGACTTCGTCCGCGCGCCGCACGAAGACCTCGAAGGCGTCGCCAAGCTCCCACGTGCGCTGGTTGTCGGCCGTTGCGTCGCTGTAGACCTCGTCGTCCTCGAGCTCGGCTTCGACCTCGAGCGCGCCGCGACTGTAACGAACGACGACGTGGGTCGAGCGGAAGCTCGCTTCGACCTGGTCGCGCCACGGCTGGCCGAGCTCGAAGGCACACGAGCGCCCTGCGCCGATGCGCAGCTTCGGCTGGCCGTCGACGCGGCTCGCGCGCGCACGCGCCGCGCCGATGCGCAGCAGGCCGACGACGAAGGCGAGCAAGACCACGAAGCGCAGCGGCATCGCGGCCGGATTGTTGAAGGCGAGCGGCAGGACGACGATGGACGCGAGGCCGAAGCACGCGGGCACGACCTTCGCGCTGAGCTCGGTCGCGAGGAAGGGACCCAGCAGAACGAGCAACCACACGACGTGGAAGATCGCGAAGACCGCCGTCCCATGCGTGAGTGCGAGCGCGAGGTCGTACTCGTAGCGGCCGTGCCATAACAGGAGCGCATGTCCGCTCGCAAAGAGAGCAACGGCGGCCGACAAGGCGCGCCGCCCGCGCCCCTCGACGCGCGCCGCGGCGTCGACGCCGAGCAGCACGTAGGCGACGAAGGCGAGCGAGAAGGTCACGAGGTCGAAGGCGGACATCGAAGGCATGGTCGCGACAAAGCGCGCGTGACAAAAGCGAGATCTCGCGACAGTGCGCTTCGACGCGCCCCAGCTCGACGCTCGCGAGGTGGCGACGCCATGGCCCGCTCACGCACGCTCTGCACGAGGATGGAGATCAAGCCGCCATGGCGTCGATCTAACGAAGGATGGGAAAGATCCTCGAACTGCAGAAGGAACTCTGGAGCCGCGTCGCGATCCAAGCCCGGCGCCTCGGCACCGCAGGGCGGCCGGCGCTGAGCCTGGCGGTCGACGCCTTCGAAGCAAGCTTTCCGAGCGGCTTCACGCGCATCGAGAAGGACCGCTTCTTGGCGCGCCTGCGCAGCCGCCCCCTCGTGTTGATCGGCGACTACCACCCGCTGCCGCGCGCCCAGTTGAGCGCCGCCCACCTAGTGCGCGAGTTGGAGCCCGACTGCGTCGCCCTCGAGATCATCGCCACGAATCACCAGGACAGCCTCGATGCCTGGAGTGCTTCGACCGACAGCGCTGCCAACCTGCTCGAAGAGACGGGCTTCGCCACTGCCTGGCCCGGCATCCCGACACGCGGCTACGAAGCCCTGCTCGAGACGGCCCGCGAGTGCGGTTGCCGCCTCTTGGCCCTCGACCACCCGGACGCGGGCACGAAGCAGGCGCCAGGCTTCGAAGTGCGGGAGGCGTGGATCGCCGAGCAGCTCCAGGCGTCCGACGACCAACGCTGCCTCGCGCTCATCGGTGACCTCCACCTCGAGCCGCGGCGCATCCCGGCGCACTTCGGTCAAGGGGCTTCGATCGTCCACCAGAACCACCCGCCCTATCACTTCCTCTTGCAAGAGCGCGGCATCTCGCTGCCCGCCGTGCTCCAAGTCGCGAGCGATCGCTACGTCTGGCAGCACACGCATCCGCTCCTCGTCGAAGAGTCCTGCCTCGCGGCCCTGGCCGGCAACCACGAGCTCCACGCCGCGTCGCCCGAAGAGCTGCTGCCAGCCCTCCTCGACCGTGTCGCGTCGACGCTCGGCATCGACCACATCGACGCGCCCACCGTGCTCGCCACCTATGAGCCCGACCAGCGCGAGCTCTTGCCGCTCGTCGCCAAGGACCGCAAGCAGACCGCGCGCCTACTCGACCGGCTCTTCTTGCAAGGTCAGGCCATCCTCGAAGGTCGCCTCCTCGTCCTGCACCTGCCGGGCAGCAACCACATGGCCGAGGCCGCCGGCAAGTGGATCTACACCAAGCACGCCCACGGCCTGCCTGCCAACGCTCCGCGCGACCTCAAGCTCTGGCATGCGATCCGCCTCGAGGCCGCGGGCTTCTTTGGTTCACGCATCGTGAACCCGATGCGCCGCGCCAAGGAGCTCGCTTGGTACGAGCGCTACCTCGACGTGCAACTGCCCTGGGACGAAGTCGAGCGTTCGGCGCAACGCATCCGCGAGGCCTTCGACGGCGAGCGTGACGGCCTCGGCGATCGCGCCCTGCCGCCCATCGGTTCGCCTGCCGACCTCATCCTGACCCGGGTCATCGGCCAAGAGATCGGCGAGCGCCTCGCGCTGTTGACCGGCAAGCGTCGCGCGGCCTTCGACGCACTGCTCGTTCGCTTGCAGAAGCGCAGCCAGATCGAGGCGGCGCTGGGCGCGATGCGGCAACTGAGCGGGCGTCTAACGACGCCGGAATGGCGGGGCGTCTGAGACTCCGAACGCTCGGCCGCAGCGACTCTGACATCGGTCCAGCGCCTAATCCGCGCTAGAAATCAGCCAGCATGTTCCACGTGCTGCTACCAATGAAACAGGAGGCTGGCATGGACACTAGCGCAAAGACCAAGGCAATCCGAATGCCACCGCGCCTAGCCAACCTACGACCACGTTCACTACGTGGCAACTCCGGCCCTCCATAGACAACTACCAGGAATATCCCCAACGATTGCAACAGAGCACCAACAACCCAGGCTGTAATCAATTCGACGAGGCCGGCAACTCCATAGCGATCCAGGTGGCGCCCCACGTCTGCGATCCAGCTACCACCACCGCAGCTCATTGCGAAACCGATAAGCATAACGATTACACCTGTCGGCCAAACAAGCAGCCTCGCTTTCCGGAACACCGGACGGCGTCTCACGGATCGCTGGCGCTGACGATCTCTGTCAGCGCGTGCTCTTCCGCAGGAGCACTCGCAACCGCAACGGCGATACCGACTAGGACCGCGAGAACTGCAAGACTAAGCTTTTTCACTTAAAGCTCCTCCTCTCTTGTTCTACGCAGTATGAGACTGCGCCACTCTGGCAGCAAATGTTGCCAACTCTCAAACAAGCCACAGCGACGGCCGACGGCAGAGACTGCTCCACCATCTCGGACATCATTATTGCCAACCAATCTTCATGAGCGGTGCCATCCCCCAGTT
>CALLZN010000009.1 GCA_937858895.1 uncultured bacterium | reverse complement strand
GGTGGCCAAAACCCCGACCCCGATCCGCCGGGACCACGCGGCAACCTCGTGGCCTTGGAGCGCGGCGTCTCGGTCGGCTACTTGGGCCAGCCCTTCAACGGCGTCCAAGACGGCCGCCTCTTCGATCGTCTCGTCAAGTTCCCCTCGGGTGAGCTACCGCTCCGCCTCGCGGATCCGGTCTTCGGTGGCAATGCCTCGCGCGACCTCCCCGACTTGGGAGGCCTGATCGATGACGTCCAGGGTTACGCGGCTTTGGCTCACGATGCGCGTTCGAACGGCGACGTTGGTCAGATCGTCGGCGTCGTCGCGATCCCTGCGCGCGAGGCGGACATGACGATGTCGCTGTCGGTCTCGCGTCAGTTGCAGCAAGCGGGCATGGGGCTCCGAGGTGGTGGCCTCGTCGCGATCGACGGTGAGATCGTCGGCGTGCGCAGCTTCAACGACCAGACCGGTGAACTCCAAGTCGCGACCAACGGGCGTGGCATGCTCGGTTCAGAGCCGCGTGCCCACGATGTCGGGGCGCGGGTTCACTTCGTTTCTTGCAGGCCGGCGACCGCGCTGTCCTCGATGGTGCCGGCGTCGCTGTCGGGCTTCATGGTCGACGAGCCGAGCAAGCTCGCGCAGAACAGCGGGACCTTCCTCGTCAACCAAGAGCTCGTTCACTACAGCTGGGTGCGCGGCACGCTCTTCGAGATGCCGCAGCACGAGAAGCGCGAACTCGGACTCTTCCGCGGCCGCTACGGGACGACGCCGGCGCAGCACGACGCGGGCTCCCTCGCGATCCATTGGCCGATCCGCTACTGGGATCGCTACGAGGCGGAGGCCGACGATCCCGAGCAGGCCTGGCTCGGCTTCAGCTACGAGGCGCCGAACCTCTACGTGACCGAGGTCGTCTGGACCGAGCAGATCCCTGATCCGCTGCTCGACATCATCTGCTACGTGCGCGCCGACGCGCGCGTGCCCTTCACCGAGCTTGCGACGGGCTACCCGCTCTGGCGCTTCGACGACCCGGTCGACCCACAGAGCGCGACCGGACGACCTGGCCACAAGATCCTCGCTCAGGCCGGACGCTGGGACTTCCGCTTCGCGGTCGACTACAAGCCCGGAGCCTTCGAAGCGCAGACCTTCCGCGCGACGGCTTGGAAGCGCACGCCGAGCCTCCAGACCTTTGCCTGGTCCTACCAGGCAGCGACGAGCGTGCTCGACGAAACGGAGACCCTGCGATGAGGCAACGCCAGACAGCGGGCTTCACCCTCGTGGAATTGCTCATCGTCATGTTCCTCTTGACGGGCTTCTTCTTCTTCCTGACGCAGATGCTCAGCACGAGCCTCTCGATCTGGCAGCGCGGCGAAGAGCGCGTCGCCCTCGAGGAGCGTTGCGGCACGACGCTGCGCCTCGTCAGTGATGACTTTCGTCGCCTGCTAGCGCCCGGCCTCGGGGCGGACGGTGGTCGCCTCGTCGCGACCGCGGTCGCCTTCGCCGACACGAAGCCCGCCGAAGTCGATGCCGCGCTCCAGAACGCGCAGGCCTTCGATTGGTACCCCGAGTGGCGCTTCGTGACTCGCGTCAACAAGGCCGAGGGCCGGCGCATGCTCGAAGAACGTGAGCGCGAGCGCGTCATCGCGGAGGAGGGGCGGCTCGACGACCTGAGTCTCGACGAGCGCGTGCGCGAACGCCTCGTCGACGCGCCGCCCGCGCCGCCGGTCGAATGCGCGCTTCGCGTGCTCCCGACGAACGAGGAGCATGGCTGCTACCTGGTCTTGCATCGCGACGTGCGCCTCTTGTCGTCGACCCACGCAGCGGTCGGCGCCGCGACTTCGCAGGAGCCCAAGAAGCGCTGGGTCGACGGCGGCGCGCTGCCGCCAGCCGCTGAACCCTTGCTGCGCAACGTGCTCCATATCGAGGCGCTCTTCCGTTCGCAGTGGACCGAGTCCTTCGATGCCGAGGTCGGTCGCGAGGGCGGGCCCGAGCGCTGTTGGGATTCGGCGCGCGCTGGCCTCTTCGCGAGCGACCACCCGGTCCTCAACTTCTCGCTCGACCACAGCGCGGAGAGTGCCATCGACGCGCGTGACGACATCATGCCGAGTTGGATCCAGTTCTTGGTCGTCGTCGATGAAGGTCCCGATGCGGCCTACACGGCGCTCCTCGCGCACGGCATCGATGCCGCGACGACCGACATTCGGGTCGAGTATCCCGAACGCTTGCCGCCGGTCGACGAGAAGGGCTTCCTCAAGATCGGCGCCGAGTGGATCCAGTACCGCGGGCACGATGGCGGCAACTTGCGCAGCGTGCGTCGTGGCGCGCGCTTCACGCGCGCGCGCACGCACGCTGCCGGCGCCCGCGTGCACGCAGGTCGGCAAGGCGTGATCCGTGTCCCTGTCCCCGTCGCGCGGGAGTACTGGTCCCATGTGCGCTGATCACCACGGCCGCAGCGAAGCGGCCTTCACGCTGGTCGAGATCCTCGCCGCCATGCTCATCCTCGCCTTCGGCGCGACGACCGTGATCGGCGTCATGTCTTCGGGGCTCGCGACCGAGCACAACAGTGAGCTCGTGCGTGACGCAGCGCGCCTCGCCTCGGCGGTCCGCGAAGAACTCGAGCACGGCCGCCTCATGCCGCGCGATGGCCAGGCGCTCCAGGCTGTCGAAGGTGGGCGACTATCGGACTTTCCGGATCTGCAGTACGATCTGAGTTACGAGACCATCGAGCGAGAAGGTTCGGAGGACATCGCTTGTAAGGTCACGATCCGCTGGCTGCGTGGTGGGTCGGATGTCTTCGAGACCTTCCGCTTCCCCTTGCCCCGCACGCGCGCGCTTTATCTGCGCATCCGCGACGAGATCGAGCGCGCCAAGCGCTGAGAGTTCACGACCCGAGGTATTTCACGATGATTCGACATCTCATGAGGCTCGCGGCGAGGCCTTGCTTTGCCCTCATCGTTGCCGCCTTGCTCCTGCTCACGTCAGCAGCAAGCGCCCAGGTCTTGCGCTTGAAGACTGGCAAGTTCTTGATCGGCAGCGTCGAGGAAGCGAGCGAAGAAGGGCTGCGGGTGCGGCGCCTCGATACCGGCGGTGTGCTCGACCTCGGTTGGGACGATGGCCCGCGGCGACGTCGTCAAGCTGCGCAAGCAGTTCAACCTGCTGGACGAAGTCGAACTCGAGGACGTGCTCTTCGCGGCGACCAAGATCATCCACGTCCTGCCGACCGGCAAGAGCGAACTCATCGGCGAGTTCGTCGCGCGCCAAGGCAACGACTTCGTCGTCCGCAAGAAGGGACAGACCTTCAAGATCTCGGTCGAGCGCATGCACGGCGCGCCGCAGAACATCGATGTGCCGATCCAAGACGTGCTGCTGCCCGATGAGATCTACGAGCGCAAGCTGTCCGAGATCGACCCCGGCGAGGACGCCGACAAGCACACGCTGCTCGGCGTCTATCTGATTCGTGTCGGCGATTACCCGCGCGCCAAGTTGCACCTCGAGAAGGCGAAGGAGCTCGGTGGCGGCTCGCAGCCGCGTGAGGTCGAGGGTCAGATCGAACGGCTGACGAGCCTCGAGGCCAACAAGGCGGAGGCGGACCTG
>CALLZN010000008.1 GCA_937858895.1 uncultured bacterium | reverse complement strand
CATGACGAGGGCGATCCTGCCGACGATCGCGATCGTGTCGGCGCCCTCGGTCCCGGCGAGGCCCTCGGGCATCGGCGGGAGGCTCGAAAACGACGGCGTCCGCAGCTTGAGCTTGACCGGCGTGTCGCTGCCGTCGCTCACGATGTAGACGCCCGAGTGGCCGCGCGCGGTCTCGACCGCGAAGTAGAACTCGCCCTTCGGCGGCTTGAGCTTCTTGATGAGCTTGGCGGGACCGATCGGCCCCGCCGGCAGCTTGGCGATAGCCTGCTCGATGAGGCGGCAGCTCTGTTCCATCTCGGCCATGCGCACTTCGAAGCGCGCGAGGCAGTCGCCGGCCGTGCGAACCGGGACATCGAAGTCATAGCGGTCATAGCCGCCGTAGGGTTCGGCCTTACGCACGTCGTAGGCGACGCCGGAAGCGCGCAAGCTCGGGCCGGTCACGCCGTACTTGTCCGCGACTTCGCGCGTGATGACCCCGACTCCGATGCAGCGCTCGCGGAAGATGACGTTGTCGCCGACGAGCGAGCCATACATCGAGAAGCGCCCACGCAAGCGCTTCACGAAGGCCGTCGTCTGCTGCAAGAAGACATCGTCGACGTCGAGCGTGACACCGCCGAAGCGCCCATAGGAATACGTGAGGCGCGAGCCGGTCGCGCGGTCGAGGATGCCGAGGATCTCTTCGCGGTCGTCGAAGCAGTAGAGAAACGGCGTGATGCCGCCCAAGTCCAGCAAGAACGTCCCGAACCAGAGCAAGTGACTCTGGATGCGGTTGAGCTCGCAAGCGATGACGCGAATGCCTTCAGCGCGCTCGGGCACGTCGATCTTGCAGAGCTTCTCGATCGCCTGACAGAAGGCGATGTTCGAGATCATCCCCGACAGGTAGTCGACTCGCGAAGTGTTGGGCAGGAACATGATGTAGTTCCGGTGCTCCGCCATCTTCTCGTGGGCGCGGTGCGCGTAGCCGATGATCGGCTTGCACTCGAGGATCGTCTCGCCGCGCAGGTGCAGCAGCAAGCGCAGCACGCCGTGCATGCTCGGGTGCTGCGGGCCCATGTTCAGGTAATAGGTCTCGTCGTCGTGACTCGCCTCGAGCAGTCCGCTCGTCTTCGAAGCGCTCATGCTCCACCCTCCGCTTCGTCGCGCTTCTCGCCGGCGTCCTTGACCTCGGCGTCCGGCTGGCCGAAGTCCTTCAGCAACGCATGGAAGTCAGCGTCCTCAGGCAAGAGGATGCGCTCGAGGCCCGGGTGACCATCGAAGCGCACCCCATACATGTCGTAGACCTCGCGCTCGAACCAGTCGGCCGCCGGATAGACGTGAGCGATGCTCGGGGCGACGGCGCCTGGCACTTCGGGCGGAAGGTCGACCGTGACGAGGTGGCGGTCGACGCGGTCGATGCGATTCCAGGTGTAGACCACGCGCATCGTCGGCTGATCCGCGTCGGTCGCGCCCTTCTGCAGGTGCACGAAGCGCCGGTCCTCGGCCGTGATCATCTCGAGCCGGTAGCCAGCCTCGAGGAAGCGCGCGGCGATGTCGCCGATGGCGGCAGCCGCAGCGTGGTGGCGCGCGTGAAAGCCTGTCGCCAAGTAGTCGGCCTCACCGCTCTCGAGCACGAGGCTCGCGAGAGCCGCGAGGCGCGCCCGGTCCGGCGGAAGCTCCTGCGTTTCACTCATGGGCCCTGCTCACGATGGCCGCTTGTCGCGCTCGAAGTTCTTGCCCTGCTTGATCTTGTCCTGCAAGCGCAGGATGCCGGCGATCAAGGCCTCGGGGCGTGGCGGGCAGCCGGGGATATAGACGTCGACCGGGACGAGGAGGTCGGCGCCCTCGACGATCGCATACTGATTCGGGTATTTGAACGGCCCGCCGTCGATCGTGCAGCCGCCCATGGCGATCGCCCACTTGGGCGAGGGCATCTGGTCCCAGAGCTGCTTGATGACCGGCGCCATCTTCCGCGAGATCGTGCCCGCAAAGATCATCACGTCGGCCTGCCGCGCGCTCGGGCGGAAGACGCCGGCGCCGAAACGATCGAGGTCGTATTTGCTGGCACCGACCGCCATCATCTCGATGGCGCAGCACGCAAGCCCGAAGGTCAAGGGCCACAAGGAGTTAGCGCGGGCTGCGTTGAGCAGGTCCTCGAGCATGGCCAGGCGGATGAAGGGCTGGGCCTCGACCGGGATCTCGTCGACCGCTTCTCCCGCCTTCGTCAGGCGCGGCTGGGGCCTTGGCGGTGGGCGGTTCTCGTCGACTTGCTTCACTTTTTCCATCGGATGACTCCCTTGCGCCAGGCGTACACGATCGCCAGCGACAGGATGACGAGAAAGATGGCGATCTCGACGAAGGCGCGCCACCCGAAGGCCGGCTCGTCGAAGACGAGGGCGACCGGGAAGAGGTAGAGGATGTCGACCTCGAAGGCCACGAAGACGAGCGCGAAGAGGTAGAACGAGACCCCGAAGCGGATCCAAGCGCTGCCGATCGTGTCGACGCCGCACTCATAGGTGTCCTCGGTTTCGCGGCCCTTGTAGCGCGGGCTCAAGAAGAGGGGCGCTACGAGGGCGATGGCCCCGAAGACGACGCCGAGGCCCACGAAGAGCAGGAGCTGTGTGTATTCCGACATGGCTCGCCGAGAGACTCCGTGAGAAGCGCGGCGCACGATACGTGATGCATGCACGGGGCGCCAAGACCGCGCGGCCTCGAAAACGGCTTTCCGCAGTGCCCGGTGCTGCTAATGTCTTGCGTTGCAGCACCCGTGCGCTACTCCGCGCGGTCGCAAAGGCACCAATGACCACGACCAACATCGAGAGCAAAGTTCCGATCGAGACGATCGAAGAGGCCGTCATCCGCTTCGCCGGGGACTCTGGCGACGGGATGCAGCTCACGGGCAGTGAGTTCACGAGCAACACGGCGCTCTTCGGCAACGACCTCGCGACCTTCCCTGACTTCCCGGCTGAGATTCGCGCTCCCGCGGGCACCATCCCTGGGGTCAGCGCCTTCCAGATCCGCTTCGCGACCCACGACGTTTTTACGCCGGGTTCGCAGCCGGACGTCCTCGTGGCGATGAACCCCGCCGCCCTGCAGGTCCATCTCAAGGACCTCAAGAAGGGCGGGGTCTTGATCGTGAATTCGGCCGCCTTCGAAAAGCGCCTTTCGCTCGAGCAAGCCGGTTGGAAGACGAACCCGCTCGAAGACGAGGCCTTGCTCCGCGACTACCGACTGATCCAGGTCGACCTCAACAAGCTCACGCGCGATACGCTCGAGAACTCGCCGCTCGACGCGCGCGCGCGCATGCGCTGCAAGAACTTCGCGGCGCTCGGCATCCTCTACTGGATCTACTGCCGTGACATGCAGTCGACGGTCAACGGTCTCAACGCCAAATTCGGCAAGAAGGCCCCGGACGTCGCTGCGGCCAACATCGCGGTCCTGCAGGCAGGCTACAACTACGCCGAGACAGTCGAGCTGCTCGACCACCACTTCCGCGTCGAGAAGGCCAAGCTGCCACCAGGTAAGTACCGCAACATCATGGGCAACCAAGCCGTCGCTCTCGGCCTCGTCGCGGCGTCCAAGTTGGGCAAGGTCGACCTGTTCTACGGCAGCTATCCGATCACGCCGGCCAGCGACATCCTCCACTACCTCGCGCGCAACAAGAGCGAGGGTGTGATCACCTTCCAGGCCGAGGACGAGATCGCTGCGATCGCGTCGGCGATCGGCGCGAGCTTCGGCGGGGCGCTCGGCGTGACCGCGAGCAGCGGGCCCGGGATCGCGCTCAAGGGTGAAGCCTTGGGTCTCGCGGTCATGACCGAACTGCCGCTGCTCGTCATCAACGTCCAGCGCGGTGGACCGTCGACGGGCCTGCCGACCAAGACCGAGCAAGCCGACTTGCTGCAAGCCGTCTGGGGGCGCAACGGCGAGTGTCCGATGCCAGTCATCGCCGCGGCGACTGCTGCCGATTGCTTCGCGATGACCATCGAAGCCGCGCGCATCGCGATCAAGTACATGACGCCGGTCATGCTCTTGACCGACGGCTACATCGCCAACTGTTCGGAGCCGTGGCTCTTGCCGAAGGCCTCCGACTTGCCCGACATCTCGCGGCCCTACCGCACGCAGGTCGAGGGCTTCCAGCCCTACTTGCGCAACCCGCAGACGCTGGCTCGCGAGTGGGCCATCCCCGGGACACCTGGCCTGCGCCACCGCATCGGCGGTCTCGAGAAGCAGGACATCACGGGCAACGTGAGCTACGGCGCCGACAACCACTTCCACAAGGGGCGCACCCCCCCGG
>CALLZN010000007.1 GCA_937858895.1 uncultured bacterium | reverse complement strand
GATGTGCGGCCCAGCGAGCCGCACGTGCGCATCCTGAATGTCATTGGTCCGTCGTCGACGCTGCCTTTGCCCTCGCCACTCGCTGCAGCGACCTTCGTCGTTCCCGCTGCGGACTTTCGCGTTCTCGATGCGGCTGGGGTGCACTTCGAAGTCATCGGGCAGGCGCGGCGCATGCGTCCGGCTGCCGTCGCGGTGCGCGTGCGCGGGGCTTCGTCTTCGGATGAGTTCCGCCTCTTCGTCGACGGCCAAGTCACGGAGCCCTTGCGCGTCGACGCGCAAGGGGACGGCGTTGTCGCGCACTTCGACCTCGGTGCCCCGGCAAGCGAAGACGTCGGCACGCAGAGTCTGCGCTTTCATCATGCGGGTGTGCGCGATGGTCGGGCTGGGCATGTCGTCGTGCATGCCAAGCTCGAGCGCGGCCCCCTGCCGCGCGTCGTGGCGTCGCCAAAGCTGGCTCGCGGGCCGATGGCGCGCGCCTTGGCGCTCCAGGGCTTCGACGTCGTGGCCCGGCCAGCCACCGCCATGGCGGGCGACCGTGATGCGAGTCTCTATCTCACGCAGCTCAGCGAGGCTCCGTCGCCGGACGTCGTCGCTCACATCGACGCCGGGGCCGGTGCCATCCTCGTTGCCTCCGATGCCTCGGAGGCTCCAGCCGTGGACCCGGCCTGGGAAGCGCTGCTGCCCATCGTCGGGGCCAAAGTCGAAGAGCGCGCGCCCGAAGGCAACGACGACGAAGGCGAAGGCGCGACCGGCGTCGACGTCGGCGTCGATGGTGCTCGAGCCGACGCGAAGCCGGATGCCGCAAGCCAGAGCCGAGCGTCGGACGGACTGCGTCGCACCGGTGCGGTGAGCGAAGCTGAGGCCCAGACCGCATCGGCGCCTGGCTCCAGCGTTGCGACTCGTTCGATCGCCCTCGTGCTCCTCGTCGACGTTTCGGGCAGCATGTCGGGGCCGGTCGAGGCGCCAGCGATCCACGAGGCCAAGCGCGCTGCGAAGGCGAGCGCCGAAGCTCTCGGCAGCGATGACAGCTTCGCGCTGATCACCTTCGGCAGCGAAGCGCAAGTCGTCCTGGCGCTCGGCAAAGCGTCGCGCCGTGACGACCTCATCTTGGCGCTGGGGCGTCTGCGGGCGGAGGCGTCGGCGACGCGCGCCTACCTCGCCTTGCAGGCCGCGTGGGCCGAACTGAAGCGCAGCGATGCAGCCGTGCGGCACGTCCTGCTCTTGACCGACGGTGAGTTCACCGACAGCGCGCTCGACTACCTGCAGCTCGTCCGGGCGATGCGGCTCGAGGGCATCGGGCTCACGGCCATCGCTTCGACGACGAGCAGCGTCAGTGGGCTCGAGGCTGGTAAGTTCCGCTTCCTTCAACGCCTGCTGGCCTCGGTCGACGGGCGCTTACAGATCACGACGTCGAAGGAGATCGCTCGGCTCGTTCTCGGCGAAGTGCGCGAGGTCGTCGGCGCGGCTCGGCCCTTGGCAGCCGGTGGGGGACAGGCCTCAGCGGCCGCAAACCAAGAGGCGAAGCCCGCGGACGACGAAAGCCAAGAGCCGCGGACCGAGCCGAAGGTCAGCCCCCCCGAAGACGAAGCCAGCAAGCCCGACCTCGAGCCGCGTGCCGCTGAACCTGCGCCCAAGTTCGACCTGCGCGTCATCGAAGCGGCGCCCTTGCTCGACGACGTCGAAGCGGGACAGGACTTCGATTGGCCCCGCCTGCGCGGAGCGAAGCCTGTCGAGGCGCGCGAGCGGGCGCGCGTCCACCTAGCCTTCGCCGAGAGTGGCAAGCTCGCGCTCGCGACGACGCGCTACGGCCTCGGGCTCGTGGCTGTTTGGGCGAGTGACGATGGGACGCGTTGGGCGCAGGACTTCGCGTCCGATCCGCGCTTCCCGGGCTTCGTTGCGCGCTTGGCGGCCTGGGCTGAAGGAAACGCGCCGTCCGGCGTGGCCGACGACCGCGAGACCACGCACAGTCGTGGTCGCGTCGTCGTGACGGGGCGGCAGGTCATCGAGGGCGACGGCATCACGCGTGAAGAGCTGAGCGCGATCGCCGAGGCTGCTTCGGGTCGTGTGCTCGGGAGCCTCGTCGAGGCAAGGGCCGCGGCACCCACGAGCCTCGATGTCACAGGCGATCTAACGCGAAGTCCCCTGTGGCGGCTCGCGGCCCTCCTCGCCTGCGCCGTCGCAATGGTCGTCGTCGAATGGTCGAGTGCGCGCACGAAGCGCTGAGCCTCGCAGCTCTTCGACTACGTCACCTCGACTACGTCATCTCTTCGGAAGCAGAGTCGGCATCGCGATGACCGGATTGCGCTGGTTTTGCACCACGGAGCGCGCCACCCTCACCACTGGCCGGCGACTTGTGATCGAACTCG
>CALLZN010000006.1 GCA_937858895.1 uncultured bacterium | reverse complement strand
CGCGGGGAAAGAACGCGCCCGAGAGCATCCAAGCCGGCATCAGGATCAAGTTCATGATGCCGTGGTAACCCTGGACGCTGTCGATCATCCACGCGAAGAAGAAGCCGATGCCCGTCATCGCAAAGCAGAGCAGCGCGAGGACGAGGATCGCGAGCACGACCTCGAGCACGCCGGCCGGAATGCCAGCGAAGCGCACGAAGACAAGGAGGACAGCACCCTCGACGAGCGCGATGAACGTGCCGCCGAGGACCTTGCCCATGACGATCGAAGCCCGCGAGATCGGCGCGATCACGACCGACTGCAGGATGCCCTTCTGGCGGTCGAGGATGGGCGAGATCGACGAGTAGATGCCGGCGAAGACGACCGCGAAGACGACGATGCCTGGGAAGAAGTAGGCGAGGAAGCCCCCGCCGCCGTAATCCCAGCGGAAGGACTTACCCATGCCCATGCCGAGCATGAACCAGAGCAGAAGCGGCGTGATCACCGCGGCGAGGACCCGCGAACGCTGACGGAAGAAGCCTAGGACCTCGCGCACGGCGATGGTCCACGCTGCTTCGAACAGTGACGCGCCGTGCGCGCCGCGCGTTTCGGCCTCAGCCATGACGCCCTCCTCGCGGCTTCGTGGCCGCGGCCGCGCCGACCTCGAAGACCTTGCCGGTCCGCGCGAAGAAGACATCTTCGAGCGACGGCCGACCGATGGTGACCGTCGCGAGTTCGTCCTCGAGCTGCCGCGTCAACGACGCCGCGAAGTCGTGCGCCGCCCGCGTTGACTCCGTCACGAAGCGCAGCGACGAGCCGACCGTCTCGGGTTCGAGCCCGAAGTCGGCGATCGAGAAGCTCTCGGGGCGCTTACCGTCGCGCAGCTTGACCGTAACGATGGCGCCCTTCTCTTCGTCCATGAGCCGCTGCGGCGACCCCAGCGCGATGACTCGACCTTGGTCGAGGATCGCGATCCGGTCACAGGTCTCGGCCTCATCGAGGAGGTGTGTCGTCCAAAAGACTGTCGTCCCCTCATCATCGCGCACGCGCGCGATCGCCTGCCGCAAGTCACGACGAGCCGCAGGATCGAGGCCCGTACTCGGCTCGTCGAGCAAGAGAAGGCGCGGCCTCGACATCATGCCCTTGGCGATCTCGACGCGTCGCGCGAGTCCACCGCTCAAGGTGCCGACGACGTCCTGCGCGCGGTCGGCGATGCCGAAGGTCGCGAGCAGATGCGAGCAGCGGTCCCGCAAGGCCGAACCACGCAGGCCGAAGAGGCGGCCGTGGAACTCTAGGTTCTCGAGCACGCGCAGCTTCGCGTCGAGGCTCGGCATCTGGAAGACGACGCCGATGCTCCGCCGCACGTCGGTCGCCGCGCGCACGACGTCGTTGCCGAAGACCTCCGCGACGCCGGAGCTCGGCCGCAAGAGCGTCGCGAGGATGCGGAAGAGAGTGGTCTTGCCGCTGCCGTTGGGCCCGACGAGGCCGAAGACCTCATTGGCCGCGACTTCGAGGTCGATACCAGCGAGGGCATCACGATTGGAAAAACTAAGACGCAGTTCTTTGCAGCGGACAGCAGACGGGTTCGAACTCAAGTTCCCTCTGGACCTCCGAACAACACGATGTCAGCCAACAGGGCGACCAACAGGAGGGGTAAATAGAAAAGGGACACATAAAAGAGCCGACGCGCGTCTTCGCGTGTCTTCGACAGCATCAAGCGCAGTCCACCCAACGCAAACCAGAGCCCGAGGACCAGGGCGACGATGGCGTAAGGCAGGGTCGCGAGACCCGTCATGACCGGCAACAAGCTCGTCGGGATCAAGAGAAGCCCGAAGAGCAGGAGCTGCCGCATCGTCAAGGAGCCATCGGCGTCGACGACGCCGAGCATGCGCATGCCTGCGCGCTCGTAATCTTCGCGGTGCAGCCACGCGATTGCCAGGAAGTGTGGGATCTGCCAGACAAAAAGAATCGCGAAGAGGGCCCAAGCATGGGCATCGATTCTCGCCGTCGCGGCGACGTAGCCAATCATCGGCGGAAGCGCACCGCTCACCGCCCCGACCATCGTGTTGAGCGTCGTCAGGCGCTTCAAGGGCGTGTAGACCGCGACATAGACCAGCGCCGACAAGAAGCCGAGGAGGGCCGCGAGCGGGCCGCAGCCGACGAGCAGGATGACGAGACCAACGAGGATGGCAAGGAGCCCGAAGGTGAGCGCGCCATCGACGCTGATGCGCTGACTCGGCAGAGGCCGCGCGCGCGTCCGATTCATGCGCCCGTCGAGCTCACGCTCGAGCACTTGATTGAGCGCGCAAGCGCCGGCCGCCGTGCCGAGCACGCCGAACATGGCCGCGAAGAGCGACAACAGTCCCGGGGCTGCAAGACCGACGGGCGTTACGCCCGAAAACCTGGCCGTCAACCAGCCCACCGCGACCGTTATGAGGACGAGCGACGAAAGACGCAGCTTCGACAGCTCGACGAAGACCTGCAGCCACTGCGACGCCGGCTTGGTTTCGATCACGGCTCCCACGCTTGCTTTCATGAAGTCGCCTCGCCCTGTCGGCCGATCCATTCGCGGCACCAGATCCATGAATACGCAAAGAGCGCGAGCAGCAGCGCCCCGTTTGCCACGTGCGCCGTCCGCAGGATCATGGCCCATGAACCCGGCTGCGCCGCCTCGACATCACCGCGAGTCGTCGCCCAGGCGATGAAGCCGAGCAAGATCTGTAGCAAGACCAAGATCTGCGCAAGCGCGACCGGGCGAGAAATACCACGGTGCTGCTCGACTCGGCCAACGCGCAGGCGCGCAAAAAAGACGTGGAAGAGCACGACGAAGGCCATCGCCATGTGCAGGCCGAGGACGACGCTGCGACCGGGCGCCGGACCGTCTGGCCAGAACACCCGCCCGTGTCGCACATAGGCGCCAAGCAACAACATGAAGAACAGCATGTCGAAGGTCGCGGCCACGACCTTGCGCACGCCGTGGTTGGCAGGCGTGCCCTCGATGGCGTTGTCACCGCGAACCCAAGCCCGCGTGAGCATCGCGCAGATCATCGCAAGAACTGCAAGAAAGAGCTGCCCCGCGAAGCCATGAACGATCGCGACGACCATGCGCAGCCCCGAGTGGTCGAGGCCGGTCCAACCCATGAGGCTCTGCTTGAGGGCGTCGTTCGAGACGACGTGGATGCGCAGACCGCCGAGCAAGCCCTGAACGACGACGAGCGGCACAGCCCAGAGCGCGAAGCGCTTGACGCGCGGACGCGTGTCGAAGACGAGGACCGCGACGCACGCCATGACGGTGAGCGCACCGATCAGGGTCCCGAAGGCCCGGTGGCGCAGCTCGAACCAGCGCCCGCCGGCCGCCTCTTGGAACCAATACCCGAAGTTGAAGAGCGACCACTCGGGATCCGAATCGGCCGCCTCGATGGTCGTGACCGAAGCCCCGAGCGCGATCATCAAGAAGGTCAAGATCGTCGTGAGACCGAAGAGCGTCAGCGACAAACCCGTGCGCGGCTCTCGCGCAGCAGCCGTCGTCGGCGTGGACAGTGAAGTCATGAGCGCCCCTGAATCGTCAGCGTGATCTCGGTCGGACTGCCTTCTCGCACTTGCACACCCCGGCGCTCGCCTTCCCAACTCGGATTCGGGTGGCGCACGAGGACTTCGTAGGTCCCGGGCGGCAAAGCCGGCAAAGCAAAGCTGCCGTCCGCCGCGGTGACCGCAAAGAGCGCATGCTCACGAACGTGGACCCAAGCATGCATCCAGTTCTGCACATCACATTGGAAGTGCACAGTCTCCGGAAACTCGAAGCGCGCGCTCGCGCGCTCTCCCTTGGGCAAGTTGGCGTTGAAGGTCCCGTTCTTGCGACCCGTCCACTTGAAGTTGTGCAGCACGTCCTCGAGGTTCTCGACGACGACCTCCTGCCCGACGAGCGCCGCCGCTACGAACGGAAAAAAGCGATTGCTCCGCTGCTCCAAGACCACGGGCTCGGTCGGCGCATCGAAACGCCAACGATCCTCGACGCCGAGCACCTCGACCAAGGCATGGGGGACACCGCGCGTCTCTGGGTCGACCTCCCACTTCGGGTTGATGATCTCTGGCGCCGCCGCGTCCGACCCAGGCGATGCTGGCATTCTTGCGGGTGTGATCGGCAAGGGCCGCGGTCGCGGCAGGACGTCTCCTTTGAAGACGACTCGACCGCTGAGCACGGCTTTCGCCTCGGCCACCGGAAAGGGCGGCAGGCTGCTTCGGTCAGTGACCCGCGGTGCATCCGTGCACGAGGCCGCAACTGACCAGCATCCAACAATCAACAGCAAGCCGCGCATCCGCATCGACCACCTTGAAGGCGCGCCGCCGCGCGAGCGGCGCAAGCGGCGTATCCCACAGAAAGGACTCCGCCCAGGGACAGAGCTTCGACTTCGCCAAGCGAGGCCCCGAAGAGGCGGCGCTTTAGCCGCTCTGCGGCAGCGATTCGAAGGTCAGAACCCTAGGTTTGGCGCGGGAGGCGGTCAACCCGGCCCCGCATGCCGCATCGTCGCACGCAGCCTGATGGGTGCCGGCCGGCAGTCACCGGCCGCTCTCTCCTGAGGCCGCCTTCGTCCGGTTCTGCAAGGCCTCGAGGGATGCTGCCGTGGGCCGGAGCACGACGCGGATGTTCACCGCGTTGCCCGACACGACGATCGGAAGCGCGGTCTCCCAGCGCACTTGACCACCCCACGTCTCGAAGCGGTACTCGCCGGGCGCGAGGCCACTCTGTTGGAGCGCTGCCTCGTGCGTCGCGTCGTTCCAGTCTTTGAGACGGGTCCACGAACGCCAATCGGCGCCGGCATCGTCGCTCGTCGACACGAAACGCCCACCCTGAGGCTTGCTGGCGAGCGCGTGCTTCTGCTGCTCGGCACTCAGACCCGCCACATCCAGTACCACGCTGCCCTGGACCGCGGCAGGGCGGATGGCGCGCAGTTCGACGTTCGTCACCTGCCCCTGGCGGATCATGACCTTCTTCACGGGCACGGTCATCTTGGCGCGTTCGTCGTCGCGCACATTGACTTGGCAGCGGTACTCACCTTCGGCGAGCTCGGAGATCGTCATCACGCCATTCTCGTCGGTGATCGCCATGCTGCCTTGCCAGCCGCCTTGGTCGGACTGTACTTGGACATTGACACCGGCAAGCGGGGCGCCCGCGACGTCAATGACCTGGACGCGAATCCCGCCGGTGCGGACGTCGACGACTTTGTCGACGCGCGCGCCGCCTTCGATCTTGAAGGCCGAACCCCAGAGAACCGACATCGGCGCGTCCTTGTCGTGGACGGTGACCCAGTGGTCGCCGTCTTTCAGGTGCTCGATGCTCGCGTTCCCGAGCGCGTCGGTGATCTTGACCTCATCGACCGGGCCAACGAGGCGCACCTTGGCACCGACGAG
>CALLZN010000005.1 GCA_937858895.1 uncultured bacterium | reverse complement strand
TCAAACCGAGCAAACGTTGGGGTCCCAAAGGGCGACGTGGAGCCTAATGGCATTGACCACAGAGCACTCGGTAGGAGAAGCTTGCTTGGCCACCAAATGGCCAACCTGTCTCACACGGGAACTGCCCGAAGAACTGTGTCGTCGTCCAGGACGAGCTGTTGTTCGAGACGAACCATGCCCGCACCGTCACGGGATCAAAGACGATGCAAAACCGCTCGTTTTGCTTGAAGGCATGCGCCGACGAGAAACGCGCACTGAAGCGCCCTTCCGTCAACGGTACGTCGAGCGTCGCCGAAGCCAGGGCCGTACCTGTGGGGCGACCGGTGTTGTCCGCCTTGTAGAGTCGAATCGGTGTCGAGACGGCTTCGTCCGGCCACATGAGCATCTCGAAGCCGGTCACCGTCAGATCGACACTCGCGGTCAACGACAGCGCCATTTCCCAATTGCCGTACCGAAAGCCCGAGAGATCGTACGGCCCCATCGAAGGATTGATATCCATGCAGGCGACCCCGTCGGTGAGGCCCGTCCCGCGACATCCGTCTGCGAAGTTCCAGAACGTCCCGCGTCGCTGCGAGTTGCTGCTCGCGCCATTCGGCGACGTTGCAAGCGCGAAGTCTTGGCTTCCACCTTCGAGCGTGACAGCGCGGACCTCGAGCGTGTAGCTACCAGTCCGATTCGCGACGAAGTCGAGTTTTTCGTAGAGGTTGCGTGGTGTCGTCGAACTCGCGACGACCGTCGTGCCATCGAGCACGAAGAGGTCGAGGTTCGACCACTGAAGGGACGTGTAGACGCTGCGATGCCAGACGGCCGCAACGCCGTAGCTCCGACCCTGAACGACGGGCATCGCATGGCGGAAGCTCGGAGCAGCCGTCGTCAACGTGCCGCGCACTGGCGCAGACGCCTGGATGGCGTTGCCCGCGTGCAGCATGCCGACACCGAAGCTGTTTCGATCGATCTTGCCGTCCGTGGTCGGGTCGGCCGCGGACGCAAGGAGCAGCGCCTTCGTTTCGTCGGCACGCATCGTGGGAAATGCGGCGCGCAACACCGTTGCAACACCCGCGACTTGCGGCGCGGAGTTTGACGTCCCGCTGAAGGTGTCGATTCGGGCCTCGCAATCCCTTGCCGCCACGAGGCTGAAGGTCACCGCGCTCAAGTCCGGATACGTCCGCAGTGTGTCGCCGAGGACGGGTCCACGCGACGACCAGTTCATGATCCAGTGCTCATTTGGATAGATCGCCGCAACCGCTAGACCGTTGGCTGCGCTCTGCTGCCCCGTCGAAACATTCGGACCACTGTTGCCAGCCGCCACTGTGATCAGAATGTCTGCGGTACGAGCGGCCGCGTCGAGTGCCTGCTGCAGGAAATGTGTCGCGCTCGGATCCCCGCTGAAGGAGTTGTTCGCGGCGACGATGTTGTACTTGACCTTGTCGGCAGTGATCTTCTGCCAAGCGCTGACCATCGTCGAGTAGTACGACCAAGCACCACCATTTTGCAGATAGTCCACGATGGAGTAGCTCGCGATCCTGGCACCGTAGGCGTGCCCGTCCCCCGACTCCTTTGGACCCCAGCTGGAGCCGGCCGCGACGCTCGCGACCCCAGTGCCGTGTCCATGCTGGTCGTCAGCAAGCATCGCTCCAACTTTCTCATTGACGACCAAGCGCGAACCGCCGATCCCGCCGCCGGTCTTGTTGTTGATGTCACCACCGGGAAAGAAGGCCCGGTGTGGGCGCCCGGTGTTGGCCATGTCGGAGTCCACGCCGGTGTCCATGGATCGCGACCGACACCGGCGCCGTCTGATTGAGTCCGGTCAGACCGCGCGCGTGCAGGAGCCGCGTGGCGTGGTTGTACGGATCGATGCCCTCTTTGTCGGCAGCCGGCACCGCCTCGTCGGGAAGGATGCGCCGCACCTGCGGGAGCTTCGCGATGCTGACGGCGAGCGTCGAGTCGATCTGAACAAGACTCGAGTTGATCAGCCACCAATTCTCGACCACTCGCCCCCCGAGCGCGCGAATGTCGCGCACGAATGACGCGCGCTCCGCGGCCGTCCGACGCTCGAGATCGGCGACGATCTCGGCAACGTCGCTCGCTGACTTGCCGGTCCAGATCGCCTGTCGCAGACCTTCGAGGTCGAAACTGCGCTCGTGAAACTCAACAAGGAAGTACCCGTCACGCGGGACAGGCTCATGGCGAGGCTGCGGCCCGTTGAGCGGACCTTGCGGCTGGGGAAGAAGACTGGCGAGGACGAGGGCGAGCAGGGTCATGGAAGCTCCGGGTCTGGGAAGAAGTCGCCTGCTCGGTCGACATGAGCGAGCACGGCACAGCCCGCATAGGCGCCGCCCGGAGCCACTGCCCTTGAAGGAATCTGCGGGTCGGCAAACGTTCCACGATCGCCTCGATGGAGCGAAATAGCCCTTGCAGCGCACGGAACCGCAGCGCCGTTACGGCTGCCACTTCGAACCTGCGCTCGGTCGTTCAGAGCCGCGCCGACGCGCGGCGACGACCTCAGACTTCGTCGTTCTCGACGAAAGCGCGCGCGCTGCGACGCACAGCTTGGTCGCTGTCGAAGTCGCCGCGCTCCAAGCGTGCCCTCAGGGACTCGAGCTCTTCGACCGACTTGCCGCCGTCCGTCTGTGCGAGGGCTCCGAGAACTCGCGCGATGTCTGCCTGACGTTCGCGTGCCGGGCCTGAGATCACTGCGTGATCCGGCGCGATCATGCTGCGCGCTTGCTTGCCGCTCACTGCCCCGGCCGCCCGACCTTGGTCAGTAGGTGTTCGCGCTGCGGCTTTGATGCGTCCGATGTCCATGGCTCGATAATCCGTCGTTGACTGATGATCGGCACGAAGTGCTGCGACTTGAAGCCAATGTTGCAGGATCGCTACGCATCGTGGTGTCCAGAAAATCGACAAAGCCCGCTTCCGAACTTGGCCCGCAGCGTGCGTGGCGATGGCATGCAGTGGACTCCCTTCGGCCGCGTCGATCCGAGCCTCGACAGTATTCCTCGCGCAAAGATGACGCCACGCCCCTCGCGCGAGGGGCGCAGCTTCGAAGAGTGGACGACGGCCATGCAGCAGGAGCAGTATGGCCAAGCCACAGCGCGGGGTGACCAAGACGAAGCTGGGCTGTCAGTCCAAGCAGAACCCCAGACGGCGGCAGCGCCAGTGCGCGCGCGGGACGAACAAAGGGCAGCGACGAGCGACGAGTCCCGAGACGGCGACAACGTTGCTGGCGCGGCCAGCACCACTGGCGCAATGCATGAGGAACGCTCGCCGGCCGGTGACGCCAGCGCGCTGCCCCGCACCGCGACGACATCGCCGGGCAACGCGGCCCCGAACATCGAGACCGCAAAGTCGACGAGCACGGATGCCAGCTCGACAGCGAGGCTCAGCGCGCTGCCGCTCGCGGGCGAGCAGCAAACACGAGAGCCTCTGGCCCTCGGCATCATGACGGCGCTCGAGACCACGTCGGCGCGCACGAACCCCTCCGCCCTGAGCCCGACCTGGTCGCCGCGGCCGGGCGAGGACATGACAAGCAAATCCGTCACCGCCGCCTCGTCGGTCCGGAACACGATGCCGGCACTTCTTACCGAAGAGCAGCACGTGAGCCTGCTGCGGCGCATCGCGATGGCGGCGACCGAGAGGGGTGGCGAGCTGCGCCTCTTGCTCGAGCCAGCCCAACTCGGCTCGCTCGGCGTGCGGCTCCGCATCGACGGCAACGCCGTCCGTCTCGAGCTGCGCGCTGACAGCGCCGAGGTCGCGGCCCTCCTCGAGCGCGATGCGTCGGCTCTCGAGGCCGAACTCGCGGCCCAGGGCCTCTCGATCGACGGCTTCGACATCGGCAGCAGCAGTCGAGAAGAACAACACGAGGCGCAGCGACGCTTCGAAGACGAGGTCGCGAAGCGCGACCTCGATGAAATCCACAGCGGGCTCATGGCCTTGCGTCAGCGAGTCGGCACGCGCGCTGCGACTGTGATCCGCGTTGCGGCGCCGCCGACCTCCATCGATACACCAACTGTCGCCAACTTGGACACGGTTGCCTGAAAGCGAGCTACACACATGAACAACACCACGATCAGCAACATCGGTCTCAACAGTGGCGCTTTGAACGCCAGCGGGACGCAGAAGAAGACGCCCGACAGCGAGAGCTTCTTGCAGCTCATGATCGCCCAGCTGCAAGCGCAGACGCCGCTCGAGCCGGTCGACAACGATCGCATGCTCGAGCAGATGAGCAACTTCTCGTCGATGGAACAGCAACAGAAGCTCAACAGCAACTTGACGACGCTGCTCGAGTTCCAATCCATCCTCGCGCGACTCGACGGCCTCTCGCAAGGCAGCGCCTGGATCGGCAAGGAGGTCGACTATGTCGGCCAAGACAACAAGACCCAGAGCGGAACGGTCGAATCCGTGCGCATCGATGAGCACGGACAGACCCTCGTCAAGGTCAGCGGCAAGGAGGTTCCGATCGCGACGATCATCGGCGTGCGGGGTGCGAAGTCGAGCGACAGCGACAGCGCCGCCGACTCCAAGTAGCAGCGCTCTGTAACGGCATCGATCAAGGAGTTCCCGCATGGTCAGCACCGCCCTCTTCACCGGCCTCTCGGGCCTGCGATCGCACCAACGTTTCATGGATGTGATCGGTAACAACCTCGCCAACGTCAACACACCAGGCTTCTGGGGTTCGCGTGTCACGTTCGCCGACCTCCTCTCGTTCACGTCCTCTCCTGGGCAGGGGCCGAGCGGCACGCGCGGCGGCAAGAACCCGACGCAGATCGGCCTTGGCGTGCAGATCGGCTCGATCGACGCGAACACGAACCAGGGGACGTTTCTCAACACCGGTCGATCACTCGATGTTGCTTTGCAGGGGCAGGGCTTCTTCGCGTTGAGCGACGGTCGACAATCGCTCTACACGCGCGTAGGTAGCTTCGGTGTCGACGAGCAGCGTCGCTTGGTCGACTTGCGCACGGGCATGCGCGTGTTGAGCGAGACGGGCGGCGAGATCAACGTGCCGCTGAGCGGCACTCTGCCGGCCCAGCAGACCTCGAATGTGTCCTTCGAGGGCACTCTGCCTGCGAAGGTCACAGGCCCTCTCTCCGAAATCGTCGCGACGACGTCGCCGCTCTTCGAAGGTGTTGCGGCGAGCAAGACGACTACGAACACCTTCACCGACCCCATGAACCTGAGCGCGCTCAACGGCAACGAGTTCACGATCTCGGTGAATGGCGGCAGTCCGCAGACCGTGACCATCGACGCGACCAAGCTTGGCGTCGCGAGCCTTGCGAGCGTCACGTTTGCCGACTTCACGAACGGCGTCATGTCCCAGGTGAACGGTATCACGTTGGGGGTCAACGCTGGCCAGTTCACCTTCTCGACGGAGGCGGTCGGTGAGAAGGCGTCGATCAAGTTCGACAACAAGAGCGGTAGTCCGCTCACATTCTTCGGCCTCGACACGATCCTGACCAGCGGCACGCAGTCTGCCGCGACGGGCACGACCGCGCTCAACTCGCTGACGATCAACTCGAAGGACTACAGCAACGGTGAGTCGATCCGCATCAGCGGCACCGACCCAGCAGGCTCCAAGGTCGCCGGAACTTTTGTCTACGGCACCGATGGCACGACCGTCCAAGACTTCATCAACTTCATCAACCTGCTCTATCGCTCAGGTGGAACGAAGGGCGCGACGGCGTCCTTGGCGACCGACGGCACCTTGCAGCTCGAAGCCGACGAACAAGGCGAAGCGCGGCTGAGCATCTTCATCTCGGACGACGCGACGAAGCCCAACACGACTTGGAACAGCTTCAAAACGACGCGCGACGGCACAGGGCCCGATGAAGTGACCACTTCGATCGACGTCTACGACAGCCTCGGGCGCTCTCATCCGGTCACGATGATCCTGACGCGCGACACGAGTGACCCGAAGGTCTGGAACCTCAAGGCTGAGCTCGACACGGCGGACGGAACCTTGGTCGACGGGGAAGTCCGGGGCATCCGCTTCAACGACGACGGTAGCTTCAACATCGTGACCGATGCCAACTCGAACCTCGAGTTCACGTTCTCGGGCCTCGCTGCATCGCAGACCGTGGCGCTCGAGTTCGGACAACCTTCGACCTTCGAGGGCCTCAACATGCTCGGCGACACCTCGACCGCCGCGGCGACCGACCAAGACGGCTTCCCGGCCGGCTCGCTGCTCAACGTCGCATTCTCGGGCGATGGCACGCTGCAAGGCTACTACAGCAACGGCAAGACGCTCGACATCGACCGACTGCGCATCGTCATGTTTCCGAACGCGGCCGGTCTCCAGCGGCTCGGCGACACGCTCTTCGCCGAGTCACCGAACAGCAACGACCCGATCCTCACGAGCGCCGGCAACGCCGGCTCGGGCGCGGTCGTCGCCGGTGTGCTCGAGAACTCCAATGTCGACATCGCCGAGGAGTTCGTGCGACTGATCGAGGCGCAGCGCGGCTACCAAGCCAACGCGCGAGTCATCACGACGGTCGACGAAGTCCTCGCCGAACTCATCAACATCGTCCGCTGAGATCGAGGCTGCCATGGACCACGCCGAACTCGCACTGTCGACCTCGCTCAACGAACTCGGGAAGCAGCAAGCTGCGATCGCCAACAACCTCGCCAATATCAACTCAACGGCGTTCAAGCGTCGCGCCGGTACGTTTGCGAAGTTCGAACTCCAACTCGACGCGGCGCTCCGCGAGGGAGTCAACTCGACGACCATCCCGCGCTACCAAGAGCGCTCCGACTTGACCCAGGGCGACTTCGCGCGCACCGACGTCGACCTCGACGTCGCCCTCTTCGGCGACGGCTTCTTGCGCGTCCGCGACCCGTCCGGACGAGACGCCTACACCCGCAATGGCGCCCTCGCGCTCGGCGGGGATGGCACGCTCATGACTCAGAGCGGGCACGCGGTCCTCGACGATGGCGGTGGAACGATCCGCCTCAACGAGATCGGGAAGATCCTGATCTCGCCGCAGGGGGCCATCGTCGACGAAGCCACGGGCGAATCGCGCGGGCGCATCGGCATCTTCGCGATCGGTGACCCCGACAAGTTGCTGCCGCAAAGTGCCGGACTCTTCGCTTTGCCGGCAGGAAGTGCCGAGCCGGAGCTCAGCACGACGACCCAGCTTCGCCAAGGCGGCCTCGAGCGGAGCAACGTCAACAGCGTCACCGAGCTGGTTGCGATGATCAGCGTCGGCCGCCATCACGGCGCTGTTGCCCGTGCGCTGAGCACGGTCGAGAGCATTCATGACCAACTCTTGAACTTGGCACGCAGCTAGCTTGCTGCTGCTTGACAGAGGAGTTTCGAAGTGATCAAGAGTTTGTACACAGCTGCGACAGGAATGAAGGCGCAGCAGACCTACGTCGACGCGATCTCCAACAACCTCGCGAACGTCAACACGAACGGCTTCAAGCGTTCTCAACCCACCTTCGAGGACCTGCTCTACATCACGCTCAAAGCGCCGGGCCTCGATGCCGGCGACGGCACACCCAACCCGATCGGCATCCAGATCGGCTCCGGCGTCAAGCTCTCGGGCACGACGATGAACTTCCAGAAGGGCGTGCTCGAGGGAACGCAGCGTCCCTTCGACGTCGCGATCACCGGTGACGGCTTCTTCAAGGTCACCCTGCCCTCTGGTCGGACCGGCTACACCCGTGACGGCCACTTGCTCCTCGACGCCAATGGACGACTCACGACGCCGTCGGGCAACCCGCTCGACCCCGAGATCGTGATTCCACAGAACACGGTCGCCCTCGGCATCGGCACGGATGGAACCGTGACGATCACGACATCCGACGCGCCGGACATCACTCAAGACCTCGGTCGACTGACGCTCGTTCGCTTCATCAACCCCGCTGGTCTCGAGAAGTCGGGAGGCAACATCTACCTCGCGACAGCGGCCGCCGGCACGGCGATCGAGGGCAACCCCGGCGAGAACGGCCTCGGTGAGATCCAACAGAACTTCCTCGAGCGCTCGAATGTCGAGGTCGTCAACGAACTCGTGAGCCTCATCGTCGCCCAGCGCGCCTACGAGGTGAACAGCCGCGCGATCCGCGCCAGCGACGACATGCTCAGTCAAGCGACGAACATCGTTCGTTGATGCTCGAACAGGTGAAACAAATGGTCCTAGTGAATTTCATGGTAGTCGCGTGCACAGTCCTGCTTCCACAGGGGGCTGGCGCTCGAGACGACAGCAAGTCCCCACAGGGATCGAACGAGGCCACCTCGCTGCTCGTCAAACTGCGCGATCGCAGCAGCGTGCCAGGCCTCGTACTCCGACTCGACGACTGCGCGCGCATCGAGTCGAGCGATCCAAACCTCGCCGCGAGTCTCGGCGCGCTTACGCTCGGGAAGGCACCTCGAGGTGCCTGGACGCGCAGCGTAAAGCGAAGCGAAGTGCTCGAAGCCCTGGGATCACGCGGCGTCGCCGCCGAGCGCGTGCGCTTCGAGGGCGCCGAGAGCTGCGAGGTCGTCGCCAGCACGACGACCATCCAAGCCGATGAGTTCGTCCGCGCCGCCGAAGCCGTGCTTCGACGCATGCTCGAGGACGAAGGCGAAGTCGACGCCGAGTGGACCATCCAGTCCAAGGTCCGCCCCCTCGTCGCTCCCCGCGGTCGCCAGTCGCGGCGGCTCAGCGCCGAGCCGAGCCTCGGCCGGATCTCACGGAGTTCGGCGATGATCCGCGTCGACGTCCTCGTCGACGACGAGGAACTCACGGCGGTCTCGATCGCCTTCCGCCTACGCCGCTATCGCAACGTGCTCGTCACGCGCAAGAACTACCGCCGCGGCGATCCTTACTTCGCTGGTGACCTCGCCGTCGAACGCGTCGACGTCGCAGCGCGCAGCGAAGAGCTCCTCGACGACGTCGCCCTCGTCGACGGCAACGTCGCCGCCCGCAACCTACGCGTCGGCGAGACCCTCTCGCGCCGCGACCTCGAGCGTCCGGCCATCGTCCACAAGCGCGATAGCGTCACCGTCGTCGCCGCGATCGGCAAGATCCGCGTCGCCCGCAAAGGCATCGCGCTCGCCGACGGTGGACGCGGTGATTCCATCCTCATCGAAGTCGATCCCAAGCAACCAGCGATCGCTGCCGAAGTGGTCGCACCTGGGCTCGTCGTCGTCGCAGCGAGCGCACCGCGCGCATCGCTCCTCGATGCGGCGGCGAGCTACCAGCGTCCCAACGCAACGCCACGGAACACCCCCACCAGCGAGCCCAAGCGATGACCATCACGATTCCTGCTTCCTCCCGCAGCGCCGCGCGCCTCCTCGTGCTCGCATCGCTGCTCTCCGTGCTCGCGGCGCAGTGCCCGGCCCAATCCATCTTCGCCAGCGCGGCGAAGCGCAGCCCCCACCGCGGCCTCATCGACGATCTCAGCGCTCGCAAGATCGGTGACATCCTCACGGTCGTCATCCGTGAACAACACCGCGTCAAGAACGAAGACAAGGTCGGCCGCACCTCCAACTCGAGCCTCGCGGCGAGCCTCGAGTCCTTCGACATCAAAGCGAACGCCTTCACGAACGGCATTCTGCCGAGCCTCGACGTGCGCACGAGCAAGGCGCAGAACGGCAACGCCAAGCAAGAGAAGGACGCAACCTTCGAAGCCCAGATCGCCGTGACGATCGTCGATGAGCTGCCGAACGGCAACCTCGTGGTCTCCGGTCGGCGCACCGTCTTGATCGATGACGAGACCAAGACCTTGAAGATCTCGGGCGTCATCCGTCGCTGGGACATCGACGCGAACAACCAAGTCCCATCCAACCGCGTCGCCGAGGCCAAGGTCGCGATCGAAGGCGTCGGCAAGAACACCGAACACGTGACCAAGGGCCCCGTTGCCAAGGTCATCGAAACGGCTCTGTGGTTGATCTGGCCCTTCTGATGCGATCCAACGCGCGCCTCACTCAATCGATGCTCGAAAGCGTCCTCGGCAGCGTCCTCGGTCGCGTCCTCGGCGTCGCCATCGCGGCGGCTTCGTGCCTCCTCGTCGGCCACACTCGTGCACAAGAAGTGCGCATCGACAGCTTGACGGATCTTCACGGGATCCGTGAGAACACGCTCGTCGGTCGCGGCATCGTCACGGGCTTGCGCGGCACCGGCGACGGCACAGTCGCTACGCGTCAAGCCTTTGCGAGTTACCTCGCGCGCACCAACCTGCAGGTCCGCCCCGACCAGGTCGCGGCGGGCAACTACGCCCTCGTCAACATCTCGGCCAAGCTGCCACCCTTCCCCCGCCACGGGACCAAGCTCGATGTCTCGGTGACCTCGATCGGCGAAGCGACCTCGCTGCGCGGCGGTGAGCTCCTCCTGACCGAACTCCGCGGCAGCGACGGCAAGATCTACGCGTTGGCGTCCGGCCAACTGATGATCGGCGGCTTCGAGGCCAAGGGCACGAACGCCAAGGTGACACGCAATCACCCGACCGCCGGCATCATCTCGGGCGGCGCGATCTGCGAGCCGCCGGTTGAAGACTTGCTACCGAGCTTACTCAATGAAGACGGCGAGCTGAGCTTCTTGCTGCGTCAGCCCTCGTCCGAGAACGCCCAGCTCATGGTCGAGGCGATCAACACCATCCTCGAGAAGCGCAACATCGGCGTCGCAACGATCGAGGACCCGCGCAACATCCGCGTCGGCCTCCTGCCCCACTACCGCGACCCGGGCTCGGTGACGCGCCTCCTCGCCGAGATCCAGCGCCTGAAGATCGAGCCAGTCGTCGACGCTCGCATCCTGCTGAACGAGAAGACCGGCACGATCATCGCCGGACGCGACGTGCGGCTCACACCTTGCCTCGTGCAGATCTCCGAGTTGACCATCGAGGTCATCGAAGACCCGATCGTCTCGCAACCGAACAGCCTCGGTCGCGGTGAGACGACGACCGTCAAGAAGAGCGAGATCCGCGTCACCCAAGAATCGGGCAAGCCCGTCATCGTCGACGGCGGCTCGTCGCTGCGCGACCTCATCCAAGGCCTGCAGTCGCTCGGCGTCGACGGCCAAAAGATGATGACCGTGCTCAGCGAACTCCATTCCGCCGGCCACTTACATGGACGTCTGGAGCAGCGATGAAGATCAACGACTCATCGATCATCGGCCCGCAACTCATCGACGGGGCCCTACAGGCAAAGAACCCGCTGCGAGCACGCTCCGACGTGGACGCCGAAGCGGCGCTCCAAGCCGGCAGCGACGCATCGATGCTGCTCCCGTCGAAGGAAGCAGCGCTCGAAGCCGCGCGACAGTTCGAGTCGATCTTCATCCAGCAGCTCATCAAGGACATGCGCGAGAACGACGAAGCGGTCGGCGAGGGCATGTTCGGCGAAGGCGTCGGCAACGACATTCAAGAAGGCCTCTTCGATTCGATGCTCTCCAAGCGCCTCGCCGAGTCGGGACGCATCGGCTTCGCCGACCACATCGTGCGCGATTGGGAACAGCGCGGACGCATCGCGCAGGCCCCAACGACGGCAGACATCGAAGCAAGCGGCGAAGCGACTTCTCCCGTCGCGAGCCTCGGACGCATCAAAACGCTCGGCAAGCCGACGATCGCGAGCATCGAGAGCGCGGTGAAGATCCGGAGCCTGCCTCAACCCAAAGCACAAGCAGCGATCACCGACCTCGAGGTCCTGAGCCATGCACCACACAGCATCCCCTGACCACAATCGCCTCGTCGACGATTTGGTGCGCAGCCTCGCGCTGAGCAGCGACTTGGTCCGCAGCGCGACGAACGAGCTGCGCGCGCAGCGCCAGCACTTCGTCGCCTTGCGCGGCGAGGAGCTCGCGAAGGCACCAGCAGCGCTCGCCAAGGTCTCGGACCGTCTCGTCGAAGCCGAGCGCGAGCGAGCTGCCGTTCATGAGCAGCTCGCCACGCTCTTGAAGCTCCCGCCGGCAACCGCGACCTTGGCCCGCGTCGCCGAGCGCTTGCCCAAGGCCGCGCGTCTGCGGGTCGAGACCGCGCGCCGCGAGCTGCGCGAGGCCGCCGAAGCTCTCGGCATCGAAGCTGCGATTGGCGAACGCTTGCTCGACTGGTCGGCGACCTGCCATGAGAACACGCTACGCCGCCTCTTCGGCAACAACCCGGGCGAGGCCCAGTACGGCCCCGACGGCCGTCAACGCACGACGAAGGACCCCCGGAGCTTCGTCAACACGACACTGTGAGACAACGAGGGTAGGCCCATGGGATATGGCTTCGGCTTCGGCACGGCCCTGCGCGGACTCAACGCAGCGCGCCTGTCGATGGAGATCATCGGACAGAACGTCGCCAACGCGAACACGCCCGGCTACACACGGCAGCGCGTCTTGCTCGGCTCGACGCTGCCCACGAAGGAAGGCGCGCGCGGCTTCTTCATCGGCACCGGTGTGCAAGTCGAAACGGTCAGCCGCATCCTCGACGAGCGCCTCGATGCGCGCCTGCGCACCCAACAAGGCCTCACAGGCTCAGCCGAAATCGACTATCGCCGCATGGCGGAAATCGAAGGCATCCTCGGTGAACCTGGCGAAGGCGGACTGTCTGGCCTCTTCAACGAATACTTCGATTCGATCAGCAAGCTGCGCACCGACGCTGGACAGCGCGCGCTGCGCGGAGGCGTCGTGCAGGCGGCCCAAGAGTTGACGAGTGGCTTCAACCTGCTCGCGACGCGCTTCTCGACGCTTTCATCCGACGGCAAGCTCGAGATCGAAGGGCACATACGCGAGGTCAACACCCTGGCCGAGCAGATCGCCGACCTCAATCGTGAGATCGTCACGCTCGAAGTCGGTCAACACCCTGCCAACGACTTGCGTGACCGGCGTGAGACCGCGATTCGCAGCCTGTCGGCCCTACTCGACACCCAGGCCATCGAGAAGGGCAACGGCTCGGTCGACATCCTCGCCGGCGGTTAAACTTTTTCCACCCGTGGGCGCGCGGCCCCAGTACGGGGGCCTGCCCGAAAGGAAGGCCGCC
>CALLZN010000004.1 GCA_937858895.1 uncultured bacterium | reverse complement strand
GCTCGCCCATTCCGCGAAGATATTCCAAAGCCCGCTGCGCTTCATCGACGTCGACACGACGCCGGGTTCGCCCGTCTTGCTCGCGACCTGGGCTGGCCCCTACCAGCACGACTTGTCGATGCAGAACGGCCTGCTCCATGGCTCGGAGATCTACGCCGGCCGCTACGCGCTCTATGACGTCAGTCAGAACCTGAGCTCCCCGCGCCTCCTTGGGAGCGTTCGCACGCCGCGCACCTTCACGCACAACACGTGGCCGACCTACGACGACCGCTACTGCGTCACGACGGACGAGCGCTCGAACGGACCGATGGCGATCTACGACATCAGCTCGCGCACGAACCCGGTCTTCGTCTCGCAGTACCACGCAGGGCCGTCGACCTCGATCATCCACAACGCCTACGTCCTCGACTACGTGGCCCACATGTCGCACTACACCGAGGGCTACCGCTCGGTGGACATCTCGGACCCGAGCAACCCGGTCGAGGTCGCCTACTACGATTCTTGGGCTGGCGCGTCGAGCGGCTACGAGGGCGCCTGGGGCTGCCACTGCTTCCAACCGTCGGGCATCGTCTACTTGAGTGACATCACGCGCGGCTTGCTCGTGCTCAAGCCTGCTTCGACGACGATTCGCTACGGCAAGGCCACGGCCGGCACCGGCGGAAAAGAGCCGCATGGCTTCACGATCGGGAGCGCCTATGTCGGCAACACGAAGTTCCAAGTCGCCTGCCGCAACGCGGCAGCGACCGCGCCGGTGGTCACCCTGCTCTCGCCCGCGCGCGCCAATCTCTCGGCCAGCGGCCTCAACATCAACGTCGACGTGGTCGGCGCAGTCTTGCTGACGAGCCTCACGACGGCGAACGGCGAGTCCCGCATTCCGCTGCCCATCGCCAACACACCGAGCCTCAACAACATCAAGCTTGCGGTCCAGCACTTCGTCGTCGACGCGGCCGGATCTTTGGGCTTCTCGGCAACCAAGGGCCTCGAACTCACGACCTTCACGCGCTGATCGCAACAGCGCCACGACCACACTGCGCTTTCCAAACACAAAGTCAGGCAGGCTACACACGTCGCCCACTGGCCAACTCGAAGTAGAGACGAAATGAACCGCGCCATCACACTAGCTCTCACGCTGTCGCTCACGGCGACAGCCCTCAGCTCCCAGTCCAAGAACGCGACCCTGATCGGCCGCTTTACACCGACGTCGGGCTCAGCCAATGACGTCTGGGGCTTCGAAGATCCCAATACCGGCAAGCCGTACTGCATGCTGCTGACGACGGCTGGCACCTACATCCTCGACGTGTCGAACCCGGCAACGCCGATCAATCGCGGCTACTTCAGCGCGGGCCTCTCGGGCTGGCGCACGTCGTCGTGGCGTGACGCCAAGTATTGGAAGGGTTACGGCTACATCGTCACCGAGAGCGGAGGTGGCGTGCAGATCCTCGACCTGCGCAACCCCGACGCCCCGACCTATGTCAGGACTTACGTTCCGTCTGGCGTCACGTGGCGCAACACGCACAACATCGCCCTCGACTTCCAAACCGGCTACGTCTACTGCTGCGGCTCGAACGGCGGCATGCACATCCTCGACGTCGACACGACGCCCGGCACCCCCAAGTTCATCGCGACCTGGGCCAGCCCTTACATCCACGACCTCGACATCCGCGATGGCTTCGCCCACGTTTCTTACATCTACTCGAACGAGTATGCGATCCTCGACGTGCGCAACCTGCCGACGATCACCCAGGTCGGCATCGCCAACGCACCGGGCGCCCAGTACTGCCACAACAACTGGACGACCTATGACAGCCGCTACTCGGTGACGACCAACGAAGCCGACGCTGGCCCGATCGGGATCTGGGACGTCACGAACCGCGCTGCGCCGAAGCTCGCTTCGTTCTACAAGGCCAACCCGACGACGGCCCCGCTCGCGATCCCCCACAACGCCTACATCCTCGACTATGTGATCCATGCGTCGTACTACACCGAGGGCTATCGTTGCGTCGACATGAGCGATCCGGCCAAGCCGGTCGAAGTCGGCTACTACGACACCTACCCCGGCGCGAGCGGTGGCTACAACGGCAACTGGGGTTGCTATCCCTTCGCGCGCTCGGGCATCCAGTACATCTCGGACCGTTCGACGGGCCTCTACCTGATCAAGCCGCTCGCCGGCAGTGTGCGCTACGGCGATGGGACGAAGGGCAGCAACGGTCGCGTGCCGCACGTGCACCTCAAGGGCGCTGCCTACCTTGGCAACCCGAACTTCCACATCGGCGTGCGCGACGCCAAGGCTAGCAGCGCCGCGATCTTCCTCGTCGGCGGTGCGACAGCAAACGCCAACGTCGGCGGCTTGCAGATCCTCGTCGAACTCGTCAACCCGCCGGCCTTGTTGCTGACGGCTCCGACGGATGCAAACGGCGCTGCGCTCGTCAGCATCCCCGTGCCCAATGACAGCGCCCTCAATGGGGCTCAGATCAAGCTCCAGGCCCTCGTCGTCGACGCAGGATCATCGGCGCTCGGCCTCTCCGGCAGCGAAGGGCTCGAGTTCACGATCTTCCAGAACTGATTGGAACGCGACCTCGCGAGCGCTGCTCGCTCAGCCCAGTAGATCGGCGTAGAGCTCGTCGTTGAAGCCGACGTAGAGCGACTTGCCGACGAAGAGCGTGGGCGCACGCAGGTTGCCCGTCGGCCCGGTGATCGCGGCGCGGATATCTTCCTGCGTTGCCTCGCCGCTCGGCTTGCCAGCGCGCACGGTGAAATCGAGGCGCTTCTTTCCTTTGGCGACGTGGATCGCCGAGGCCTGCAGCGCCAAGGCCAAGGCCTCGTCGCCGCCGATCGTCGCCTTGGTCGCGTCGATGATTGCCTTGACTTCGATGTCGTGGTCTTCCATCCAGGAAGACGCTCGCTTGCAGGTCGTTCAGCCCTTGCGCTGGTAGTAGCGGTCGATTCTCTTCGTCATCTTCTGTCTCCGTAGTAGCTTGCGAACTGTCTCAGCGCGCCGCGACCTCGTCACAACCGCGGTTGGCGAGGAGGTCGGCGTGTTCGTTGCCCGGGTCGCCAGCGTGGCCCTTGACCCAGCGCCATTCGACCTCGTGCTTGGCGACGACGGCGTCGAGGCGTTGCCAGAGGTCTTGGTTCTTGACCGGCTTTTTGGCGGCGGTCCGCCAGGAATTGCGCTTCCAGTTGGCGAGCCAGGACAGGATGCCGTTGCGCACGTAGGTCGAGTCGGTGTGGACGATGACTCGGCTACGGCGCTTCAAGGCCTCCAAGGCCGAGATCGCCGCGAGGAGTTCCATGCGATTGTTGGTCGTGTCGGGCTCGCCTCCCCAAAGCTCCTTGCGATGGGACCCGGCGACGAGGAGGGCGCCCCAACCACCGGTCCCGGGGTTGCCGCGACAGGCTCCATCGGTCCAGATCTCGACGACGCTCATTGCGGGGCTCATCGCGGGGAGCTTAGGAATGGGCCTGCAAAATCGCCTCCCTCAAAATCGTGGCCCGCGGCCGTCTCGGTCCTGTTGGCACTGAGGTCGAGAGCGACTTTCGCATGGTCGACGGCGTGCACGTAAACTCGTGCCCAGCAAGGAGAGAAGAACATGCAAGCGAGCAGCGCCGAGCCACGATCCATATTCCCCTGTCACCTCGGGCTCGCGCTCGCGATCCTCACCTTCGGCTCGACATTCTCGTCGTCGCAAGCCGTGCTTGCGCAAGAAGCCGCCGCGCCGACGACCAAGCCCGCGCCGGACGCCACGGCAGCGAACACGGTCATCGAGGCCGATGTCTGGCAGCGCATCGTGCACGAGGGCAAGGAAGGATCGAAGGTCATGGCCTTCCTCGACCACCTCGTCAACCGCATCGGCCCCCGCCTCACGTCGTCGCGCAACATCCAGAACGCCCAAGAGTGGGCGCTCGCCGAGTTCAAGGCCATGGGCCTCGCGAACGCGCGCCTCGAGCAGTGGGGCGAGTTCCCGGTCGGCTTCGACCGCGGGCCGGCGTCGGGCGCGATTCTCGAGCCCGAAGACCTGGCCATGCCGCTGGCCTTCAGTACCAATGCGTGGACAGCCGGCACGAAGGGCCCCGCTGAAGGACCCGTCATCGAGGGCCCCGACGACGTCGAAGAGGCCCACGACCGAGTGCGCAAGAACGCGAACTACTATCGCGATGCGTGGATCTTGATGCGTGGCAGTCTGCGTCGATCGGGGACGCGCGAGCTTGGCGGCTTCCTCGCCGACAACGGCGCCCACGGCTTCCTCTACTCGGGCAACGAGACGCGGCCCGGCAAAGAAGACCCCAAAGAACTGCATCGCAACCTCCTGATGACAGGTGGTCGGTACCAGATCCGCTGGCCCGAGCTCCCGCGCTTCCCCGAAGTCCAAGTCCGCTGGGACCAGTTCCAGAGCCTCGCACGCGCTGTGCAGGCCCAGACCAAGGTGCGCGTCGTCCTCGACATCCGCAACTGGTTCCGCCAGGGCCCGGTACCCAACTACAACGTCATCGCCGAACTCGAAGGCTTCGAGAAGCCGCACGAGTATGTCGTCGTCGGGGGCCACATCGACAGTTGGGACGGTGCGACAGGCACGACCGACAACGGCACGGGCACGTCGACGACCCTCGAGGCTGCTCGTATCTTGACCGCGGTCGGGGCTCGCCCGCGACGCACGATTCGCTTCATGCTCTGGAGCGGCGAAGAGCAGGGCTTGCTCGGCAGTCGCGCTTGGGTCCAGAAGAACCGCCAGGACGTGGTCGCCAACTGCCAAGCGGCCCTCGTCCACGATGGCGGCACGAACGCGGCCGTCGGCATCATCGGTAGCAGCCAGCAGCTCCCCTTGCTCGAGCGCGCCTTCGCCGGCTTCGACACGATCGACGCTAGCTTTCCGTTCACGATCACCGAGGGCCAGCAGCCAAGCTACGGAAGCGACCACGCGTCCTTCATCACCGTGCGCGCACCGGGCTTCTACTGGCTGCAAAAGGGACGCGCGCGCTACAACTTCGGCCACCACACGCAACACGACACCTTCGCCCTCGCGGTGCCCGAGTACCAGAAGCAAACGGCGACGGTCGCGGCCCTCGGCGCGTTGGCGCTCGCGAACATCGAAGAGCGCATGCCGGCACCCGTCGGCCGTTCGACGACGACACGTCCGAGTCCGGCCATCCGCTCGACGGGCATCAGCGTCGATGCCGACCTCCAAGTCACGATCGCTAGCAAAGAAGGCGTGCTCGGCTCGGCTGGCGTGCAGGCGGGCGACCGCATCCTCGAACTCGACGGCAACAAGGTCGAAGGGGGCAGCGCAGGCTTGCGCCGCGCCTTCGTCGAGCTCTTGCGCAGCGGTAAGGCGGCCTCGTCGGTCGTCGTGCAACGCAACGGTGAAGACGTCCGCCTGAAGCTCGAGCTGAAGGCCGCTGACGAGAAGGCCGACGACAAGGCCAACGACAAAGGCGACAACAAGGCCGACGACAAAGGCGACAACAAGGCCGACGAGAAGAGCGACGCCAAGAACGACGCACCGCCACGTCGCCGCCGCGGCGACTGAAGCGACGCGCGCTCCCACGACCCTCAGGTCCGCGCGACGACGAAGGCGTGCACCGGTCCACAACCGCCGCGCGCGAGGACGCGGGCGCACTCGCGCAGCGTAGCGCCGCTCGTCATGACGTCGTCGACGAGCACAACCATGGCGCCACGAGCGCTTGCTCGCGTGAGGTCGAAGGCGCCCGCGACGTTGGTCCGGCGTTCGCGCTTGGAAGCCTGGGATCCCTGCGTTTCGGTCACGCGACAGCGCCGTAGCGCCTTGCGAAGCGGCACATCGAGGCGCGCGGCGAGTCGCGCTCCGAGCCACGCGGCTTGGTTGAAGCCTCGTTGCCGCTCCTTCGACCGAGCGAGGGGCACCGGGACGACAACCGCCTTGCGAAAGCGCGCATCGCGCCGCGCGACGAGCCGACAGATTGCCTGCCCCAAGAACCCCAAGGCCGCAGCGTCATGCTCGAGCTTGGCGCGGCGCACGACGATGCCGGCGCTGCCGCGATAGTCGTAGGCAGCGTGCACCGAGGAGAGCGGTGCGAAACGGCGCCGACAGCTCGCACATGCGGTGTCCACGCAGGCAGCACAGAAAGGCCGGGGCGGCCGTAGATCGCCTGCGCAGGCTCGACACAGGCGGTCCGTGGACAAGCGTGGTCCGCTGCAGGCAGCGCAGGTCTGCGGCTCGACAAGGAGGTCGAAGAAACGCACCCAAGCGCGTAACGAGGCCCGCCAGCGCACGCGTTGACGTCGATGCATGTCCCTGCATCGCGCGAAGCGTCCGGCGGTGTCGCTGCGACCGCGCCAAGGCGTGGCAGTCGCTACGTTGCAGTCGCTACGTTGCAGTCGCTACGTGGGGGGCGGCGCTACTTGGCGACCGGGTAGTTGCGCAGTTCCTTCTTCGGCAACTCGAGGGTCGGCAGTGGCGGCGCCATCTCCCGCAAGCGCTGCCGACTCGCCGTCATCGTCGAAGCCCGCGCCCGCGGGTCGATGCCAAGCGCGCGCATGACCTTGGCGACGTACTGCTCGACCGACTCATCGGGCGAGGTCGGGATCCCGAAGGCCTTGCCCATCTGCTTCGTGAGCTCGATGTTCTGGTGGAAGTTGAACTCGTGCTCGCCGAAGAACTCGCCCAAGTAGCGCTGGAAGGAGCGGCGGCTATAGACGTTGCCGATGAGCCAAACCCCGGTCGCGAAGCAAACGAGGACGGCGCAGATGATCAGGGTCGGCAGCTTGTTCTCGATCTGCGCCCAGAAGGACCAGGCCTGGAGCACGACACCGGCCGTCAAGAAGAGGAAGCCGATGACGACCTGGATCTTGTTGAGGATGTAGTCGCGGAGCGGGCGCAACGTCCCTTGGCCGACACCGAAGAACTCACCGATCAGGTGGCGCGGGCTGCGGAAGACAATCGAGTTGGCGAGCAGAAAGAGACCAACGAGGATGCAGGCAAGCCCAATGACGATCAGCTCAGGTGAACCCATGGATTGAGTCGGCCTCCGCTAGTGACGTTACCCTCCGCCCCTCCCTGACCGCGCGAGCTTGAACCGCGTCGGCCTGCCCCCGAGAGAACCCCTCCGAGGGGCCCCTCCGAAAGACAAGGTCGGAAAGGACGGAATTGTAGGAAAAAATCGGGCCCACGCCACGCTTTCCTACGTCTATTCCTGGTTCGTTTTCGGGCGAGCCATCCCCAAGCCGCCCTGCACGGGGGGCGCCCCGCACCGGCCACGCGGCGCCGCGGAATTTGTCCGCCCCCCCGCGGGCTTGCCCCCGAAAGCCGCCGCGGCTTGGCCTCGAAGCGCCGTCGCAGGGCCTCTTGACGATTGTCGAGGTCGACCTCGAGCCCGTCGATCCACATGCGCTCGACCTTGGTCGTGACCTCGAGCGGGTTCCCGTCGCAGACGATGAGGCTCGCGCGCATGCCTTCGCGGATCGAACCGACCTGGTCCGCCACGCCAAGGATCTCGGCCACCGAACTCGTGACGGCCGCCATCGCAGCTGCGGGGTCGAGACCGTGCGCGACCGCCGTCGCCGCCTCCAGAGGCAGGTTGCGCTCATGCGCTGCTTCGAAGGCACCGCCGTTGCCCGCGATGCAAAAGCGAATGCCAGCGGCGTGCAGGCGCGCCGGCAGCGTGAAGGGCGCGTCGTAGGGGTCGTGGCGGTAGAGCGGCAGGCGATGGACGTTCGAAACCACCACCGGGATGCCGCGCGCGAGCAGCTCCCCCTTCACGAGCATCGCGTCGTAGCCGCCGCAGAGGACCATGCGCAGGCCGAGGCGCCGCGTGAGGTCGAGGCCGACTTGAATATCCGCGAGCGCGTCGGCGTGGACGAAGACCGGCATACGCCCCGCGACCACTTCGCGCAGGGCCTCGAGCCGCGTGTCCAGGCGCGTCGCCCCTTGGCCCGGTGGCTCGTCGCGAGGCAGGGCGGCATAGGCCCTCGCTGCCTCGATGAGGTCGACGAAGGCCTGCACGCGCCGGTCGCGCGCGGCACGCGCCTCGGCGGCCTTCTTCGCAGCGTCCGGGCCGCGCCCCTCGCGCACGATGGTCGAAGGCAAGCGCAAGTGCAGCGCGAGCGGCGCACGCACGACCATGTCCTTCGTCGTCCAACCATCGAGGCTCATGAGGGCCGAGCGACCCGGCACGAGGCCACCCTGCGGCACGCTGAGCACGTAGCCGATGCCCGCGCTGCGCGTCACTGCGATCAAGCTGCTGTCGGGATGGAAGGCCGTGTCCGCTCGGACTTCCGGCGTGAGGTCTCCGGTCTCGTCGAAGTCGAGGGTCGCACGCACGGACTCAGTCTCGGTCAAGCCGACGAGGCTGTTGGCGGCGATCATCGCAGGCCAGATGTGCTTGCCTCTGCAGTCGATTTCCTCGACCCGCTGCCGATCGTCTCCGGTGTAGCCAAGTCCGCCGCCGTCGTCTCCGGACACGTAGGTGAAGAGCCCCGACTCGGCGCTGATCACGATGGTCGCAAGCTTTGAGACTTTGCCTCCCGGCAGGTGAACGGTCCCGCCCATGAGGACGATGGTGCGCTTCGCCTGGGCGGGCGGTCGTCCTCCCTGGCCAGCGGCAGTGCCGTGCACCAAGCCCAAGAGAAGCAAGGAGGCGACGAGGTCCCGTGTCGCGCTGGCTCGGAGTGGTCGTTGCATGTGGATCACCGGTCCTTCTCGCCGTCTTTCTCGCCGTCTTTCTTTGCTGGCTTCGTCGCTTCGTCAGCGGCGCTCGCCGACTGCTTCAGGGCCAAGAGCTCCGCGACGAGGCGACCATGCTCTTCGGAAGCCATCGCACGAAGCCGCGCGTCCTCCTCGAGATCGAAGTAGCGTCGCCCCTCGATCCACGTCGACTCGCAGCGCGTCAGCGTCGACAGCGGATCCCCGCTCCAGACCACGAAGTCCGCGTCCTTGCCGACCTCGAGTGAACCCGTGAAGGCGTCGATGCCGAGTTGCACAGCGGCGTTCTTCGTGACGAAGCAGAGCGCTTCCTCGGGCGCGAGCCCGCCGTAGCGCACGGCCTTCGCCGCCTCGACGTTCATGCGCCGCGCGAGCTCGTCACTGTCGGAGTTGAAGGTCGTGAGCACCCCGCGCCGATGCAGCATGGCGCCGTTGTAGGGAATCGCGTCCATGACCTCGACCTTGTAGGCCCACCAGTCGCTGAAGCTCGACGCGTGAGCGCCGAAGTCTGCGATCTCGTTCGCGACCTTGTAGCCCTCGAGCACGTGCTGCAGCGTGAGGTCGCGGATGCCGAAGTCGCGGAAGACATCGAGCAACATGAGGATCTCGTCCTGGCGGTAGCTGTGGCAGTGGACCCGGCGCTTGCCTTCGAGGACCTCGACCAAGGCCTCGAGTTGGAGGTCGCGCCGCACAGGCAAGCCGCGCTCGTCCGTGCCGCGTGCGCGCAGCACGCTGTACTCGCGCGCCATCTGCAAGCGGTCACGCAGGATCTGCTCGACGCCGAGGCGCGTCTGCGGATAGCGCGTCTTGTGCTCGCCACCCCAGTTCGACTGCTTGACGTTCTCACCGAGGGCGAACTTGATCGTCGGCGTGGCGCGCCGCTCGAGGAGGTCGTCCGCGCTCGCGCCCCAGCGCAGCTTGATCACACAGGACTGGCCGCCGATCGGGTTGGCCGAGCCGTGAAGTAGGTGCGCCGTCGTCAAGCCGCCAGCGAGCTCGCGGTAGATCGCGATGTCGTCCTTGTCGAGGACGTCCGCGATGCGCACCTCGGAGGTCACGGCGAAGCTGCCCTCGTTGACGCCGCCCGCGATCGCACTGTGCGAGTGCGCGTCGATGAGGCCCGCGGTCACGTGCTTGCCCTTGCCATCGATGACGAGGACGGGACCAAGGGCTGCGGGGGGCGCCGCGAGGTCGACGCCGATAGCTTGGATCTTGCCGCCATGCACGAGCAGGTCGTGGTCCTTCAAGCGTCGGTCGCTGAGCCAGAGCGTGGCCTTGCGTACGAGGACCGTGCGCTGCTCGGGCTCGCGCGCGCGGGCGAAGGCGCCGAGCGGCGCCGGCAGGGCGGCATCGAGTTGCAGGCGCGGACTCTGCGGTTTGCGCTCCTTCGTCGGCGGCTTGGAGCCCTCGTCCGCGCGAACACGCGTGGCAACGAAGGCGACGCTGCGCTCGGTCGCGACCTCGCTCGCCGTGCCTTCCCAGCGCTGCTCGGCCCCATCCCTGAACGCGAACGTCGCCTCCAAGCGGAGCAGGCCGTAGTCGCCGACGCCGAGCTTGGCACCATCGACGAGGATCGTCACGCGATCGAGGACGCGTTTGGCGGCGACTACGGCTGCTTCGATCGGCGCGCCGCCTGCCTTCGCGAGCTTGGCCTCGAAGCTCGACTCGATCACGGCACCTGGGCTGCCAAGCGCCGCTTCCCGCTCGAGCGGACGCTCGGCCTCGCAGGTCAGAGCAAAGCGACCCAGGTCGCCGAGTTCGAGCTGCCACGCCCCTTCGATCGAAGCCTTCGGCGCTGCATCGACAGCGTGTGCCTGGCCCTCGATCCATGTCGCGATGATGCTCGAGCCGTCATCGAAGAGCCCCCCGCGCGTCACGACGAAGCTCGCGCTCTTTCCCACCTCGAGGCTGCCGAAGCGCGCCTCGACGCCCAGCAGCTTGGCCGGCTCGGTCGTGAGCGCCGCGAGGGCGCGGCCTGGATCGAGACCGTTCTCGATGGCCCTGCGCAGCTCCTTCAGGAAGTCACCGGGCTCGTCGAGCAGGCACGACGAAAGCGAGAACGAGACGCCTACTGCCGCGAGTCGCGCGACGTTCTCGCGCGCGTGGCGCTGGAGCAAGAGTTCACGCAGCGAGAGCGAGCTCGCTTCGGCCGCCGTTGCGACTTCAGGCGCAACGATCTTCGGCAGCGGCACGATGAGCGGCACACCGAGGAAGGACCGCGCTTCGAGGAAATCGTAGCCGCTGCCGCGCAGCTCGAGGTCGAGGCCGAACTCGTCGCGCAGGCGCTGCGCACGCAAGGCGTCTTGTGCGTCGCCGACCTCGAAGGCGATGCGCGCGCGGCCCTTGGCGACTTCCGCGAGGGCAGCAAGGGCCGCGTCGGCCACCGGCGGCACGAGTCTCGCGTCGGCTTCGACCTTGGCCCGCGCATCGCCGTACCAGCGCGCGTCGTAGAAGGTCTGCCGCAGCAGCGCGATCACGCCCATCAGCGAGTTCGGATAGGTCTCGCGCCCGCTTCCGCGCTCGAAGGCGGCGCAGTGCACGTCTTCGGCGCGCACGATGCGGGTGCCGGCATCGCGCGGCGCATGCGGCTCGCTCGGCTCGGCGGCGGCCTCGAGCGTCAGGACCGCGGCCTTGCCGCGCAGGATGCCGGACGACGGCACGAGGCGCGCGAGGGCGAAGCCCGAAGCGCGCAGCTTCGCGAGACGCTCTTCGCTCGGCATGCCGTCGTCGAGGGCCGAACGTTCGGGGTGGATGCGGGCATTCCAGTGCGCCCCGCCGAGCGGCTGGTCGTGCGGGTCGGCCGCGGCGATCTCCTGCACCGAGTGGCCGTGCACGTGCTCTTCGGCTGGCGGTGCCTCGCGCTTCGCGCGCTCCGCGTCGGTCGCGAGCCAAGGCTCGAGCAAGGCAGGCCAGATCTCGAGCCCGCGCATGTCGTGGACGATGGCACCGAGTGGCAGCTCGAGGTCCTTGCCGATGGCCTCGATGTGCCTGCCACGCACGATGAGACGTGCATCGTCGAGGACGTGGAGCTCGGTCTTCGTCTGTCGGATCCCGACGACGGGTGCTGTCTGGGCGACGACAGTCGCGCAGACAAGTAGCCCGGCGACAACAGCGAGTCGCGGTAGACGCAGTCGCGACAGAAGGCGTCGCGACCGACCCGTCAGGCGGATCGCGGCAGAATGAAGGGCGGGGCGCAGCATCCGAGTATCTGAGCGACTGCCTTGCTCCCCCGCCAGCGTCGATCGATGCACCCCTTGGGTGAGGCGCGGCGACCGTTGCGTTGCTCACCGCCACCTGCCATCCTCGCCTCGGTGAAGGCGCATACGCGCAAAACTCTCGATCGAGCCCTGTCGCGCGCCGGGCTCTTTTCTCGGAGCGCGGCCCGCGCTGCCGTACAAGCCGGCCGCGTCACCGTCAACGGCCGCCTCGTCCGTGATCCCGACGCCTGGGTCGACCCTGCGCGGGACCGCCTCGCCTGCGACGGGCAGGCCGTCCGGGCCGCCGAGAAGCGCTACCTCATGTTGCACAAGCCGCCTGGCTACGTGACGACCCGGAGCGACGAGCGCGGTCGCGCGACGGTCTATGACCTGCTGCCCTCCGACCTGCCGTGGCTCGCCCCCATCGGCCGCCTCGACCGCGAGAGCTCGGGGCTCTTGCTCTTCACGAACGACAGCGACTTCGCCGACGCGATCACGGACCCGCGGACTCACGTCGAAAAGACTTATATCGCGCGCTGCCGCGGCCAGCTCGACGAGGAAGCCTGCCGCCGCCTCGCCTTCGGCGTCGACCTTGCCGACGGTCCAACGCGCGAGGCCCGCGTGCGCATCCTGGGCCGCGACAGCAAGACGACGAGCCTCGAGCTGACGATCACCGAAGGCCGCAACCGCCAGGTGCGCCGCATGGTCGCCGCCATCGGCTCCAAGGTCCTGGCCCTGCATCGCCGCGCCATCGCTGGCATCGAAGTCGCGGAGCTCGCGGTCGGTGCGGTGCGCGCCCTGCGAAGTGCCGAAGTCCGGTCGCTCCGCGACGCAGCGCGGCGACGAGGCTCTAGCTCCCGGTCGCCGTGAACCGGCATCGCAGCGAGGGGAAGGGCATTTTCTGGCATTCTGGCCAACGTTCGGCGCGGCGCTGACATCTCCGAGGGCAGACCAAGGAACCTCAGCACACGGAGCCCAACGCTGCCATGACCCAAGCAACCGTCAAAGACGCCTGGAAGGACCTCCTCGCCGACTGCGATTGGCTCCACGGCC
>CALLZN010000003.1 GCA_937858895.1 uncultured bacterium | reverse complement strand
TTCGATAACCGGATGAACGTGCAGGCCCCACAGATCGAGGCCGCCATCAAGACCCACGTCGATGAGCACCTTCGCCTCGCCGACGTGGCCCCCGCAGAGCACCAGCGCATCCGCACCGAGTTCGTCGAAGCTTGGCCGTTCGCACCGCACCTGATGACGTTGCTCGAGGACCAGGTGCTCGTCGCGACCCAGGCGCAGGAAACCCGTGACCTGATACGCATCCTCGCCGACGTCTTCAAATCGCGGAACGACCACTCGCCGATCATCACGGCGGCCGACTTCCGCCTCGACGACGACAAGCGCGTTATCGCGACGCTGCTCGACTCCGTTTCGAACCAGCACCACGCGAATCTGCGCGAGAAGGCGCAACGCAACCTGAGAGCCGTGCTCGACGCGGTAAAAGACCCGGCGCAGACCGTTCCGCACCTTGCGGACATCGTTGGAGCGCTTTGGCTTCGATCGCTGGCGATTAAGAACGTCGGCGCCGAGCCCACCGAGCTGCACGTCGACATCACGCGGACCAAGGCGGTCGACGACAACTTTTTCTCGGCCGAGCTGTCGACCATCGTCGAGAACAGTTTCAACATTCACCAGGAGGGCTCGCGCCTCGTCTTCCGCGAGGAAGAGAATCCGCAGGCGAAGCTCATCGCCAACGCGCGCAACGACAAGCTGTTCGGGGACACGCCGGACAGGCTCAACGACCGAATGCAGCTCTCGCGCGAGGTGCGCTACGTTCTCGGTGGCGCCGAAAGCGTTGCCAAGGCCTTTCGCGTCGTGGTCCTCGGCGCGAATTGGACTGCCGATCCGTGGGCCGGCGTCGACGAGGGCGACCTTCCCGCGCAATGGGACGATCGCATTCCGCTGCTCGTCGTGCCCGAGCCTTCGGACAAAGTCGAAGCGCGCCTGGGCACCTGGCTCAAGGAGCGCTTGCAGACGCGCCGCAACGCCGTGCGCTTCCTGCTGCCGCGCGATGGCAGCGAGAACCTGTTCTACGATCGCGATCTCCTCGTGCTCGCGCGCGCGGTGCTGCTCGCCGACAAGTGGAAGGCGCAGAACCCCGAGTTCAAGAAGCTGCACCAGAAGTACGAGCGCGAGCTGCGCGACATCCTCAAGCGTCGCTTCGACCGCTTCGCCATCGTCGCGACCTGGAACTTCCAGAACCCGTCGCAATGCACCTTCCACATCGAGAGCCACAAGGAAGAGGGCTCGAAGATCCCCGAGAAGGTCGACGAGCTCATCGCGAAGAACCTGTTCGTCTCGGAGGACTTCGACGCGCTCGTCCTCGCGGCGGCCCAGCAGAACGAGTCGGTCGGCAAGCTGCTGCGCGAGCTTCAGGAGCCGCGCCCCGGTGGCGAGGACTGCATCCCGTGGCTCGGCGAGACCCTGATGAAGGAGAAGCTCGTCAGGATCTGCGCGCGTGGCGAGGTCGCCATCAACCTGCGCGGCATGGAGTACCTGCAGGTGCGCGCGGGCGAGAACGAGGAGACCGCGTGGAAGCGCATGCGCGGCAAGCTCGGCACGGGCAAGCACCTCGACGAGACCTACGTGCTCCTCCCGCAGGCCGTGCCGCACGCGGAAGGTGTGGTGCCGCCGCAGCCGCCGGTGCTCCCGCTGATCAACGGTGGCACCGGTCAGCTCCCGCTGAACCCTCAGCCGCCCGTCACGGGCGGTGAGGCTAACGGGGGCAGCGAGCAGCCCCCGATTTCGACGCCGCCCGGAGGCAGCATCTTCGGCAACGGCCCGACGTCCACGTTGAAGCAGTTGAGCACCGCTGGTGCGACCTCCGCGCTCAACCTGCTCGGCAAGGTCGAGAGCTGGGGCATCACGACCGGCACGCAGGTCCAGGACGTCCAGCTCAAGGTCGCGAACCTCACGGGCGCGCAGCTCAACGAGCTGCTCAAGAAGCTCCCGGACGGCATCACCTACGAGCTGACCCTGAACAAGGAGGAAAAGTGATGCCCTTGCCGCTCACCTTGCTGCGGCACCTTCAGACAGCCTCTCCCGACGGCGCCTGGGCGAGCCTGTTCGAGCACGCGTGGAACACGTGTTCGGCGCCGCTTGCGCAGGACAAGGCCCCGTCGGAGGTGACCAAGCGCGACGCCGAGCTCGGGGCGGCCGATCTGTTCCTCGCGACTGCGGGCTGGGACCTCTGGAAGTCGTACGAGACGGTGGTCCCGCGCACCGCCGATACGCTCGCGTCGTGGTGGGACGAACGTGGTGCTGGTCGCGCGGTCCTGATCCTCGACGCGCTCTCACTGCGCGAAGTGCCGTGGCTGCTGAAGGGCGCCAAGGAGCGCGGCTACGCGATCCACCAAGCACGCGCGACGGGCGCCGAGCTTCCGGCCGATACGACGCCGTTCGCCGAGGCGCTCGGCTTCGCAAGCAGGAGCTCGCTTCAGAACAACCTCGGCGCCGGCAAGGGCCGCCTGACCGGGGCTACGACCGATTCGACCAACCTCCCGTGGGAAGACTGCGCGGCGCAGATCAACGCCACGCACGACTGGCTGCTCTGGCACGACTGGCTCGACGAGCGCGTCCACGAGCTGCGATCGCCAGGGCATGGCCTCGCGGCGCTGGCGAAGGAAGCCGCCGAGCAGCTCTCGAGCGACGCGTTCTGGACCCTGGTCCACACGCTCACGACCGGGCGGCGCCTCGTCATCACCGCCGACCACGGCTACGCGGCGAGCGGACACTTCCCCGACACCGCCGACCCCGCGCAGTCCTCGTACCTGAAGGACCGTTTCGCCAGTGGCCGCTGGGCGAAGATCGCCGGCCTCGACCAGCCCGCCCCTGGCGCGTGGGTCCCGCCGCTCGATCTCCCGCTGAAGACAGCCCACGCCGACGCCACGTTCGCGCTCGGTCGCCGCAAGTGGAAGAGCCAGGGCGGCTATCCAACTCTCACGCACGGTGGCCTTTCGCTCCTCGAAGTGGCGGTGCCGTTCATCGAGCTTTCGCGCACGGGTGGAGCATAGACATGGCCAGAGCATCAAGTCGTGGACCGACGAAGGCCCAGCGCGTAGCGAAAGCGGTCGCCGACGCCGTCGGGGCGGGCAAGGCGGTGCAGGTCGAGACGGTCGACTTCAACGACCCGAATCGACCGAAGACCTGCCTCGAGGTCGACTTCCCGATCCTCCCGGTGAACCAGGTCGCGGCCATCGAGGGCAACGCCGGCAAGCCCATCTACCAGATGTCCAAGTGGTGGGCGCGACGCCGCTCGAGCGTCTTCCGCTCGCTGCTGCTGTCCGCGTCGATGAAGGCGCCCGATGACACGTCGCAGGCGGCGAAGGCCGTGTGGGACGTCTACTACGCGAACCATCAGAAGAAGCGTTCGTTCGCCAAGCTCAAGGTCGCCGACATCTTCATGGGTGGCGGCACCACCATCGTCGAGGGCAGTCGCCTCGGCATGCAGATGTTCGGCAACGATCTGAACCCCGTCGCGTGGTTCGTCGTGAAGACCGAGCTGGCCGACGTGAAGAAGGCCGAGGTCGAAGCGCTGCTCGCCGAAATCGAGGCCGAGGTGAAGCCGCAGCTCATGCCGTTTTACGCGTGCAACGGCCCGCACGGCGAGCGCGGGACGTGGACGCGCATCGCCGACGGCAAGGTCATGGGCGCCGACTTCGACTCCCTGGCGCTCAAGCCGGAGGAGCGGAAGGCCTTCAAGTACGAGGGGCCCGAGATCATCTACGTATTCTGGTCGAAGCACGGACCGTGTCAGGTGACCGGCTGCGGCCACCGCACGCCGGTGATGTCTTCGCCGGTGCTCGCGGTGAAGGAGCTGTCGATCAAGGCGTGGCCCCACAAGTGCCCGAAGTGCAAGTCATCGTTCGACATCGAGGAGTCGGAGGCCCGCATGGCGCCCGACGTCACGCTCGTCGTCGCTGACGGCGAGACGCCCTTCGCACCCATCAACACGAAGAGCGGCGCAGTCGTGTGCCCGTCATGCGGCGAGAAGGAGCTGGTCAACGTCGGTCGGCAGAAGGGCAAGAAGAAGAAGGTCGCGCTCTCCCTGCTCGTGCATCCTCAGTGGCTCTCGGGCGAGAAGTCGAAGGACAAGAAGAGCCAGCCCTAGAAGGTGAGCGTCACCGACGACGTCGAAGCCTCGGCGCGGTGGTACCGTGCAAGGGCGGAGACCCTGCGCCTCGTCGAAGTGCGTGGCGCGCTCCCAAGCGAGGTGACGTGCCCGGAAACCGGCGTGACGTTCAGCACGTCACACGGGACGGTTCCGTCGAAGTCCAGCTATGCATGCGCAGCATGCGGAACTGTTCAGGATGTCTTGACCACGGTCGCGCAGTCGAGGACGACCGCACCTGCGTCAGTCTACGCAGTCCAGGCGCGGTCAAGCAGGTACCGAGCATCTGGCAGCGCCTACGGGGGCCGCTTCTTCACGCTAGTGGATTCTGCCGTTTTCGCTGCGGCCGAGAGGGAATGGGCAGCCAGGCGGGAGTCTGACCTCGCCGAGTACTGGCCCCGAACATCGGTGGAGCCCGGTCTTGAGAACACAACGCGAACGCCCTTATTTCGGTACGGCTACATGGCATGAGATCACTTATTCAACGCGCGACAGCTTCTGGTGCATGCGCTGATCCTCAAGGCGATCGACACCGCTCCCGGTCACAGGCGCGAAGTGCGAGAAGTGGTGCTGGCGGCTTTTCAGCAGTATCTTCGCAACAACAACATGTTCTGCATCTGGAACATCCAGGCGGACAAACTAGAACCATTCCTTAGTAAGAACAATCTGCAGCCACCGACTCGTCCCGTCGAGAATTGTGTATTCGGTGTGCTTGGACGAGGCAACTGGCTGTCCTGTGTCGAAGGGGTCTGCGAGTCTTTAGAATGGACACAGGATCCTTGGGAGCTAGTTGCGAAGTCTTCTCTTCCGGGTTCTATCGCAAGCGACCTCGGCGACTCCAAGAGTTGCAAGGTGAATACGAATGATCGACTCAGTTCGATTGGGACGTCCTTTTCGTGCGGCAGTTCGACGGCGTTGACCTCGCTCTCGGACGCCAGTTTCGACTTGGTGATCACCGATCCACCGTTCGGCGACATCATGCAATATGCGGAGCTCTCTGGCTTCTTCTACTCGTGGCTTCGCCTAGTACTCAGGAAGGAGTACCCAGCTTTCGAGCCGACGCATACGCCGACAGCACTCGAGGCCGTGGAGAATCAGGCACGCCACGGCAAGGAGTCGCATAGGTTTTACAGCCGTCTCCTTACGGGCTGCTGGCTAGAGGCCGCGCGCATCCTCAAACCCGGTGGACTGCTGGCGTTCACTTTCCATCACGACAAGGATGAGCCCTGGGTCGCTGTCCTCGAGAGCCTCTTCAGCGCCGGTTTCTACCTTGAAGCCACATATCCGGTGCGTTCCGACGAAACCAAGGGAGAGGGCGCCACGCCGGGCACGTTCGGCGCGCAGAAAGTGGAGTTCGACATCGTCCATGTCTGCCGGAAACGTACCGAGGAACCAACGCCGGTGAGTTGGGCGAAGATGCGTCGGCAGGTGCTGCAGGACGTGCGCGGCCTCAAGCACATGTTGGAGCATCACCAGAAGGCCGGGCTTCCAGAAGCGGATCTGCAAGTCATCCGTCGCGGCAAGGCGCTTGAGTACTTCTCGCGGCACTACGGCAAGGTGTTCGTCGACGACGGGCGCTCGATGACTGTGCTCGAGGCGCTCGTCGGCATTAACCAGCTTCTCGACGAAGAGTCGGGCGGCATCAAAGATCCGCCGCCGGTCAACGCCGAGCCTTTCACGCGTCAGTTCCTTCGGCTCTTCGACGGCGTGAAGGAGATTCCGCGCGACCAGATCCAGAAGTTCCTGCGCGGCACCGGCATTGCGCCGTCCGACTTCGAGGCGCGCGGCTGGTGCTCCGAAGACAAGAAGACCTACCATCTCACGTCGCCGCTCGAGGTCGCGCGTGATTGGCAAGGCAAGCACCGTCGCGGCATGACAAGCGACTACGACCAGGCCGCGTTCCTCATCGGCGCGTGCTTCGAGAACAGCGGCATCAACGCGACCGACACGCTCACCAATGACAACTTCAAGCCGCACCCAGCTCTGGGCGCCCTACTCAGGTGGTTAGCAGCGCGAGGTGCAAGCCAGGAGATTCGCAACGCGGCATCGCGCGCTCAGACCATCCTTCGCTCCTGGCGGGAGAGACATGAGTCAGCGAAGCAGAAGCAGCTATCGCTTTTCTTCGAAGACAAGGGGGATGAATGAGGGGGGAACGATCAAAGCGTTGGATGCGCCGAGGCTTCTCGCTTCTGTGGGAGCCCCGCATCTTGACTGAGGTCATCGCGCCGACCGCCGTGGTGTCGATTCGCGGCTTCTTCGCGTTGCGGAAGGCGTGGCCCGATGACCTCCCGGGCTCCAAAGGCGACGCGCTCGTCGTTGCCGGCCTCGACGGCTGCCTCGACTCGCTTACCGAGCAAGACGCTGTGTCGTGGCTGGAGACCGACCTGAAGTCTGCAGTGCTCAGCTTCCAGGAACACTACGAGGGATGTGCCGCGCTCATCCTCTGGCTCGCGTCGGGCCGCACGCGAATCGGGATGGACCTCGCCGACGAGGAGTACTTCTGGAAGGTCGGCACTGGTCGTGACGGTGCGCGCCTCGCACTTGGCCGTTGCCTGTGGGGCGGCGCGGAAGCTGACGTGGCTCGCATCCTCGTCTCCGAGGAGAAGGACCCCGACTTCGACGGCGACGCCTACGTCGGCCTGCACCACCCGAGGATCTCGTAATGAGCGGACCCGTTGCGTTCACCCCCGGACAGCGCGTCAGCCATGCCGAGCACGGTGAAGGCGTCGTCGTCGACTCCGAGCGCAACGGCTACGTGCGAGCGTTCTTCGCGGGCGGCGAGCGGCTTGTCGCCGTCACAGCGCTCCAGCCTTTCCTCTCGCGCAACGACCGCGTCATCAGCTCAGTCGCGGGTGGCGACGATCGGCGGCGCGAGGCGTGGCTTGAGTACGAGGCGCACGCGCTGCCCCTCATGGAGAGCGCGGCCGCGCTCACGGCGGCGCCTATCGACCTTCTGCCGCATCAGGTGGTGCTGACCCATCGCATCGCCACAGCCCCGCCCCGCCCCTTCCTCGTCGCCGACGAGGTTGGCCTCGGCAAGACCATTGAGGCCGCGTTGCTTCTTCGCGAGCTGGCGAGCCGTGGCGAGCTGAACCGCGCGTTGATGGTCGTCCCCGCGGGCCTCGTGAATAACTGGCACCGCGAGATGAACGAGGTCTTCCGTCTCGACTTCGAGGTGTTCGGCAGCGAGGGCGACGTCACCGACCGCAAGTCCAACGCCTTTGCGAAGCACGACAGGCTCATCGCCAGTATCGATACGCTCAAGCGCCCGGCCCGCATCAAGCGCCTGCTCGACGCGCCGCAGTGGGACCTCGTCGTGTTCGACGAGGCGCACCACCTCACGGCCTTCCGCAGCGGCAAGAAGGTCACGAAGACCGAGAACTACAAGCTCGCCGAGGCGCTGAAGGGCCACGCACGAGATCTCGTGCTCCTCTCGGCGACGCCGCACCAGGGAGACCACTTCCGTTTCTGGATGCTCGTACAGCTTCTGAACCCGACGCTGTTCAAGAGCCCCGAGGACATGGTCGACAACAGGCACCGCCTGAACTCGGTGGTGTTCCGTCGCACGAAGGCCGACGCATGTCGACCGGACGGTTCACCGCTCTTTGCGCGGCGCTGGGTCCACACCGAGTCGTTCACGATGGAAGAGGAGGAGCGCACGTTCTACGCGGCGCTCAAGGAGTACCTCGAGGACGGCTTCGCGCTCGCCCAGCGACAGGGCAACCAGGGCCGCGCGCTCGGCTTCGTGATGACGATCTTCCAGAAGATCGCCGCGTCAAGCTTTGCGGCCGTTCGCCGGACGCTTCGACGCCGCATCCTCATGCTCACGCTCCACGAGGCCATCCTCAAGGACCAGGAACTGGACATCGATACTCGCGAGCGGCTCCTCGCTGAGGCTCGCGATCTGGTCCACGATGAATTCGAATTCGCGCGCGACTCCGTGGGCCGCGGCCAAGTCGACGCCATCCTCGCCGACCTTCGCGTGAAACTCCTCAAGAGGCTCAACGAGGAGGATCTGGAGCTGGCCTCCGACGCGACGGCGGGGGAGTACGCCGCAACAGGCGGTGAGGACATGGCCGTAATGGCGGTGAGCCGTGCGTTGCCCGAGGAGCGCCTGCGCATCCGCGAGCTGCTCCGCGTGTTTCCCCAGCGCCGCGAGACGAAGGTCGAGAAGGTGTTGCGAGGCCTCGGCGCCCTTTGGGAGCAGGACCCGACCGAGAAGGTCGTCATCTTCGCGACGTACCTCGGCACCGTTGATTTGCTCGGTCGCGAGATCGAGAAGGCGTACCCGGGCCAGGGCGTCGCCGTCCTGCGTGGTGGTGACCATGGAGCGAAGCTCGCCGCCGAGCGCAAGTTCAAGAGGGCCGACGGCCCGCGCGTGCTGGTCTGCACGGCGGCGGGTCGCGAGGGCATCAACCTCCAGTTCGCGCGCATCCTCTTCAACTTCGACCTGCCGTGGAATCCGATGGACATGGAGCAGCGCATCGGGCGCATCCATCGCTACGGCCAGAAGCACACCGCGCAGGTCTACAACCTCGTCCTCTCCGACACCATCGAGGGCAAGATCTTCCTGCTCCTCGACGAGAAGCTGAAGGAGATCGCGAAGACCCTTGGCAAGGTGGACGAGCACGGCAACGTCGCCGAGGACCTCCGCAGCCAGGTGCTCGGCCAGCTCTCGGAGCGGCTCACGTACGATCGCCTCTATCGCGAAGCGCTCGGTGACCCAGAGCTGCGCCGCACGAAGGAGGAGCTCGAAGCCGCGCTCTCCAACGCCTCCGAGGCGCGCAAGGTGGTCTTCGAGCTGTTCCAGGACCTCGATGGCTTCTCGCTCGACGACTACAAGCCCTTCGCCAACGTGAGGCCGGGTCTCGAACGTGTGTTGGAGTTCCTTCGCGCATCGGTCGCCGCCGATGGCCGCCGCGTCGACGCGCAGGACGACGGCACCTACGTCGTGAAGGACGCTGAGCAGAGGGTGATCTGCCGCTTCACGCTCGACCGCGATGCTGCCCGCGCGAGGGCGGACCTCGACCTCCTCGGTCTCGACCATCCGCTCGTGCAGGAGGCCATCACGCGTTGGCGGGCTGTGTCGCCGGAGAGCATCGGCGTGGCGGTGGCGGGCTCCGAAGGCCCCGGCGTGCTGACCTGGTGGCTCATCGAGACCCGCGGACTGTCAGGTGAGCATCGCTCCACGGTGTTTC
>CALLZN010000002.1 GCA_937858895.1 uncultured bacterium | reverse complement strand
GCACGACCTGGAGGTCGCGGGGGTCGGCGACCCAAGCGTGGACGCGCATCGGGGCGGGGAGCGTTGTGATGCGGCAGGAGGTCAGGCCTTGGGCGAAGAAGAGGATGCCGAGCAGCCAGAGCGGAGCGCGCATCTCATCGCCCCATCGCGGCTGCTTCGGCGGCGGCGATCTTCATCTTGACGATCTCGATCTCGAGCTCGAGGCTGCGCTTCTCGAGCTTGGCCTTCTCGATCGCGACGTCGAGCAGGCGCGCGTCGCGATCGCGGACCTTGTTCTGGACTTGGCCGAGTTCGGCCTCGAGGGAGATGCGCTTGCCCTTCTCGCTCGAGCCCTCGGACAAGGCGTCGGCCTCGCGCATTTGGAGGTTGCGCACTTCGACGCGCAGCTCGTCACGCTCGCGTTGCAGGGTCGCGACTTGTTCCTTGGTCTCGCGAAGGGCTTCGAGCAGGCTCTTCTGGCCCGGCGACGTATCGAGCGCGGTCGTTGGGCCGCCGTCTCCTAGGTAGCCGGTCGAGCCAACGTTCGACTGCTTCTCGGTCTTGGATTCTTGCTTCGTCGTCGTGCCGCCGCTGCTCTCGAAGAGCGCGCAGCCCGACAACAGGAGCGAGAAGACGAAAAGGACCGTGCATGCGAGGCGCGTCGTTGACTTCATGGCGAGGCTCACGGGGGTCGCTTGACTCAAGATGCCGAAGAGTGCGGGGAGGGGAGGCTAGCCCCGGCGGGCGCTTCGTCCTCGTAGACGCAATCGAGGCCGAGGCTCTGTCCGCACGAACAGCGGATCTCGAGCGACTGGATCGTTCGGCCGTCGAAGATGGGAGTCACGATCAGCGAACCGGCTCCGCGGATGCCGTGGTCGACGATGATCGGTTCGTCGATGACGCGCACGCGGCGCTTGTCGATGCGGCTCGCATCGGTGTTGCCTCGAGAACTGCTGTCGGTGCTCACGCTCTATGCATCGTCAAGCGAGCACGTCGAGCTTGAGGCCCTTGCCATCGGGGTTCGGTGCGCGCGGCAAGATGCGGAAGAGGCCGTGCAGCTTGACGCTCGCTTCGCGCTTTGCAGCGAGCTCGGCGTCGGCTTCGGCGTTCGAAGCACGCTGCCCTTCGTGGCCGCCCCGCAGGCGTTGGTCCGCGAGCATTTCGGCGTCGACTTGGTCTGCGCCTTGGTCCTCGGCGGCCGAGCCGGTCGCGCCGTCCTGGAGGTCCTTCTCGAAGGCCTTGCCGCCTGGCCCGTGCTTGGTGACGGCGCTCGGGCGCGGATCGGGCGACGCGAATCGCTCGGCTATGCGATTCAGCAGCACGCTTCCTGCTCATTGAGCGCTAGCCGCAGGGTCGCGATCGCGCGCGCGAGGATCTGGCAGACCCGCGACTCACTGACCCCGAGCAGCGCGCCGATGTCCTTCAAGAGCAAGCCTTCGTCGTAGTAAAGAACGACGGCGCGGCGCGCTTGTTCGTTGAGGTTGCTGATCGCGCGATAGACGACTTCGATCGACTCTCGGTGCTCGGCGCGAGCCGAGGGGTCCTGGTCGTCGTCATCGCCGAGCTGCCCGAGCACGGAATCGTCGCTGTCGGCGCCGTCGTCGTCGATCGAGACCAAGCTCGATGAGTGCAGCGCCACGAGGTCGGCTTCGAGCTCTTCTGGGCTGCAGGACAGGCGGGCCCCGACCTCCCCGCGGGGCGGGGTGGGGGCGCGCTCGCGGGCCAGCCCCTGCCATTGTTTCTCGAGCCGCCGCAAGCGCTCGCGCGTCGCGCGCGGCACGGGATCGAGGCGGCGGAGTTCGTCGAGGATGGCGCCGCGGATCGCTGTGTAGGCGAAGGTCTTGAAGCTCGCGCCCTTGTCCTCTTCCCAGGTCTCTGCGGCGCGGATGAGCCCCATGGCGCCGGTCGCTTGTAAGTCGTCCCGGTCGATGCCGCGCGGCAGGCCGTAGGTCAGGCGCCCGACGATGTGGCGCACGAGCGGCAAGTAGCGCTCGATGAGCGCGTCGCGATCTGCGCGGCTGCGGACCTCGGGCTTGGCAAGCACCGTCATTCTTCGGCCTCACGCCGGGCCTGTTCGGCGGCTGCCAAGGCGGTCATGAGGGCGTCGAAGAGCGGTAGCAGCAGGGGTTTTGCGATGACCCAGGTCGCGACGGCGGCGATGCCCCCGCGGGTCAAGGCCGTTGTCCCGCTGGCTCCGACCCAGAACGACAAGAGGTAGGTTCCGGCAAAGGCGAGACAAGCCAGCCAAGCCGCGGTGCTCCGTGTCAAACTTCTGGTTCCGGTATCCATGCGAACTGCCTGCGGCAACAGATCGGCAGGATGGGGGCCACGACTGAACCGGAGCTAGCAGCTAAGCTAAGAGCGATGTCGCCCGAAGACCGCCACGGCCGGCCGCTGCGCAAGCTGCGCATCTCGGTCACGGATCGCTGCAACCTGCGCTGTGCGTATTGCATGCCCGAGGAGGAGTACCGCTGGCTACCGCGCGAGCAGTTGCTGTCCTTCGAAGAGATCGTGCGCTTCGCGCGCGTCGTGCGCGGGCTTGGTGTCGACGAGTTGCGACTCACGGGTGGTGAGCCGCTCCTGCGCAAGCATCTCGTCGACCTCGTCGCGAGCCTCGGGGAAATCGGCTTCGACAAGCTCGCGATGACGACCAACGGTGTCCTCCTCGTCGAGCACGCCCAGGGCCTGCGCGACGCCGGCCTCACGTCGTTGACGGTGAGCCTCGACACGCTGAAGCGCGACCGCTTCGTCGAGCTCACGCGCCGCGATGAACTCGAGCGCACGATTCTCGGCATCGAAGCCGCGCGCGCCGCGGGATTTTCTGTCCCGAAGATCAACACCGTCGTGATGCGCGGGCGTAACGATGACGAGATCCTCGACATGCTCGACTTCGCGGCGCGGGTCGGGGCCGAGCTGCGCTTCATCGAATACATGGACGTCGGTGGCGCGACACGTTGGGACGCTAAGACCGTCGTGCCCCAGCACGAGCTCCTCGCCGCCATCGCGGCTGCCAAGGGCCCCGCTCAGCCGCTGCCACACCGCGGGGCCGCGCCGGCCCAGCGCTTCGTATTGCCGAGCGGCCAGGTCTTTGGAGTCATTGCTTCGACGACCCAGCCCTTCTGCGGCACTTGCGACCGCGCGCGTATCGTCGCCGATGGCCGCTTCTTCACGTGTCTGTATGCGCGCGAAGGCTACGACGTGCGGGCGTGGCTGCGCTCGGGGCTGTCGGACGAAGAGCTTGCCTTCCGCGTCGCTTCTATCTGGCGCGGGCGCGACGATCGCGGCGCGGAGCGACGCTTGGCCATGCACGAGCGGGCGCCGCTCGCGTCGGCGCGAGAGCTCGCGGCCGACCCGCACCTCGAGATGCACACGCGTGGCGGCTGAAGCGTCGCATCCGCACGAAGCGCACGAAGCGCACGAGGTCGCAAGCCCGCCCGAGCTCCACGTCCTCGATCCCTCGGCGCAACGACCTTCGTGGGTGTTGTGGTGGCGCCCCTTCTTTGCGCCGACGCTCAGCGACCGGCTGCTCGCGGCCTTGGTCGACGAGCACAGCTTCGAGCAGAAGCACATCGTCCTCTTCGGTCGCGAGGTTCTGCAGCCGCGCCTCATCGCGTGGGCCGGCGACGTCGCCTATCGCTACTCGGGTTCGACCCTCGAGGCACGGCCTTGGTCGACGACGCTTGCTTGGCTACGCGCCGTCGTGTCGCGAGCTATTTGCGCCGCGCTGACTGACGCGGGCGTCGACGCCGCGGCGCCGAGCTTCAACCACGCTCTGCTCAACTACTATGCGGACGGCCTCGCTTCGATGGGTGCCCACAGCGACGACGAAGCCGAGCTTGGCCCTGAGCCTTGCATCGCTTCCCTGTCCTTCGGTGCGACGCGGCGCTTCCTCGTCCGCCCGAAGCGCGCCGCGACGCGGCAGCGCTCGCTCGGCTTCGACTTGGCTCATGGGGAGCTCTTCGTCATGGGTGGCGCCATGCAACACGAATACAAGCACGCGCTGCCCAAGACCAAGGAGGCGGTCGGTCCGCGCCTCAATATCACCTTGCGCGGTGTCAGGGCGCCGATCGCTTCTTCGTCCGCAGCTCGAGGGCATCGGCGAGCCTAGCTGAGATCGCCGCGAGCTCGCGCTGCGTCGGGTGTTGGTCGTCGAGGCGCAGCGCGAAAGGAAGCTGGTCGCGCACGCTCGTGACGACTGCTGCGTGGTCGTGCATCCAACCGAAGAACTCAGGTCGGAAACCTAGGAACTGCGACGCGACCTTGCGCAGCCGCGTCGCGGTCAAGATGGCCTCGTCCTTGTTTGCCACGCGGTTGACGAGCAAGGCAGCTTCGCGGTCGGGGCGGAGGGCGTGCGCGACCTTGATCGCGCCGTAGGCATCGGTCACGGCGGCGGGATCGGACTGGGTCACGACGAGCGTGCGGTCGGCGACCGCGATCGCGCCTTGGACCCAAGGGCCGAGTCCAGCGCCAGTGTCGAGGACGACGACGTCGATCGTGCGCAAGAAGCGCGACATCGCTTCGAGCAGTCGGCGTGGCCCGCTCGCTTCCCGAATCGACAGGAGGCGCACGCGTTCGGCCTCGGAGGCCCGCCCTCCCGGCAAGACATGGAGGCCGCGGTCGGCGACGAGCAGGGCTTCTTCGGGTTGGCAGGCTTCTTCGAGGATGTCGTCGACGTCGTAGCGACTCGTAAGCCGCATGTGCACGTCGACGTTCGCGAGCCCTGGATCGAGGTCGATCAGCAACGTGCGCAGGCCGGTCGCCGCGAAGCGCAGGGCGAGGTTGACGGCCACGACCGTCTTGCCGACGCCGCCCTTGCCGCTGCAGACCGTCAAGATCTTGGCGGTGGGCAGCGGCTGCATCGCGCGCTTGCGCGACAGCTCGGCGAGGGTCTTGGCTTGGTGTTCGGCGCTTGCGTGCATCATGACGTGAGTGACTCCTCGTCGTGACGTGACAGGTGTGGCCGTGACAGGTGTGGCCGTGACAGTTGTGGGGGCGTGTGCTCCTCCGATGGGAGGAGCTCGAGCGCGAAGCGCTGCGCGTCGGCGTCTTGCCAGTCCTCCGGCACGCGCTGGCCGGTGCCTTGGCCGATGATGGGCATGTCGCGCTCGATGGCCATGGACAGGACTTCGCCGTAGACGTCGGTCTCGTCCCACTTGCAGACGACGAGGCCCTCGGGCTCGAAGGCGCCGAAGCTGCGGAAGGCGACTTCGAGGTCGCGCCTCCGCCCCGCGGCCGGCAAGCAGAGCAGGACATCGATGTCGAGGCCGCGGAACGAACCGCGGAGGCCGCGCAAGGCGTTCTCGTCGCGCGGGCTGCGGCCAGCGCTGTCGATCCACACCCGGTCACGGTCCGCGAAGGCATCGAGGGCCTCGCGCAGGTCCTGGGGCGTGAAGGCGACCCGGAAGGGCAGGTCCATCATGTCGGCGAAGGCACGGAGCTGTTCGACGGCCGCGACGCGATAGGTGTCCGTCGTGATGATCGCCGTCGAGCGTCCGCGTTCGAGCGCGTCACGCGCTGCGAGCTTGGCGATGGTCGTCGTCTTGCCGACGCCGGTCGGGCCGACGAGCGCGATGCGCTTGCCGCGCAAGCGCTCGGTGCGGAAGAGCCCGGCGAGGATGCGGCGTGCGATGCCTGGAAGCGCGCGGCTGCCGCGCTTCACGAGCTGGCTGTCGAGGCCGCCGACCGCGCGCAGGACGGCTGCTTGCACCGGCTTCGAGACCGCGGCTTCGCTGAGCTGCGCTTCGAGCGCCTCGATCGGTGTGACTGCCCGCGGCGCGCGCTTGGTCGGCGCCTGCGCCACGGGACTGGTTTCGGCGCGGCGCGCGTAGACGACCGCGCACTCGTCTTCTCGGTCGGTGCCGACGATCAGGGCATCAGGACCGAGTTCGCGCTGGACACGCTCCAGGGCCTTCGCCATCGACGGTGCTACGATGCGGCGCAAAATCATGCGGCGACCTCCTCGAGGCTGACACGTGAGACGACGTCGACATCCGGGCAGGTCGCGACCTCTTGGTAGGAGAGGACGGCAGCTCCGGGGACGACGCCGAGAATGGCTTGGGACAAGAAGCGCCGTAGGCCGCCGCGCACGACGAGGACCGGGGCGTGGCCGGCCGCGACGAGCTCGGCGAGCACGGCTGCGCAACGATCGACGAAGCGTCCGAGCGCGCCCTCGGGCAAGGCTTCGGCCGGCGACGTCGATGCGCCGATCGCCACGAGCAGGCGTTGCTCGAGTAAGGCATCGATCGTCGCGATGTGCAGCTTGCCGTCGTGGGAACGCAGCGGCTCGGTGATCGCGCGCGAGAGGCGCAGGCGCACGGCCTCGGCGACTTGTTGCGCATCGCTCTTGTCGTTCGCGCTCTCCGCGATGGCCTCGAGGATGAGCGGCAAGTTGCGGATCGGGATGCGCTCTTCGAGGAGCAGCGCCAGCACGCGCTGGACCTTCTGGGCCGAGATGACCTTCGGGATGAGGTCTTCGACGATGGTTGGTGCCGACTCCTTGGCGTGGTCGAGCAGGGCCGTGACGTCCTCGCGCGAGAGGAGCTCGCTCGCGTGCTTCTTGATCAGTTCGGTCAGGTGGGTGACGAGGACAGTCGGCGCCTCGATGACGGTGTAGCCCGCGACCTCGGCCTGGTCCTTCTTGGCCTCGCTGATCCACTTGGCCGGCAAGCCGTAGGCCGGCTCGATGGCGTCGAGGCCTTCGAGCGGGGCCGCGGTCCCGGTCGGGTCGATGGCCAAGTAGTGACCGGCGCGCAAGCTCCCTGACGCGATCTCGTGGCCGAGCAGGCGCACGCGATAAGCGTTGGGTTCGAGGGTCACGTCGTCCTTGACGCGGATCGGCGGGATGACGATGCCGAGTTCGTTCGCGATCTGGCGGCGCAGCGCCGCGATCTGTTCGAGCAGGCCACCGTGCTTACCAGGGTCGACGAGCGAGATGAGGCGGTAGCCGATCTCGATGCCGAGGCGGTCGACGCGCAGGAGGTCGCGGATCTTCTCTTCTTCGCGAGCGAGGGGCTCGTCGGGCTCCTCGACGACGGGGATGGCGCGCTTCTTCGCTTCGTTCTGCACCGAGTAGGCGAGGAGCGACGTGCCGAAGAGCAAGAAGGGCACGGTCGGAAAGCCGGGCACGAGGCCGAGCGCGCAGAGGGCGCCGCCAGCGGTGCGCACGCCGAGGCGTGCGTCGAGGAGCTGGTTGCGGATCTCGTCACCGAGGTCACGCTTGCTCGCGGCCTTGGTCACGAGGATGCCGGAAGCGATCGCGACGATGAGGCCGGGGATCTGCGAGATGAGACCATCGCCTACCGTCAACACGGTGTAGGTCTCGAGCGCGTCGCCGATGTTCATGTTGCGCTGGAAGATCCCGAGCGCGAGGCCGCCGGCGATGTTGATCGCCGTGATGATGAGGCCAGCGATCGCGTCGCCGCGGATGAACTTGCCCGCGCCGTCCATCGCGCCGTAGAACTCGTTCTCGCGCGACAGCTCCTCGCGCCGCTGCTTGGCCTCTTCGTTCGAGAGCACGCCGGCGTTGAGGTCGGCGTCGATCGCCATCTGCTTGCCGGGCATGGCGTCGAGGGCGAAGCGCGCCGCGACCTCGGCGATGCGGTTCTGACCCTTCGTGATCACGACGAACTGGATCACGACGAGGATCAGGAAGACGACGACCCCGACCGCGTAGCTGCCACCGACGACGACGCGACCAAAGGCCTCGATGACGCCGCCGGCGTCGCCTTGCAACAAGATGAGGCGCGTCGAAGCGACGTTGAGCGAGAGGCGCAAGAGCGCCGTGAAGAGAATGACGCTCGGGAAGGTGCTGAAGTCGAGCGGCCGACTCGCGCCGAGCGTCGCCATGAGGATCAGCAAGCTGCCCGCGATATTGAGCGTCAGCAGCAGGTCGAGGACGAAGGTCGGCAGCGGGACGATGAGGACCGCGATCAGGCCGAGTAGGCCGAAGGTCAGTACCAGGCCCGAGCCCCGTGACTCCTGAAATGGCAGGACTTTGGTTTTGCTCATGTCAGATGACCTCTCGCTCGGCGCCGAGCTTCATGACGCGGCTCAGGATCGACGCGACTGCGCGGTAGAACTTGGGTGGGATCTCGTCACCGAGCCGGACATTGCGGTAGATCGCGCGCGTGAGCGGCGGGTCCTCGACGATCGGCACGCCGTGGAGGCGCGCGACCTCGCGGATGCGCAGGGCGACGCGCTCCGTGCCCTTGGCGACGACGACCGGCGCGCTCATGCGCCCACGTTCGTAGGAGAGCGCCACGGCGTAGTGCGTCGGATTGGTCAGCACGACTTCGGCCTTGGGCACTTCTTCCATCATGCGACGCCGCGCCATGTCACGCTGCGCCCTGCGAATGCGGCCCTTGACCTCGGGGTCACCTTCGGCCTGCTTGTTCTCGTCTTTGATCTCTTGCTTGCTCATGCGCAGGTCGCGCGCGTGTTGAAAGCGCTGGTAGAAGAAGTCGAGCCACGAGATGACGAACATCGTGATCGCGATCCACCACAGGATCGCGATGCCGAGCTGCGCGATGCGCAGCGCGGCGGCGGCGAAGCTCTGCTCGGGCAACAAGAGCAGCTCGGTCACGCGCGTCTTCAGCGCGAGGTAGAGCACGACCGCGAGCACCACGAGCTTGAGGAAGGCCATGCCGGCGCGCATGAGGCCGCGCATCGAGACCACGCGCTTCATGCCCTGCGCGGGATCGAGCTTGCTGAACTTGGGGAAGACCTTCTCGAACGAGGGCTTGTAGCCGCCGAGCTGAAAGAACCCGGCGGCGACGCCGATCACGAGGAGCATCGCGAGCAGCGGCAGGATGGTCGGCAGGATCGGATAGACGTGGCTCTCGAAGACGCCGACCGCCCAGCTCACGTCGGCGTGGTCGGGCCGTTCGAGGGCGAAGCCGCGCTTCATCAGGGCTTGGAAGCCATCGATGATGAGCTGCCCGGTCGTCTCGATGGCGAGCACGCCGGCGACGAGGAGCGTCGACATCGACAGGTCCTGGGACCAAGCGACGTTGCCCTTGCGCTGGGACTCGTCGCGGCGCTTGGGCGTCGCCTCTTCGGTCTTGTCGTCGCGGTCGTCGAAGATGCCCATGCTTCAGCTCGCCGCCCCGGCCTCGATCATGAGCCGCGTTTGCTCGAAGACCGAAGCGAAGAGCCTGTAGACATGCGGCGCCGCGATGTCGAAGAACATCCACGTCGCGACCAGCGCGACGAGGATGCGCAGTGCGTAGCCGAACTCCATGAGGTGGATCTGCGGCACCGCGCGGGCGAGGACGACCATGACGATGGTCAGCAAGATGAGGCAGGCATAGACCGGCGCTGCGAGCAGCACGGCAGCTTCGATCATCGAGCCGGCGAGCTGCCACAACGCTTCGACGATGCCCTCGAGGCGCCAAGACGCCCCGACCCGAATGCGGTCGAAGAGCTCCGACAGGATGCGGAAGGCCTCGTGGTGGGCGTCGACTTCGAGCATGAACAAGTAGGCGATCGTCTCGAAGAAGCGTCCGACGACGGGCGTCGATGCGCCCGTCGTCGGGTCGATGACCTGCGACATCGAGAAGCCCATCTCGTGGCCGAGGATCTCACCCGCGATGCGCAAGGCAACGAAGAGCATCTGGATCGAGAAACCAATGAGCAGGCCGAGGACGACTTCGCGCGCTGCCAAGAGCAGGAGCTCGGGGAGACCGAAGTCGACCACGACGACCGTCGGCTGGCGAAGGAAGAGCATGACCGACAGCGAGAACGCGAGCACGACCCGCGGCAACCGGCTGTCGCCGGTCGTGCCGAGGAACATCATCGCCGTCACCATCGCCGTGACGCGGGCGAGGGTGAGCGTGAAGCCCGGTGCGAGGTCGTAGATCCAGTTCACGACAGTCCCGCGAACTGCGTGAGGTTCTCGAAGAGCTCGACCGCAAAGCCGTGCAGCTTCTCGAGGATCCACGGCAGCATGATCATGAGCGTGACGACGACGGCGAGCATCTTCGGTACGAGTGTCAAGGTCTGCTCTTGGAGGCTCGTCACGGCCTGGAAGAGGCTGATCATGACCCCGATGATCGTGCCAACCAGGAGGGCCGGGGCGACGAGTTCGATCGCGATCCACAAGGTCTGGCGCGCGAGGTAGACGGCGAAGGCTTCATCCATGGTGCATCAC
>CALLZN010000001.1 GCA_937858895.1 uncultured bacterium | reverse complement strand
TGCTTGCTGCCCTCGTGCTCGCGGTCTTCTTCGACGCTGTCCTCGAGGGGCAGACCCAGGCCTTCACGGCACTGCGTCAGGCGGTGACCGGACGATGACGACCCTCGCCTTGCTGAACAGCAACGACCTTTTCGTACTGGGCCCCTTCCTCGCGGTGGCCTTGACGGGCCTCCTCTGCTTGGTCCCGCTCGGGCGTCTCGCGCCGCGCTTCGTGTCGGTCTTGGGCATGGCAACGGCCTTCGTGCTCGCGCTCTATGGCTATGCGCCAGCGACCAACAAGGACGAAGACTTCGGCGAGCGGCTCGGACCGGCGCTGCGCGACGTCGTGCAGTTCCGCATGGAGAGCGTGGTCGCGACCCTCTTGCTCGTTGGCTTCGGCTTCGTCATCGCGCTGTGGTCCGCGACCTTGCCGACTCGCGGCGCGAGGCGGGAACGCGGCTCGGCCGCTGGCCTCGCGATGGCGACCGCCGCGGCGCTCGCGATGGTGCTCGCCAAGAACGCCTTCCTAGCCTTCGTCGCCATCGAGGTCTTTGCGCTCGCGTGCATCGTCCACGCGCTGAGCCACGGCGATGTCGAACGCCAGCGGACCGTCGCAGCGACTTCGCTGCGCAGTCAACTCGTGACGAGTCTCCTCTTGCTCCAGGGACTCGGCCTCGTCTATGGGTCCTTCGGCACGCTTTCCATCCTTCGCATCGAAGCGGTCAATCGGCCGGGCTTGGCTGTTCCCGAGGGCCTTGCTGTCGTCGGCGGCACGCTAGTCTTCGTGGCGCTCTTCATACGCTTTGGCGTCACGCCCTTCGGCAGAGCGAAGCGCCGCGAGCTCGTGCGACTTCCACGAGCAACGCGCCTCGTGAGCATCGCGATCGGTAGCCCCGCGCTCTTGCTCCTGCTCTTCGCGGCTGCCCCGCGCATCCCTCGCTACCTGCTCGGGGTCCTGCCATTCTTGGCGCTGGCGATGCTGGCCTTGGGCGTCGTCGCGACCTGGGCGAGCCGAGACCGTGCGCGTCTCGACGCCTCGCTCGCGACCTTGTCGACGGGCTCGCTCTTCCTTGCCTTCGTGAGTCTGACGCAAGGCGTCGGTGTCCAGGATGCGGGTTATGCGATCCGCGCAGGCCTCTTCGCCCTCGTGCCCTTCGCCCTCTCGTGGGTGCTGTGGATCGCGGGACAGGAGGCGGCCGGTCTCCAAGGCGAAGAGCTCGAGCGCATGCGTGGCCTCGGTCGCCGTGAGCCCTATGCCGCCGTGCTCATGAGCCTCGGGGCCATCGGCATCGTGGGCCTGCCGCTCACGAGCGCCTTCTGGGGGCGTTGGCTGCTGCTGCAATCTTCGATGTCGTCGATCGGGACGGCTTGGTCGCTCGCCTACGCGCTGGCATCGTCGTTAGGCGCCTGGTGGTGCTTGCACTTCGTCGGGCGACTTTGGTTCGAGGCCCCGAGCGAGGCCTACAGTGATGCCAATCGCGACGCCCATCGCGAAACGGATGCGCCGAGCCTCGCGAACATCGCAGTGACGAGCTTCACGGCTTTGCTCCTCGTGCTCGGCTTTTTCTTACCGTCCCTTCTTTTTGACACGCTAGTGCACATCGCCCTCTGAGGGCAACGAGGCGCGATCCTGATGCATCTACTTCCGTCGTTCTTTGCAGCTGCGCGGCTTCGACGCGCAGCCACGGCGTGTCTCGCCACCGGCCTCACGCTTTGTTTCGTCTGCTGCAAAGCACCGACGCTCACGCAGCTCGAACTCGGCATGCGACCGAACGATGTGCGTGCTCGCTTTGGCGAACCCTCGCGCATCGTGCTCGCGGAACGTGAAGAAGGCAGCGCCGTGCGAAAGATCCTCATCGAGGAATACCCGAGCAAGTCGGGCCACTACTTCCAGCTCATGTACTCGGTGCCGCTCGACATCGCCGAGCTCGCGCTCCAGGGCGACAACGAGTATGCCGAGCGCTTGGCGCCGGAGCTCTTGCAAGGCGTACTGGTCGCCAACCTCGACGTGAAGCGGCGGACGACCATCGTCGAGCGCAGCGCGCGCCTCATGCGTTACCGTGAGTTCGAGCGGCAGGCGGACCTCGGCAGCACGCGCTCTTCGGGCGCCGTATTCGACCGCTGAAGCGACTCACTCATGGAAGAAAAAACGCTCCTCATCACGGGCACGAGTTCGGGACTCGGTGAAGCGCTCGCGACCTGGGCGCTCGACCAAGGTCACCGCGTCATCGCCGTGAGCCGGCGCGGCAACGAGCGACTCGCGGCCCATCCGTCGTATCGCGAGGAGCGCTGCGACCTCACCGATGCAAGCCTTGCTGCTCGCGCCATCTGCGACCTCGTCGCCACCCTCGACCCTCGCGCTTCGACAGCAGCAAAGCTGGACCTCGCGGTGCTCAACGCCGGCATCCTCTCGCGCTTCGGCGACATGGTCGACGCCGACTTGCACGAGCTCGAGGCGGTGCTGCGCATCAACGTCCTCGCCAACCAGACCGTGCTGCAGACGCTCGCGCGCAGTGCGTCCATGCCGGCGCGCGTGGTCGCGATCTCGAGCGGTGCGGCGGTCAACGGACGCCGTGGCTGGGGCGGCTATGCCTTGTCGAAGGCTGCCCTCAACATGCTCGTGCAGCTCTGGGCGCGTGAGCGACCGGCGACGCATTTTTGTGCGCTCGCGCCCGGACTCGTCGACACGGCGATGCAAGACGAGCTCTGTGCGCTGGCCCCTGACGAGCGCTTCTCGAGCCTCGACTTCTTGCGCTCCGCGCGCCACACCAAGGACATGCCCGCGCCACATGAGGCCGCGGCCCTGATCGGTCCACTCTGCTTCGAGCTCGAACGCCACTGCGAGAGCGGCGGCTTCGTCGACGTCCGTGCGCTCGAGCGCGACCATCTCCAAAGCTGATCCGCGCCAGTCATAAATGCGATTGGACGCCCGGGCCGGAAGCGCCGACACTGGTCGCATGAGCGAAATCAGCAAGCCCCTCAATCAACTCCTCGCCGACCACCAAGTCTTTTATCAAAAGTGCCGGACCTATCACTGGACCGTGAAGGGGCCACTCTTCTTTGCACTGCACCAGAAGTTCGAAGAGCTTTACACCGAGGCAGCGCTCCGTGTCGACGAGCTCGCCGAGCGCATCGTGGCCCTCGGTGCCCGGCCCTACGGCAGTCTGCAGGACCAGGCCAAGCACGCGCGCCTCACGGAAGACAGCGCTGAGCGTGGCGCCAAGGAGATGGTCACGAACCTCATCGCCGACCTCGAGAAACTCACGCTCTGGCTGCGCGAGACCGCTGGCGATGCCGAAGCCAAGAACGACAAGGCGACGCTCAACATGCTCGAGGGCTTCGCCGACGCGAACAACAAGACGATGTGGATGCTGGGCGCCTTCCTCGCCGATTGATCGCAGCTCGAGCGCCGCGCTCAACGCAGCGCGCGCGTCACTTCGATGAAGGCCTCGGCCAAGGTCGGGTGGTACCAAGGCACCCGGTGCAGGTCGTCGACGCTCCCGCCCATGGTCAAGATGGCCGCCGGGATGTGAATGAGGTCGTCGGCGCGCGCGCCAAGGATCTGAGCACCGAGCAGGCGACGGCCGCCATTGTCGCTGTCCAGAGCCGCGACGATGCGCAAGCCTCCGAAGCGCGCTCCCTGCACGATGCCGCGTCCTTGCTCGGGGAAGCGCTTCTGCGCCATGCGATAGCGGAGCCCCCGGCGTTCGCAATCCTGCGGTGTGAGCCCGACCGACGCATAGACCGGGTCCGAAAAGACAACGCTCATCGCAGGCACACGCGGGTCGAGCGTCTCGAGCGTTCCATCGAGGCGGCCCGCGAGGCGCGCCGCGTTGCGCCCGGCGACTTCGCCCTCGCGGTTGGCCTCGTGCAAGATGCCGTGCAAGTCCGACGCGTCACCCGCGAGCAAGGTCGTCGAAGCCTCACCACCGGCGCGCAGAAAGGCGTCGACCGCGATGCGCCCGTCCTCGACTGCGAGGCCTGCGGCCTCGACATCGAGACCGTCGAAGGAGGGGACGCGCCCCGTCGCATTGAGCACGAAGTCGCAAGGTCGCTCGATGGTCTTGCTAGCGGCGCTGCTGCTGGCGGCACCCGCGTGCTCTACGCTTGTGATCTCGATACGGACCAGCGTCTCGGAGCCGTCACGCCGCGCCTCGACGAAGCGCGCCGGCACGAGCACTTCCATCTCTTCGACGAGGGCGTCGCGAAGCTCTCGGCCGAAGACCTCGTCCTGGTGGCCGAAGATCGGCGATCGATTGACAAGCGTGACGCGCGTCCCCATGCGCGCCAAGAAGGTCGCGAGCTCGAGGCCGACCGCGCCGGCACCGAGGACGACGACGCGACCTGGCGCCTCGCTCAGCGCAAAGACATCGTCACTCGTGAGCACACGCGCATCGTGGCAGCCCGCAATCTCGCGCGTCTTCGATCCCGTCGCGATGACGATGGCCCGCGCGCGGTAGCGCTGACCGTCGACTTCGACCTCGTTCCGAGACACGAAGCGCGGCGTGCCCCGCACGAGCTCGAAGCCCCCTCCCGTGATCGACGCGACCTTGGCGCGTTGGAAGCGCGCGACGAGGGCGCGCGTGCGCTCCATCAGGGCCTCGAAGTCGACGTGGGGTGCGCCGACTTCGATGGCGAAGCGCCGCGCATCTCGAATCTCGGCGACGCGGTGCGCGGTCTCGAGCAAGGTCTTGGTCGGCATGCAACCGCGCAGGATGCAGAGCCCGCCGAGCTCGTCGCCGGCCTCGACCGCGACGGTCGAAGCCCCGGCCTCGCGGGCCGCGCGCGCGGCCCGCGAACCCGCTGAGCCGACGCCCAGCACGAGAACATCGACCTCACGGAGCCCGGCGGCGTGCCCCTCCCCTGGCGCCTCCCGTGCCGCGGCGCTCACGAGGCCCGCAGCGCAGCGATGGCCGGATGCTCGAGGTTGAGCAAGATGACGGAATACGGGTAGGGCCCGGTCTGACTCTCACGCTCCTCGATACTGATCTTGCCCTGCTCCTTCAGCAAGTTCACCAGCGTGCGCCGCTGCGGATGCGTGAGCTCGGGGAAGTGCTCGGCCATTTCCTTCTTGAGGAAGGGGCTGAGCCAAACCTCCTCGGGCTTGTCGTTGGCGCGGAAGCGCTCGGAGAGCCCAAAGATGAGTCCGAGGCATTGGCGCTGTCGCGCCTCCGACCACGCTTCGCTGTCCGACAACGGCGTCCATGCGCTCATCTGCGGCAGCTTGACGGTGCCGAGGATGCGCGCGCCGGTCCGGACGGGCGCAGCGACTTCGCCTTGTGTCACTTCGAGGACGACCTCGGCCGGCCGCTGGACCGGGGCTACCTGTGGCGTTGCGGTTTCGGGCTCGATCAACGAGGCAGCATCGAGGAAGCGTTCTGCACCGATGCGGTCGATGAGGTCACCGCTCGTGACCGCCGCCGGCGCGCAGATCAAGAGTTCCCGCCGCGCCTCGAGAATCTTGCGCGCGATCGGGATGAAGTCTTGGTCTCCACCGAGGAGGACGAAGCGCTCGATGTCGGGTCGCGTGTGCAAGATCTCGACCAGGTCGATCGAGAGCTGGAGGTCGGCCGAGTTCCACTTGCTGTGATGAATGACGAACTGCGGCTCGTAGCCAAGCAGGGCGAGCGGGTGGGCCGCCTCAGAGCCCGGGTACTCGTCGAAGGGCGAGTAGGCGCGACCGATGACCATCTGCCCGCCTTCGTCCCGCAAGCGCTTGCGCAGACGACCGAGCACATTGAGGCAGGACTCGAGCGCCTTCTTGTGGTCCTTGCCCTCGCCGACCACGGCATCGAGCAGGCCGTCATAGAGATTGTCGAAGTCGACGAAGCAGGCCGCACCGACCAAGGTCGGCCGCGCTGGCGCGCCGCTCACGACCCTTCTCCGCCCGTGGCACCACCAGCGACTTCGTGGGCCGCCCCGACCGTGGCCGGGTTCGCCGACCCCGTCGCGTAGGCGCAGAGCTTGGCGATCGTCGTGCGCAGCTCCGTGCGCGAGACGATGCGATCGACCTGGCCCTTCTCGAGCAGGAACTCGGCACGCTGGAAGCCCTTGGGCAAGTCCTGCTTGAGCGTCTCCTTGATGACGCGCGGCCCAGCGAAGCCGATCAAGGCCCCCGGCTCGGCGAGGATGACATCCGCCACCGATGCAAAGGACGCCGTCACACCGCCGGTCGTCGGATTCGTGAGGACCGAAACATAGAAGCCGCCGCGCGCCTGGAAGCGCTGGAGCGCGCCGCAGGTCTTGGCCATCTGCATGAGCGAGAGCGCGCCTTCGTGCATGCGCGCGCCACCCGAGCTGCAGAAGATCACGAGCGGCAGGTCCTCTTCGTTCGCGAACTCGACGAGGCGCGTGACCTTCTCGCCGACGACGACCCCCATCGAGCCGCCGAGGAAGCCGAAGTCCATGACGCCGAGGGCGAGATCTTGGCCGAGGACGCGCGCGCGACCGCAGACCATGGCTTCGTTCTTGCCGGTCTTCTGCCGCGTGTTCTCGATCTTCTCCGCGTAGGAGACGCGGTCCTTGAAGCCGAGGGCATCGACGGTCTTCATGTTGGCCCAGAGCTCCTCGAAGCTGCCCTCATCGGCGAAGAGCTGGACCCGCTCGTCGGCCGAGAGCGGGAAGTGGTGCTTGCATTCGGGGCAGATGCGCTCGGCCGTGAAATCCTTGCGGAAGATCATCGTCGAGCAGGCATCGCACTTGATCCACAGACCGCCCGGCATGTCCTTCTTCTTGCCGAAGCGCGACCAACCCATTGCCATCGTTCTTACCTCTTGACCAATACCCAATATCCCAATACCCAATATCCAAGTGGCGAAGCGACCAGCGTCGTTCATGCACCTTCGCCCTGACCAGCAGCCACGACCGCGGCGCGAAAGACGTCGATCTCCGCTGCCATGTCAGCAGCACCGTAGAGCGAAGACCCAGCCACGAACACGTTACAACCAGCTTCGGCGCAAGAACCTATCGTTGCACGCGAGATCCCGCCGTCCATCTGGATGTCGCCCTCGAAGCCGTAGACCGAGCGCAAGGTGCGCACCTTGTCGAGGACCTCCGCCATGAAGGCCTGGCCGCCGAAGCCCGGCACGACGCTCATCACGAGGACCATGTCGAGTTGGTCGAGCCAGGGCTCGACGACGTCGATCGGGGTCGCGGGGTTGACGGCCAAGCAACGACGCGCGCCCTGGCGCCGCACTTCGCGCAGCAGGGTCTTGGCGTCTTCGACCGCGAGCGAGTCGACGAGGACCTCGGCATGAAAACCGATGCCGGCCGCGCCAGCCTCGAGGAAGAGCGGCCCGTACTTCCACGGGTCCGTGATCATCATGTGCACGTCGAGCGGCAGCGTGAGCACGCGCGCGAGGTCGCGCACGACCGAAGGCCCGATCGTCAAGTTCGGCACGAAGTGCCCGTCCATGACGTCGACGTGGTGCCAGTCGGCGCCCGCCGCCTCGGCGCGCAAGCAGTCCTCGCCGAGGCGCGCGAAGTTGGCCGACAGGAGCGACGGCGCGATGATCGTCTTGCGGTTCACAGGTAGCCTCGCGCGCGCTCGACGTAGTGCTCCGACGAGAAGCGCAGGCGCTCCAGCTCTTCGTCGTTGACGAGGCGCCGGACCTTGCCAGGCACGCCCAAGAAGAGACTCCTCGGCGGCACGACGAGGCCTTCGGGGACGAGGGCACCGGCGCCGACGATGGCGCCCGTGCCGATCCTGCAGCCCGTGAGCAGAATGGCCCCCATGCCGATCAGGCTCGCGTCCTCGATGGTGCAACCGTGGATCATCGCCATGTGCCCGATCGTGACGTCGTCGCCGATCGTGCACGGATGACCGAAGTCGACGTGGACGACCGAGCCATCCTGGACGTTGCTGCGCGCACCGATGCGGATGGGCTCGTCATCACCGCGCAGCACGCATTGGAACCACACGTTGCAGTCCGGGCCGAGCTCGACGTCACCGACCAGGGTCGCGTTCTTGGCGACCATCGCGCCGCTCGCGAGGCGTTCGAAGAGTCCACGCATGTTGTCGTGCACACGCATGCTTCGCTCCATCATGGACCTACCTTCGAGGCTTCTCGGATCATTGGTGCGAGCACCAGGATCAAGGCATTGTGCATCGAATGCACGAGCATGGCAGCGTGAATCGAGCCGGACCGCACCCGCAGCCAGGCGAGGAAGACACCCATGGCTCCGAGCGGCAAGATGAACACCAGCCCCGACCAACCCTCGACGTGCAGGAGTCCGAACAGGAACCCCTGCAAGACGGCGGCGCGCCAGAAGGAGCAGTGCTTGCGCAAGAAGCCGAAGAAGAGGCCGCGGAAGAGCAGCTCTTCGGCGATCGGCGCGAGGATGACCGCCACGACGAGGATGGCCGCTTGCAGCGGCAGGTTGCTGCGCGAACCAAGGTAATGATCGAGAGCCGCCTGACGCGGCTCCTCGGCGCCGAGAGCCGCCAAGATGAAGCCGGCGATGAGGGCCGCCCCGAAGTAGATCACGAGGTGCGGCAAGAAGTAGAGGACGGCATGGCGCAGCCCCGAGGACCAAGTCGCTTGGAGACCAAGCGCTTCTGCCGCTGGTGGGCCGTCGCGGCGCAGCAGGGCAGCGACGAGGCCAAAGACCGCGAAGAAGCCGAGCGAGGCGCCGACGATTCCCCAATCGTCGTCCACACCGAGGGCGTCGAACATCGTGGTCCCGACGACCTGACCGAGCACCAAGCACAAGAAGGCGAGGATGACGACCGACGCGCCCCAAGTCGCGCGACCAGGTGGGATCCCGATCGCGGGGGAGTCATCGTGGCGATCCGTCATTCGCCTGGGACCTCGGTCGTTCGCTGTGGTGTCGCGCTGGCTGTTATGAGACCAATGGTCCCGGTCGTGGGTGAACTGGCGCTCGCGTAGGCGAGCTTGGGCATGCGGCCGGCGAGGTAGGCTTCGCGGCCGGCCTCGCAGGCGAGCTTCATCGCGCGGGCCATGCGCACGGGCTCGCGCGCCCTGGCAATCGCCGTGTTCAACAGGATGCCGTCGGCGCCCTGCTCCATCGCGATGGCAACGTCGGACGCTGTCCCGACCCCGGCGTCGACGAGGACCGGCACGGCGACGCTCTCGAGGATGAAGCGCAGATTCAACAGGTTGATCACGCCTTGCCCCGAGCCGATCGGCGAACCGGCCGGCATGACCGCGGCGACGCCGAGCTCTTCGAGGCGCTTGGCCACGATCGGGTCGTCGCTCGTGTAGCAGAGCACGTGGAAGCCTTCGTCGACGAGGACCTTGGCAGCCTCGAGCGTGCCGACCGGGTCGGGCAGCAGCGTCTTGGGATCGCCCAAGACCTCGAGCTTGACGAAGTCGCTGAGCCCGAGCTCACGACCGAGGCGCGCGGTACGCACGGCGTCGTCCGCTGTGAAGCAACCGGCAGTGTTCGGCAGCAAGAGGACCTTGTCGCGGTCGAGGAAGTCGAGGAGCGTACGCCCATCGTCGCGCTTGCCGAGCTCGAGGCGACGGACCGCGACCGTCACGCACTCGCTGCCCGAGACCGCGATAGCCTCGCGCATCTCTTCGAAGCTCGCATACTTGCCGGTGCCGACGAAGAGGCGCGAGCTGAAGGGCCGACCCGCGATGATGAGCGGTCGGTCGACGGGTCGCGCGCTGTCGCGCGCTGGATGCTCGTGTTTGGTGCTACTTGTCATTGTGATCTGCCTACGCCGGGTGCTCTGCCTACGCCGGGTGCTCTGCCTACGCCGGGCTAGCCGCCACCGACCAAGGTCACGACTTCGAAGACGTCGCCGTCCTCGACCTCCGTGCTCTCGTGCGTTGCGCGCGGGACGATGGAACGGTTTCGCTCGACGGCCACCCCGCTGCGCGGCAGCCCGAGCCGTTCGAGAAGTTCGGACACGAGTAAGGGCCCTTCGAAGCTTCGGGGCTCGCCGTTGATGACCACATCGAGTTTCACGAGGACGGCAGTGTCGGCCCCAGGCCGCCTGCTTTCCAGTGCCTCGGCTTGCCCGGGGCCTTTGGTCGCCCCTACTCGTGTCTCATGACGGCCTCAGTCCTTGCGCTCGGCCTTGTGCTCGGCCTCGCGCTCGGCCTTGCGCACGCTCTCGCGCAGGAAGTCGTAGGCGGACCAATCGATGCCCATCTGTCGTTCGAACTGCGCCTGGCGCTCGCTGCCCCAGGTCAG